>JAUXWY010000519.1 GCA_030681235.1 Pirellulaceae bacterium | reverse complement strand
CGGGCGCATCATGGCGATCCGAACCGTGCCCTCCGGTGGCAGTTACTCCGCCGAGATGGAGACCTTCATGGAAGGTCGGCCTTTAAACGCGACGGACCTCGCCATTGGGCCGGCGGATGGAGCTTTGTACATCGCATTGGGCGGCCGACAAAGCACCGGCGGGATCTATCGGGTTCGCTGGTCGGGCGAAGTCCCTGCCGCGCTGACAACTTACGCCAATCCGTGGGAAGAAATCATTCGCGCGCCGATGTTCCATTCAGCCGCCACTCGACAACGGATCGCCATGCTGAAGCAACAGCTCGGCGGTTGGGATGACACCTTGCGGACTGTCGTTCAAAACAAGAAGAATGTTGACGCCTATCGGACTCGAGCCTTGGATGTCATGCAGTGGTTCGGCCCGGCTCCGTCCCTCGAATGGTTAAGCGAACTAGCCACGTCGGAATCTACCGCCGTACGATGCAAAGTCGCTGCCATTCTCGGCACGATCAAAGAACCGCAATCGCAAACGACTTTGCTCCAGTTGTTTTCTGACCCCGAAGTGATCGTGCAACGTGTCGCTGGCGAAGCTTTGTTGGGTTCGTCGCTTCCGATCACTCCTGAGCAAATTCGGCCCGCTTTGAACTCGGCCGACCCAACCGTGACCACAATTGCCCGTCGTTTGCTGGAGATCCAAGACCCGACGTTATGGGACACGTGGATCGTCGAGGCCTCCGAGGATGCGCTCTTCATTCAAGCGGCGCTGGCAGGACTGTCGTCCAAGCCCTCATTAAAACTTGCCTACGACTGCTTGGTGGGAATCGACCAACGCTTGGATGAAGCAAAGTCTCCGGAGTCGTTGTTGCCTTTGTTGCGAGTGACTCAACTGGCCTTGAGCCGTGGCAATGTGGATCCGGCTCAAATACCTGCCTTTGCCAGTAAGATCGCCGGACTGTTCCCGGCGGAAGACTCGCGCGTCAATCGAGAACTCGTCTACCTTTTGGCGTTCCTGAAGGCTGCCGAGATCCAGAATCGTTACGTCGACTACATTCGCAACGAGGACATTCCCGTGATCGATCGCTGGCATTTGGCCATGCACATTCAAACGATGGGTGATCGACTCTCGATCGAAACTCGGTTGGCACTTCTCGAGTACCTGGAGCAGGCCAAGTCGTTCCCAGGTGGTGGCAGCTACCAACACTACGTGATGCAAGCTTGCCGGGACATTGCGAAGACCTTTCCCGGCGATCAGGCCATTAGCATGCTTGACCGAGGCGCCGAACTGCCTAACGGCTGCTTGATGAACCTGTCGAATCTACCCAAGCCACTCACCTCCGAAGTCTTGGAAAAGATGATTCGCTTGGAACAGGATTTGGCCGAGCGACAAGATCCGTCCAGCAAAGACCTGGTACTTGGACTGACTGCGGTGTTGGGCGAAGCCCTAGCCGATGCCAATTGCCCGGTCCGAGTTCAAGTGGCCGAACATTTGATCGAGAGTTGGAACCAAGATCCGAATCGGCGCCAGTTCGTGGCGATGGCGATGGCCCAGGCTCCAACCATTACCTCCAGTAGTGACGCGAATGCAAAAACACCAAACGTCGATATGTTTTGGACGCATTTCCTGCAAAGCTTGCCGCAGCTGTCCAGCTTTGCAGCCGACGAGGTCTTGCAGTGCTTTTTGCGAATGGAAAAGACCTCCAAGAACCCCGAACACCTACGCCAGATTATTCTGCTCGGCTTGCGGCACCCTACGATCGCGGGTCGTGGGATCGAAGTCTTAGGTAAGTGGACCCAACTGCCGGAAGGCAAGCGACCGGGCAAGTCCCTCGTCGCTTGGCAATCATGGTATGCAGCCAACTTTCCGAGCGAACTCCCGGCTCAACTCCCCAGCCACAACGAATCGAGTCGCTGGAGTCTCGACGAAATTCAAAAGCAATTGAATCTGCTAACCGGCGATTCTCACCGTGGACAGTTGATCTATCAGCAAGCCAATTGCGCAAACTGTCACGTGTTTCACGGGCAAGGACAAGCGGGTATTGGTCCGGATCTTCAGGGCTTGGCCCAACGTTTCTCGCAACGTGAAATCGTGGAGTCGGTCATCCATCCGTCGCTGGTGATTTCCGATCGCTACCGTTCGGAAATGATCGAATTGGAAGACGGTCGCGTGCTGACGGGGATCGTGACCCAATTGGCGGGTGGCAAAGTGGCCGCTGTCGATTCGCAGGCCAACCGAACCGAGTTTTCCAAGATCGACATCGTCGAGATCCGCAAGTCGCCCGTTTCGATCATGCCGAGCGGTTTGCTGGATAACTTGGACGCTCAACAAGTGGTGGACTTGATGACGTACTTGTTTGAGGAGAAACGCGAAAGAACCGCCGCCAACAAATAAACGTTCTGGCCAATGTCAGGTCGGGCCAATACCAGGTCGTGCTATTTCGTATGCGATTGAATTTCCTGCCAGAGACCCAAGTAGCCGGGGTGGCGAGGATCCAATCGCAGCAGTTCCTCGACGTAAGGTCGCGCCTCGCTCCATTTTGCGTTGGCCTTCCAGTAGGTTGCCATGGCCAAGAGGAACGTGGGTTCGTGGGGCTGCCGCTCTAGCGCCGCCAACAAATGTCTCTCGACCAGCGACATTTCACCGGCCAGATATTTGGCCATGGCGTAGCGGAAATGCAAATGACCGGCTGACGGAAGATGGGCTGCCCGATCCATTTCGACTTGCAACAGTTGCATGTCTTGTTGTCTTAGTTTTCGGATTAGTTCTTGGCTCTCCGAAGTTGGCTCCGTTGGCTTCTGCTCCAAGAGGATTGCCAAGTTGTTGTGGATACCGTAGACATTTGGGGAATGTTGCAGGGCCAGACGATAAAACTCCTCCGCCCGTTCTGCTTGGCCCATGGCTTGGTAGATTTCAGCAACCGCCGCCAGTTCTTCGTTGAGCAAATGCACGACCAACGCTTCGTCCAATGCCGCCTTGAATCGCGGCCCTTGGCCACCCATCCAACCTTGTCGCCATTGTGGAGGAACGCTCAGCAACAAAGTCGCCGCCTGAGTGCGAATGAGCCGAGTGGGATGGCTTAGTCGCGCGATCAATGGTTCCGACAAACGTTGAATTTGCAACTCGCATTGTTGGGCCGGCAGCCCGTACGACAAGTACTCCAGGACGCGTTGGATTTCATGATCGATCCGTCGCATGGCTTGAAAAACTACAAAGGGATCGGCATCGTCCAACAACGATAGCGCCGACTGTAGTGTTTCTTCGTCCGTCCAATTGGCAACTTCGGCCATCGCAGTGACTCGGTACATCGGCGAGTTGGTGCTTGTGTTGGCCCAATCCAGCAACTGCTTCAAGGCGTCGGGCTCTTTGGCGTGATGATGGGGTGCAGCGCTGCGGATCCGATGGAGTGTCTCGCCAAACGTGTTTGACCATGGTGGCTTGCCCTGCCGAGTCCGCCAAGAGGACACGGTTTCGGCGGCCCATCGGTTCACACGTTCGATCTCTTGCACGACCGCTACCTGCCCGGTATCAGCGAGTCGCTGCCAGTCTTGATATCGTTTGACCTCAACTGCCAACTCCTCGGGGAGTCGCTTCGAGTCCACGTGGCACCCGGTGCAAGCGTTCGGCGTCCCTAATGTGAGACTGAGGTCCGGTCTGGGAATACGGATGCTGTGATCTCGGCGCGGGTCAACGTCCATGTAATGCCGGGTCGGCATGTGACAATCCACGCACTGCGTTCCCGGGCCTTGTCCCACGTGACCGTGATGTTGCGGCGAATCATAGACGCCTGCCGGATGTTGATGGCAGGAAGTGCAAAGTCGATTGTCCGGATAATAGGTCTTGGCCGTATGTGGGTCATGACAATCGGTACAACGAATCCCTTTGCTGTACATTTTGCTCTGCAAGTAGGAGCCGACTTCGAACACCTCGTCTTTGATTTGACCATCGACAAAATAAGTCTCGGGCGACATCGGCTCGTACAAGAGATGATCTGCCATTTGCCGAGTCTCGTGGAAGTCTTCATTCAAGAGCCGCCGGCGACTGTGACAACTGGCGCAAAGCTGCACTTGCTCGGCCGCCGTCGCCGACTTCAGCGAGACTAAACCAGAGTCCTTGGTCAAATCGCGCGAATACCACGGCGCCTGAGCCAACGCTACATGGTGGCTTCCAGGACCGTGACACGCTTCACACGAGACGTCAATGTCGGAAAACGTGGTCCCAAAGGTGGCGTGCCGCGAGTCGAAATGTTTTTCCAAATTGGTGCTATGACAAGCAGCACAGCTCGTGTTCCAACGTTGGGTCACTCCGGTCCAGTGCAATGGATCGGTCGAGTGCAGCTTTTCGGGCACGTCTTCCGGGCGAAGGTAAAACCAACGCCGCTGATCGACATCCCAACACAATCGCAACACTTGCAAGGCGACCAAACCGCCAGCGCTTGCGGCATGTATGACATCCTGTCCCGCGTTGGCGGTTTGTGCATCGCCTTTCGAATTCGTCGGCGGTCGATCCTGGACGACTTGGACCATGTATTGTTGCAACGGATGATACGCCAGGACAAAGCGCACTTCGAATTCGGTCATCGCTCCAGCTTGGCCTTCGGTGCGCACCAAAAACTTGTCGTCGCGACGTAGAAAATGACTGGTCAGCCCATCGTGATCCAGCGATTGGTTGTCGAAATTTGCGAGAACCGTCTGTTCCGTGGCCACGGCCATCGCTTGATGATGATGCGATTGCAAGAATTTTTCGTGTTGCTCTTGGTGACACGATTGGCAAGTTTGCCGACCCACGTAACGGGCCTTAGAAGTTGCTGCCGTTTTTGTTCCAGTCCGGGAAAAAAAAACGATCCCGCCACATAGCAACAGCGCCACCGTCAATACGACCGCCCAGCGGTTCCACCCGCGTCGCTTCATGAATCTGATTTTCGAGCTAACTGGACCAAGTTCCGGGGCGGACGCTTGTTCGCGCAACCGCCACATCCACCGCAACTGGACCCGCGGATGGTCAGGGCCTTATAGATGCAGTGGCCGACATAGGCCACCGCCCACAAGAGCACCAACAACGTCAAGCCCAACTGCCAAAAAGATGTCATTTTCTGTTCCGAATCCTCGCGACTGCCATCGATGCATTTTGGCTGGTGGAAGTCGTTTGGTCAATGTCCGCTGGATCTTGGCCCACATGATCTCCGGTTGCCGAACGCTACGATTATCGTGACGCGGACGAAGGAACTTCGCCATCGCCCGTCGGCTCTCCTTGCAACAACCAGTCGAGATTGAACCGCCCGATCGTTCCGTCGCCATGAGGGCCGCCTTCGAAGAGCAGGAAAATCCATCCCTGGCTGAGGGTTCCAGGTCGGCCAGCGGCCAACGAGGAATACGCAAAATCGCCGTCAAAAACGCGGCGTTTGATGGGCCAAGTTTGTCCACCATCGAAACTGGCCCACGCCGTGCCTTGCTTTCTTCCCGATTCGCTTTCCACGTTGCTGAAAATCAGGATATCTCGATCGGGAATATCCAAGCGAACCATTCCCGCCATCAGGCCATAGTTCGTGTCCTGCGGTCCATCGGGCAGGACGACCACTTGTTTTAAATCCGTCCAGGTTTGGCCACCGTCCCGGCTGACGGCCGAATAACGCCGGCGAGGGTTTTCTCCAGCGGGGGCCCAATGCCGCCGCGAGTTGTAATACAAGTCGCCGTTGGATAGTTCCACGATGCACGCCTCGCCGGTCCCATACGCGGGAAATGGCTCGCTGCTCTGCCACGTCGCCCCATGATCATCGCTAAAGATCGCGTTGGTATAGTGACCTGGCCAAAACGGTTTGTCATTCCCTTCCGCATAGTGGCGGGAAGCGCGAATCAATCGCCCCGCGTGGGGTCCGTGTTTTAAGGTCAGTCCGCTTTCGTTCATGTGCAAGGAAGCAACGTGACCAAGCGAATTGGGCTTGATTTCAAGGGGCGCGTTGGTCCAACTCTGTCCTTGGTCCTTGCTGCGGAACATCAACCGAGTCGCAGGGGGATGCGCGGTTTCCGCAAAGAACAGCAGATCTCCGCTTCGTTCATCGACCAAGCACCCACCGCCGTGAATCGAATCGCCTTGGCGGATATCAACCACGGGTTCCCAAGTCTTGCCACCGTCGCCACTGCGCCGAGAGCGCAAATGATCTTGCCCCCAAGTCGCAACAACGGTTCCGTCCAATGCCACCACAACATTCGGAAATCTTTGGTTTGAAAATAGCGGCTGCAGCGTCAACTCTGGTGCGCTGTGGTGCGGGCGCACTGCCTGTTCCGTTTGGTCCTGTGGCAACAGGATACAAATCGACACCAAAACCACGACTAGATTCACGACGGATTTCCTCTTCCCTTACGCCACTCGCCAGGACCGTGTCATCATTCTCCTCAATCAGTTCATCCGCCGCCATTGGGCATTGCTGGACAGGTTGCCGAGAAACTAAAATGCGGTGGTTAAGGAATTTGGTTGCAAACCCAAGTCGCGAGGTAGCATCATGCTCATTACTTCCAAGATCAAGACCACCCTATTCGTTGTGGCGTTCCTAGGGTTTGGAGGATCGTTGGCCGGACAGACGATTTCTCAGGAAACGATCGTTGGGTCGACGACCCGATTGTTCAATGGCGAGAATTTGGACGGTTTCGCCTTCGACCCAAAGTTTTGGACGGTGCGGGACGATTTGATCGTTGGTGAAATTCCGCCGGGGCAGTCGCTGGACCATAACACATGGCTTGTCTATCAAGTCCAGTCGTTTGCTGATTTTGAATTGCGTTTCCAGTTTCAGATTTCGGGCTTGCCAGGGGCCAACTCGGGCGTGCAATTCCGATCACAAGTGGAGAACTTTCGGCACGTCAGCGGCTATCAAGCCGATTTGGACATGGGACAAACCTGGCTGGGTCGAATCTATGACGAACACGGCCGTGCGTTGTTGGTGGAGCGGGGAACTCGTGTCGCCATCGATGCGACTGGCAAACGTGCTTCCCAAACCATGGCTCCGGCGAACTTGTATCACGTGCTCTTTCGCGAACGGGAGTGGAATGATTACCGAATCGTGGCCGTCGGTCCGCGGGTCTCCGTCTGGATCAACGGCACTTTGTTCTGCGAATTGCGAGATGAAGAGGAAGGCGAAGCGGATCGGGAAGGTTACTTCGCATGGCAACTGCATAGCGGACCAGAAACCTTGCTCAAGTTTCGCAATATAACGGTGGAAACTCTGGCCAGTGGTGATGAACGACAAGAGCCTTGGTTGATGAAAGCCGAAACAATAACAGAATCCGACGAAGCTGATTTGGGGATCGTTCCAATGACGGCAACCAACGAAGTGATGAACCTTGGTTTCGAATCCGGCACGCTGCAACATTGGACTGCCGAGGGTGACGCATTTCGCGGCCAACCCGTATCCCAAGATGGAATCTCGCAACGCTGGCCTGATCAGCAAAGCGGCAAAGTTGGCAAGCACTTCATTGCGGGCTATGAAATTGTCCGAGACGCTGGGATCGGGACGCTGACCTCCGACCCGTTCGTGGTGACTGAGCCCTACGCCAGTTTCCTGATTGGCGGCGGTCGGCATCGCTCGACGCGGGCGGATTTGCACGTGCAAAAAGACGACAACACTTGGCAAGTTATCTACTCGGCTTCGGGTGAAGATCGCGAAGCCATGCGTCGCGCGGTATTCGATATGCGACCGTGGCTTGAGCAAAGAATTCGGATTCAATTGGTTGATGAAAGCGCTGGTGGTTGGGGGCATTTGAACTTTGATGACTTTCGATTCCATGCCCAACAGCCGGAATTTGCTCCGCTGACCTCGACATGGCGTTCGACGGCCAATCCTGTCTTGCAACACCTTGTCCCCAACCCGGTCGCCAAATCGGTTCACGAGCCCGTCGCAGAGGCGACTGCTCTCGGCACATTGCAACAGATGTTCGTGCCGCCAGGGTTCTCAGTCCAAGCCATCGCGGCCGAACCACGTGTGCATCAACCCATGGCTTTTACCTTTGATGGAAAAGGCCGATTGTGGGTGGTCGAAGGTCACTGTTATCCCGAGCGACGTCCAGAAGGACAAGGTTTGGATCGGGTCTTGGTTTTTTCTGACGAAGATGGCAATGGAACGTTTGAGTCGCGACATGTTTTCTACGAAGGACTAAATCTGGTCAGTGCGATGGAAGTCGGACATGGCGGCGTGTGGATCGGAGCCGCGCCGTACCTGTTGTTTATTCCGGACGCCGACGGTGACCTGAAAGCCGACGGGTCGCCGACCGTTCTCTTGGACGGTTTTGGTTTCGCCGATACGCACGAGACGCTCAATAACTTTTGTTGGGGGCCCGACGGATGGTTGTATGGCAATCAAGGTGTGTTCAATCAGTCCTACGTTGCGCGACCGGGTAGCCCGGAAGAAGAACAAGTTTATTTGGCGGCCGGTGTGTTTCGTTACCATCCGACGCGACACTTGTTCGAAGTATTTGCGCATGGAGGGAGCAATCAATGGGGCTTGGACTTCGATCAACACGGTCAACTATTCATGACCCATTGTCGGTCGTATTGGGGAGGTGGGCCGACGACCCACGTGATGCCAGGCGGTCATTATTGGAATCAAGTGAACAGCGGTTATGCGGACTTCATTTCGGCCCAGAACCTAGATATTCAACCCGCGATGAAGAATTATTTGATGGCGTCCGCCCGCTATGGTCACGGTGAAGGTGGGGCTGGCAAGCCAGGAACCAACGCCGTTTACGGCGGCCACTCGCATGTTGGTACCATGTTGTATTTGGGGGATAATTGGCCGGCCGAATATCAGAACCAGTTGTTCACACACAACTTGCATGGGCACCAAATGAATCGGCAAATCAATTTGCGTGAGCACGGCGGGTACAATACGGTTCATGCGGGCTCGGACATGTTGTTTTGCGCCGACCCGCAATACATAGGCGTGGATCTCAAGTATGGCCCGGACGGTGCGGTCTACAGCAGCGATTGGTACGATCCACGACACTGTCACAATCCCAACGTCGAACAATGGGACCGCGGCAACGGTCGTTTGTATCGAATGCAGTTCGACGCCACGTACCGTCCCGCTCGAGTCGATCTGCCCTCTCTTACAGACCTGCAACTTGCCAACTTGCAGCGACACGCCAATGAGTGGTTCGTACGAATGTCGGCTCAAGAGTTGTCGCACCGAGCCCAACAGCGAGCCCTTGATCCGGCGGCCACGCAACTTCTGAACCAGTGGTTTATATTGGATCCCGATGCGAGAGTGCGGCTTCGCTGTCTGTGGTGTCTGTTTCGAGCCGGCGGCTTTGACGAACCGTTGCTGGCCTGGGCTTTACGTGATCCGGACGAGTATGTGCGGGCCTGGGCCGTACGCTTGGCGGGTGACGGTGCCAAGCCAGACTCGCCGTCCAATTCCTTTGCTTATTGGCAGCCGCTCTGGCTGTTGGCTCAGACCGAGACATCGCTGTTGGTCAAACGCGAATTGGCCTCGGTGGTCCAGCGACTGCCACAAGCGGAGGCTTGGAAATTGGTGGAAGTGCTCACATTGCAAAGTGAAAACGCTGCGGATTCCGCATTGGTGTCGTTGTTGTGGGTCGCTATAGCCCAACGGATGCGAGACGATGTCGGCGCTGGATTAAGATTGGCTGAACGATCCGAGGTGCCCGTCCTGCGAGACTATGTCGTCTGGTTCGCAGCAAAAAAATCGGAGCTCGGCCGGAAATCGCTGATTCAAAACCTTGCGTCGGCTAACGATAAAGAAAAGTATCGCCAACTGCGATTGTTGCAACACGCAGTTCAGGGGCTGGGCAACGTGCCGATGCCGGACGTGTGGGGCTTGGTGTCCGAACAGCTCTACGATTCGCCCAAGAACGAGATTCGCGAAACGGCCGCAGCGATTGGCAGCATGTTTCGGGATCCCAAATTGTTTGCGAGGTATTGGGCGAGGTTGGACGTCGTAACTAGCAACGCGGATCGAACCTCGTTGCTCAAGGTGCTGCAACAAGATGCAGGGTCCAAAGAATTGCCCCGACTCTTAGCGCTGTTGGACGAACCGGTCGTGGCGCCGGCCGTCATGCCGTTATTGCGGCGGTACGAGGAACCTGCGGTCGCGCATGCTCTGCTATCGCGACTCGCAATGTGGGAACCCGCGACACGGGCATTGGCAATCGAGCTATTGACCGCGCGACCTGCCTGGGCCGCGATTTTGCTGGATGCCGTGGACGACGCGAGAATCGATCGGCATCTGATGACCGCCTATCATGTTCGCCAAATGATCAGCCTCGGTAACTTGGAGTTAAACGCGCGATTGGAGGCCACGTGGGGTCGGGTAGGAACGAGTTCCGAACAGCTCAAGGAACAGATTCGACAAATGGTCCAACTCTACGACACCGCACCCCTGTGGGCCTATGACGCCGGCGCTGGACAACAACTCTACCAGCAACACTGCGCCAATTGCCACCAAGAATCACCGGAAAGTGCGAGTTTGGGGCCAGCGTTGGCGGGTTCGGGAGCGAAGGGAGTTGCCTACTTGGTCGAAAATATCGTCGACCCCAATGCCGTGGTGGGACGCGATTTTCAGGCACGGTTGATTTTGACGACGGAAGGTCGCGTGGTCACCGGCTTGGTGATTGAAGAAACGCCAACTGGAGTGACGGTTAGAACCGCGACAACAACGGAGACGATTGCGACGGATGAGATCGAACAAATTCGTATCTCGGATCAATCCTTCATGCCTGGCGGGCTGCTGGAGAACTTGCCAGAACGTCAGAAAATCGAATTATTGAAATACCTGATGGGCAAATAGGTCGGATCGGTCGGATCGGTCGGATCGGTCGGATCGGTCGGATCGGACCGATCCTTTGTTATTTTGCCTACTCAATCAGGAGCACCGACAATTGTCGGGCGATTTCGCGAAAAGCTTCTTCCAATTGTGCATTGTTGTTTGCGTGTATATGGATTCCACCGCCGGCTTGGGCGACCTGTCGCATCGTCGCCTGATTCGCGCCCGCGCTGAACGTGATGGTGTGGACTGTGACGTTCTGTTGCCGAGCTGCCGGAACGACATTGGACGGATGAATCCCGGTGTTGTGGTGGCCGTCGGTCATCACGATCATGGCACGCAGGGCGAAAGGACGAGCCTGAGGGTCACTAAACGTTGTCAATCCGACCTGCATGCCCCGTCCGATCGCTGTAAGGCCGTTTGGCGAAAGTTGGCTGAGACGTTGATTGATGGATTGCAGGTTGGTCGTCATCGCGATTTCCTTTTGAGCGTCGGTGCTATAGACGCTCATCGAGCAACGTTCTTCTTGGGGTGTTTGTTCCAGTTCGTTGATAAACACATCGACGGCGTTCACTAGCCCTGGGAAGCGGTTTTGCACACTCATTGACCCTGAAATGTCCAAGACCAAAGCAATGTCGATATCCAATCGTGCAGCGGTTGCCGACTGAATCGGTTGAAAATTGGTTTGCCCAAACATTGGGCCAAAAAACAGAGCGATCGCACCACTGGGGCTGTCGGTGGTTCGGCGGCCTGTCACTCGCATGGCGGTCGGCGGATTGGCATTCACTTGAAAAGTGAACTTTGAATTGTTGCCGCCGGCCGTTGAGCCAATTTCGATATCGCTGGCCGTAAGATGGAGGGGGGCACCCGCTACGGTATTTCGTGCGGCGAAATCGATAGCGGCTTGTCTTGCGGCATTGACATTCTGAGTTCGGCCCAAGGCTTCAACGCCGGCTCGGGCGGCGGCGTCAGTGGCCGTCCGTAACTCGGCCCTGGTCACATGCATGTAGGCCACATCGATGCTCATGGCCGCGGCCACG
>JAUXWY010000518.1 GCA_030681235.1 Pirellulaceae bacterium | reverse complement strand
GATTTTGCGCTGCGATCGGGATTTGTTCTTTGGGTACTCGATCGACGGGAAAATCGAATTGCCGTCGGATCAATGCTAATGTCTGATCGCGGTCCGTCGGTTCCGATTCTTCGTAGCTCAGCCGAGTCAAGCGGGCGCTGCCACTCAAGGCTGCTTCTATGACGGAAGCGTTTGATTCATCGGTTGGCGGAACGGAAAGACCCAGATGAAGCAGCCAAGCAACAAACAGGACAAAGACCACACCCAGATAGAGCCGCAGAAATAGCCGGCTCATGACGGATCGATCGCCAACTGATATCCGATGCCGCGAATCGATAGAATCAGCGTTGGGTGATGCGGATCGTCCCCGAGTTTCTTACGCAACCGAGAGACTCGCAGGTCGATCGAGCGATCAAATCCGTCGAACTTGAACCCATGTAGCTTTTCGAACAACTCGGCGCGACTGACCACTGACCCGGATTGCTGGGCCAACATCCACAACAAATCAAATTCGGCGGTTGACAAAGCGATCATCGTTCCGCCAACACTGACCGATCGTCGACCGCGGTCGATCTTGATTCCACCGACTTCGAGTAGGTTTTCCGGATGGGTTGCTTCTTCCGCTGGGAGTCGGCGGAGATGCGTGCGCAAACGTGCCAGCAAAACGCGGGGACTGACGGGTTTGGCTAAGAAATCGTCCGCCCCAAACTCCAAGCCCAAGACCTCGTCGGTCTCGGTATCCCGGGCGGTCAGCAAAATGATCGGCCCTGGGAACTGGTCGCGAACCGCACGGCAAATTGAAAAGCCATCCGTCCCCGGCAGGTTGACATCCAACAGAACGGCGTCGGGGCTCTCAGCTAAAATTTTGCTGATCGCGAAATCGCCATTCGTAATGGTCTCAATTTCGAAACCATGCGGCGACAGGTAATCAACGATGAGTTCGCCCAATTGCACATCGTCGTCGACCAACAGTACGCGGTAGGTCATTTTTGAGGTTGCGCAAATGTTCATAGAAAAACGGCAGTTCAAGCTCCCAACTATTCGAATCGGGTCCGAAACGGGTCCCAATTCACTGTACCGCTCATTTGGGACGAACGGATACAAAACGATACCGGCCAGTAAGTCATCCCTTCAGGTGCCGCCGTTCCAATGCCGACCCCTTAACGCAACGACCTGCCACGCCAGACACCTAACGTCGCCGTCATCGGTTAGAAATGACTGCCGAGTCTGTAACCCGAAGTCTGGGTTGGGGTTTCTCGGAAATTCTAGAAATATATGAGCATCGAGCGCGTCGGTTTGTTGACGCTGGGATCCGAATTAGTTCGCCGGAGCGATGCTTCCGAGCGAATCGGCAGACCGCAACCCGGTTTCTGTGGTCAATTCGGTAAAAAGCTGGTCCAATTCTGCTGAGGGCGCGTGACATTGAGTGCAATTGGTGCGCCACGGATGAGTCGTACGAATAGGACTCGCTCCCTCACGCTGGTGGCAACTCATGCAGTTCTCCCGCATCCACGTGGAGTGGGGGATGACCGGAGGAGCACCCTCTCCAGCTCGGCTGCCGGCTCCGTAACTGAGCAGACCTGTGAAATGATTTTCAGCCAACGGTTCGTAGGCAAATTCAACGGAACTTGACTCCGCGTGGCACTGGGTACAATTGACATACAACGGATGTGGGATCATCGGAGCCCGGACCCCCTTGCCGATGTTTTGGCCCTTTTCGTGACAAACGACGCAACTGGTCGTCGTCAATTGATCGATTGGATGCGGAACGACGGGCGGTGCTCCGTCAAACGCTCGTCGCTGCGTTCGAGCATTCAGGTAGGCTGCCTGAGCATTCGGGTCGTGTTCGCGAGCGGGATCCTCCGAGTAGTTTGCCATCAAGTTTCGCTCGGTTTGTTCTAGTTTGACAAACTCGTTCGTCCAAACTCGATTTGGGCCCAATTGGCGACGATCGTAGTCTCGATAGTGGGTCGACGGAACCGCGTTGTCGGATGAAGTTCGGCCATGATCGACCGCCGACTGCGACTTAGTTGCCAAATCACTTGACGGATCAGTCAAGTCAAGCGGCGCCAGTTGTCGAATCCCGACAAAGAAACCGACAAACGCCACAACCACGATCAGCGACAGCAGCAGCCGAGTCGTTTGAGGCGCGACACGCGATTCGTTTTCCATGGGTTCAAACATGCAAGGGTCCTTGTCGCCTCCGTGAATTCATCTCATCGTCAATCAAACCGCAGGTCGCGGAATTTTTTGAATTCGGACCGCACACTTTTTGTAATCCGGTTGCTTGGAAAACGGATCGTGAGCCTCCAGCGTGACGTGGTTGATCAGTCGAGTTTCGTCGAAAAACGGGACGAACACTTGGCCTCGCGGCGGACGGCCACGTCCATCAATCCAGACCGGCAGCTCCAAAGATCCACGCCGCGAGGTGACGCGAATCCAATCGCCACGACTCACACCCAAATCGCGAGCGTCCTCGGCATGGAGTTCCGCGTAGGCTCGCGGAACGGCCCTCGCAAGTTCGGGAACTCGCATGGTCATTGTGCCCGAATGCCAGTGCTCCAACACTCGACCCGTGTTCAACCAGAACGGGTACTCGTGATCGGGCGACTCCGGCGGTGGTTCGTAGGGATGAAACCAGATTTGACAGCGATCATCCTTGGAAACCGAATGGTAAAACTGGATCTCTTTGCCTTTGGCGACGTACGGATCGTCGAATTCGCTGAACCGGAAGCGGGTTTCACGCCACGACCCATCAGCCTGCGGGACGACGGGCCAGCGCAGGCCTCGCGATTTCACATACTCTTCGTACGGAGCCAAGTCCTTTTGTTTGTACATGGAAAACGGTCGATACTCCTCGAACAAGCGTCGATCGACGTTGACATCGTAGTAATGTTCCCACTGCCAAATGGGGACTTCTGCGCCGGTGTCGTCAACGGTATGGAATAGGAACTGACCGTCCTTATCCAGCATCCCGGGGTGTCCAAGTTCCATCAACTTCTTGGCCACCGCAATCAGCTGCCAACAATCGTCGCGAGCTTGACCAGGCGGCTGGACCATCTTGAACCACTGTTGAGTTCGTCGTTCCGAGTTGCCGTACATGCCGTTCTTTTCAATCCACAATGAGGACGGCAAAATCAGATCGGCCAATGCGGTCGTGGCTGTTGGATAAACATCCGACACAATCAGAAACTTCTCAGGCGACTGTTGCTTGCGATCGAACAGCTTCTGCAAGTTCGGCAAAGTCTGACCAGGGTTGGTGACCTGCACCCAAAGCATATCGATGTCGCCGCCAGCGGCCGCTGGGGTGCAGAACTTATCGAACATCAGCACCGTATGGTAGCCGATCGTTGGCTTGATTCGGCCACGTGGGACGTTCCACAAATCTTCCGCCGATTCGCGATGGGCTTCATTGGCAATCACGCGACCACCGGGCAGCAAGTGACAGAGCGTGCCAACTTCCCGCACGGTGCCACACGCGGAGGGCTGGCCCGTTAACGAGGTGGGCGAATCGCCGGGCTTGCCGAAGTGACCACTGAGAAAATGCAACCCGTGTACCAGTGCATTGATGGCCGTTCCTCGCGTGTGTTGGTTCATCCCCATGCACCACAGACTCGTGATCTTGATATCGCGGCGGCCAAACAAATCGCCCAACATCAAGATGTCCGCGACCGGCAAACCCGAGATCTCCGAGACATATTCGGGAGTGTATGGCTCCAACGACTGGCGATATTCCTCGAACGTCATGGGCTTGCCGTACATATTGTCCTTCTTTTCGGGGTCCAGAACCCTGAAGGACGCAAATCGCTCGACAAACGACTTGTCGTACGTGTCATTTTTCAACAACAAATGAGCGATTCCATTGGCGATGGCCAAGTCGGAATGAGGCTTGAACTCCAAGAAATGTTGCGCATGATCGGTGGTCCTCGTTCGCCGCGTGCCGATATCGATCAGCGTGATTTTTTCGCCACGCGTGCGTCGATCGATGAATCGTGAGAACAAGATGGGGTGCATTTCGGCCGGGTTGTTGCCCCAACAGATCAAGACGTCACATTCGTCCAAGTCGTCATAGCACCCAGCTGGCTCGTCGACGCCGTAGCAGGTTAAAAATCCGGTGACAGCGGATGCCATGCACAATCGCGGATTTCCGTCGATGAAATTACTCGACAGACCTGCCTTCATCAGCTTGTTGGCGGCAAAGCCTTCGGGGATCGTCCATTGGCCGGAACCATAAATGCCAAAGCGATCTGGAGCGGCCATGATTTTTTGGGCAATCAACGTGATCGCTTCGTCCCAGGAGATTGCTCGGTAGCCATCGCCATCCCGAAGCAGTGGCTCGGTTAGGCGATCTTCGCCATATAGAATCTTCCCCGCATGGTAACCCTTGACGCAGAGCAGGCCGCGATTGACTTCCGCATTTTTATCGCCGCGTACTGCAATCACGCGACCTTCTTTGACGCCCACTTGGACATGGCAGCCGGTCCCGCAAAAACGGCACGGAGCTTTTTGCCACTTGATGTCCGGGT
>JAUXWY010000517.1 GCA_030681235.1 Pirellulaceae bacterium | reverse complement strand
TCCGCTTCCTTCAGAGGTCATCGTTGCGTTCGGTGAATCCGGTCAGCGATTCCGCCCGACGGCAGAGCAGATGCGAGAGTTAGACCCCGATAAAGACTTGAGCACCGTTTATGGCATTGATCGCGAAGAAAATTCCGCGGGTGACAAGATTACGAAACGGCCACGATCACCAGAGGAAAAACGCTTGTCAACCGTTCTTGATTCTCGTCAAATGGAACGTTGGCGACAATTGCAAAATCAAATGGTCCTTGCCAGTGGATGGATAGAGGTTTCGCTCAATCATCCGGATTGGCCGGACTACCTTAGCTACTCGTCCGAGCAGTTAGAGAACCATAAGGAGATTTTCACCAAGCGTATCAAGCAATACCAAGAATTGACCGAGGAGTTGGAGAAGGAGAAGTCGAACGTACTACAGGACAAGTATCAGTCGATTGATCGATTGTTAACTCGGGAACAAAACGAACAATTGGACAAGATGTTTGGCGTGTTTCGGTACTTGAAGGTCAATTGAGTAGGCGGTTGGCATCATTATCCGAATTTTCTAGTGTGTTTTTTCCGGAATCAACAGAATCAACATGGCACCGAAATCCGCTCTTTTCCTCACTGGTTCCAATTGAACCTACGAAGAAACGCCGCCGTATTTAAGGGGTGGACGGTCCTGGGTCTGACGCAACTCGGATTGCCAGCCCTGTGCATCTGCGTAGAAGAAGAACGGTACTTGCAGGGTGGTGGCAAGATTTCCCATCAGTTGGGCCGCCTCGCGATAATCCATCGTCAACAGAATTGGCAATCGCTGGAACTCGTCCGATTCCATATCGCGCAACACCAACACGCCTTGGACTGCCTCGCAACGAGTCTTCTCGCTAGAATCGCCCGCGACATAGTTCCAAGGGCCAAGTTGCACCGCGTCTATCTGGTCTCGACGGACCCGAAGTTGAATTCGCTCAGGTTTGCCAAGAAGTAGATCTGTAATCGCGGTCGTCTTGGGGTTCGTTTTTGGCGAGAATTCAACTTCGACCAAGCTCTTATTATTCGGAATCGACATTAAGCATAAACGGCCGCGGTGTCCAAAAATCAATAGACCGATCAACAGAAGCGAGGTGCCCCCGCAGAAGACGGTTATCGCGGTCGCGGATGCAATCGCGGTTGGCAACGGCATTCTCTCGTTTTGGTAGAACATCCAACTCAAAAGCGCGGCGAAGGCAATCAGAAACGGAATTCCAAATCCAAAAACAATCAATTTGTCACCGAAGATCATTTTTCGTGATAAACCGTATTTCCAACCTTCATGATCTTGAATCAATTCATGCGTCGCGCGTCCAATCACGTGTTGACCTTCCCAGACGACGGGAGCCCAAGCCAGGTCCGGGCGTAGCTCTTGCGAGGTGTGCTGGATATAGGCTGGCCAGATGATTTTTTGACCGAGTTGGATGGCGCCAGCCACACCCAAGAAGATAAAGAGTCCGGGGATCAAATAGAAAAGCCAGCGGAAAATTCCTGGGGCATTGTGGAACGGGTCCGCGAACAAAACAATGACGCCGACTATGAAAAGCATTAAAGTAATGACAAAGCCAGACTTCAAACCAGGTTCGTGGATGCGAGTCTTGACGAGTTCTTGTTCCGGGTTCATCGTTCGATTCATTTGAGTTCACGAGACTCGCCGGAGAGGGGCAGACCCTGTTTCGGATAGGCTCTAAATCGGGAATCGCCAAATTTGCACTGGCCACGCGGTTAACCAACTCTGCTTGTTTGGCAGTTGAACGGTTGCGCGAGTACGCCTCCGGCTGACTGTTAAACGTCGTTAAACGTTGGTGCAATCGCTCAATTCAATTCGTTCAGGTTCTTGGCGAATTGGCGGCCGAGGTCGATGTAGCCGGCGGAGTCGTAGTGGTACGGGTCCGAATAGCCGTAGGTGTCGGTGGTCGTGACCAAGCGAGCGGCGGGATCGTTTTCGACAAATGATGCTTGCCCACCTCGCACGATCTCGCCGTGGGTCCAGATCTTCTTGTTGTCTTTGATCCCCGAATCGGAAATGCGGCCGATGACCACTGGCAAGTCGTCCTCGCGTAGGGAGGCTCGCATCAGGTCCATCAAGCGTTTGAGGTTGGCATCGTATTGCTGGGCAATATCCACCGAGTACATTGCATCACTTTCACCTTGCATCCATAAAATGCCAATCGGATTTAAAGTGTCGACGGTGCCGTCTTGATCGATATCCACATTCGTTGTGGCGTTTTGAATCGTGGCCAGGAAATGATCGTATTGATTCACTTGGCGATGCTCGCCAGCTTGGGCCAAGAAATCAGGTTCCCAGCAGCCCCAAGAACCGGCGGCTCCTTGATGAATCGACGAACCATTGCGAGCGTACTTAATGATGGCGATTTTGCGATCGGGTCGCAGGCGACGCAGTTCAGCCGCGACGCTCAGTTCCACTCCGAAGCGATCGGAGTAATTGTTAGTCGTTCCGTCCGAGGTAAAGCCAACCCCGTGCCCCGGTTTCAGCGGCGACCATTGGCCTTTCCCGCCAATCGGTTGTTGATCCAGTGAAGCGTGCGCGTGGAAAATGTAGCAGCCGGGAATTTCTTGCCCCAATTCCGCCGGCAACTCTTTGACATAACCAAACCCCTCCATGTTCGACTGGCCACCCAAGTAGATCACATCAAATTCTTCGGCATTTGCCGCCACAGGGACGGTTGCCAGTATTCCCCACGACAAGATCAGCCACTGAAAAACACATGAACGTTGGAGTGGTCGAAAATTCATCGCGCAGGTCCTTGGGTTTGTTGGCAAACGGACACCTGGACTCGCGGTCGGCCGCGACCCAAGCGGTCACTCGGATTCAGGGATTGATCCTAGGCTCCTATTTTGCACTTTTCAACTAGCGCTTGCGGAATCGTCCGCCGTACGTTAGAAATAGAATGCGAATTCGGATTCTTGTTTGTGGGTTTGCCGTCGGAGAGCTTAGTCGTACAATGGGAAATGCACTTATTCGCCGCCCGATGCAAGAACGCAGTCGGCGGACGGAGGATAATGTCTTGGAAGCGACTCGTCGCTTGCTCGAGACCAAATGGTTCAGCGAAATCTCTCTGGGAGAGATCGCCAAGGTGGCCGGGTGTGGTGTCGGAACGGTTTATGGTCGGTTCGTCAGCAAAGACGCGTTGCTCCAAGTACTGAAGCAAGACTTCTTGCTGGCTACCAAGCGGGCCCATGAGGAGGTTGTCAACTCGCCCGAATTGGCCGGCAAGGGATTGAACCAGCGGGTTGAAAAACTCGTGGCGATGATTGTCGATAGCTACCGTCAGCATCGAGGGATCGTGCGCGAGTTGGTGATCGGTGCCCACGGTCACAAAGCAAGTGACGACCAAAGGATCGGTGCGGCGATGACGGAGTTGCTAAATGGAGACATCGAATTCTTGTTGTCAGCACTGCCAATTAAGAAACGAAAGTCTTCGCGAAAACAGGTCGGGATGGCTGTCTTGGCGGCCATCAATCTGATCCAAAACCGGATCGTCTTTCAAGAAACGTCGCCTTTAGAGTTCTCGGTTTCGGATCGAGATTTGAAACAAGAGATTCCAAAGATGGTGACCGCTTATCTTGCGAATCTCATAAAATGAGTGGAACGCGGGAGTGGCAAGTCGTGAGTTTTGACACTAACAATAGGACGATCTGCAATGGTTCAATCGAGAAATGAGGTGCGGCCGCGCACATCCATACCACCAGTGCCAGAGGTGCGTACTAGTTCACGGTTTGGAGCAAAGGTTCTCGTGGTACTGGGTTTGATCCTGTGGAGCATGGAGTGGGGGCGTCCAGAGTTGCTGGGGCAAGCCCCAGCACCAAAGCACGATCCCGCGTTGATCCATTTATTGCAGGCGGAGCGGTCGACGCCGGGGTCCGAGGAACTGCAAACCGCGTGGCGCACTGTCTCGCAGTGGCCAGCAGATCGCTTGGTTGAAGTTCTCGCGGCGGCGGACGAAGCGAACCCTGTCTCGCTGCATTGGCTGAGAACGGCCATTGATGGCATGCTGGAACAGCCAAATTTCAAAACACCGATTTCCGAATTGCAACAAGTCGTTCAGGATCGTGAGCGGAAGTTCGCGGCGCGACGAATCGCATGGGACCTATTGGCGGCCGCGAATCCGGAACTGATGGAGTCGATCACGGAGAGTTTGATCGCTGATCCAATCGCCGTGTTTCGACGGCCGGCGATCGAAAAACGAGTCGCGTTGGCGAACGGTCTCGAGAAGAAATCGGCCGAACGAAAAAGGATTCTCTTGGAGGCTTTTCAGGCAGCGCGTGACGAGGATCAGGTGGGTCAAGTCGCTCGCGTGTTGGATTTGGAGTTCGGCGAGAAGCCTGACTTGGCCAAACATTTTGGCTACTTGGTCAACTGGCATGTGGTCGGTCCCTTTCCCAACATCGGCGAAGCGGGCTTTCACGAGTCCTTCTCGCCAGAAAAAATCTTGTTGAGCGATTTTGATGGTGACGGTCGTCCGAGCGAGTCGCTGGAGTACTCCGGAAACGGTGGCATGTTGCGGTGGCAACCGCACGCGGCGGTCAACGATACCGGCGAACTCGATTTGAACAAAATTTTGGGCAAAGAGAAGGAAGTGGTTGGCTATGGTGTGGCTGTTTTTGATTGCTCTGAGGAACGGCCGGCGGAAATTCGTTTGCGAATGCAGAATGCCTTCAAGCTTTGGCTGAACGGTGAACTGCTGCAATCGCAGTCGATTGGGCACACCGGCAACGCGTTTGATCAATACGCCATTCCAGTCACGCTCAAACAGGGCAAAAATCTGATCCTGATCAAGTCATGTCAAAACAAGCCCCCGCAAGAAATCGAATGGTACGATACTTGGCATTTCAACGTCCGAATTTGCGATAAATCCGGAACAGCGATTCAGGAGCAAAAATAATGTACACAACATTCAAGACAGACCGTTTTCTGATGTTTGGTTGGATTTGTTGGATGATGGGGGCCGCTACCGCATGGGGCGATGATTTTCTCCAGTTCCGCGGTGCCGACGGACGTAACGTCATCGCAGGCGGCAAAGCGCCAACGGAGTGGTCGACGGACAAAAACGTCGCTTGGAAAGTCAAGTTGCCAGGTCGCGCGGTCAACGGCGTGATCGTTGTCGACGGCCAGGTGATTGCCACCAGCTCCAGTGGTCATCTCAATGATCAGTTGCATGTCTACTCACTGGATGAACAATCGGGAGCGATTCGTTGGCAGCGAACCATTTACTCGACTGGACGAGCCTTTTGCCATCCGTTGAGTTCGATGGCGGCGCCGACACCTGCCAGCGACGGGAAAGCGATCTATGTGTTGTTCTCGACGAATGATCTGATCTGTTTGGATCTTCAGGGGAATTTGCAATGGACCCGAGCCTTGGGGCTGGATTTTCCGGGTGCGTTTGACGATCGAGGGTTGGCTTCCTCGCCGATCGTTGTCGACGGCACGCTCATTATTCAAGTCGCGTGTCAGGGCGATTCGTTTGTGCTGGGCGTCGATGCGGCGACGGGGCAAGACAAATGGAGAAAAGAGCTTCCCCGATCGACGGCCTGGACGAGCCCCACGCCATTCCACATCGATGGAAGATCGTTGGCCTTGATTCACTCGGCGAGTAACTTTCAGGCGATTGATCCTGCCACTGGTGTTTCAAGTTGGTTGGTCGAGGCGCGAGGAGCGGCGATCCCGTCTCCGGCCGTGCATGATCGTTCGGTCTTTTTGGCGACAGCAGGCCTGACCCGAATGGACTTGGACCTGACAGTATCGACCCCCACGAAGAGTTGGAGCGCGCAAAAACTATCCACGGGTTCGGCAAGTCCGATTGTTGCCAACGACAAACTGTTTGTGATTCACGGGAACAACATTTTGACTTGTGGCGACATCGAGGCTGGAGAGGTGTTATGGCAGACGCGAGTCAAGGGCTCGAAGATCTGGGCCACTCCACTCATGGTTGGCGACTACATCTACATCGTCAATGACGCGGGGCTGACACAAGTGGTCGATGTTTCTGGACCCGAAGGTCTGGTCGTGTCTGAAAACGATCTAGCCGAGGAGATGTTGGGGTCCCCGGCATACGCCAACGGTGCAATCTACCTGCGTGGCGTGACTCACGTTTTCAAAGTAGCTGAAGGAGATCAAACCCGCGCGGCCCCTTCGTCAGGACCGACTAAAGAATCACGGTAGGCTTCGGGTACACCGGTTTGTTTGTCGGTCGCCATGGTGGACGGCTTGGTATTGGCTCGGTCGTTATTTTGATCTAGGGCGTGTATCGTGTCTGCCTGCGGTCGCAATGTTCGACGGAATGAATAAATAATGCTTATCGATCCAGCGGCAAAGCGAGGGCCGCTGCCGTAAGACTTCGACAACGCCAATTGCCTTTGCCCCAGAATGCGTTCATGATTTTGAACCTCGTTGACGGAATCCGTGATGATTTTTGATTTTTGTATGCGACGGAGGTGGCCGATACTCTTGGCGAGTTTCGCCACCAAGCACCAAGCACTAAGCACTAAGGAATTGTCCCGACTTAAATTCCCGACTTGGGAGAGAGTCCGACTTTGAAAATCCGAGAGCCCGTAGCGATATTGGTTTGGCGAGCGCTGGTGTACCGGCTTCAGCCGGCGAGTAGCTGAAAAGAGCGTTCAGCTCCCCCCGGCTGAAGCCGGTACACCCGCGCGCGCTAAATCGCCTTTGGTTCGGCAGAGCCAGCGAAA
>JAUXWY010000516.1 GCA_030681235.1 Pirellulaceae bacterium | reverse complement strand
ATTCGGACATCGAAACCGACGCTGTTTAGCAAACGCTGGTGTACCGGCTTTAGCCGGCGGGAAGTGTGAAAAAGCTCTTTTCAGCGACCCGCCGGCTAAAGCCGGTACACCAGCGCTCGCTCAATTGCCTTTGTACGACCTTGAAAGATTCGGACATCGAAACCGACGCGGTTTAGCAAACGCTGGTGTACCGGCTTTAGCCGGCGGGAAGTGTGAAAAAGTTCTTTTCAGCTACCCGCCGGCTAAAGCCGGTACACCAGCGCTCGCTCAATTGCCTTTGGTTGAGCCGTCAAGCTGCAAACTTCGAGTGTCACATTGAATGGATGGCACCTAATTCGATACCTAATTCAATAACTTGAAAAAGGTTTGTCTACTATTTCCTCGGTAGGCCCCCGTTTTCAGTGTCGCTTGCGAATGACTCGTTAGCCTCATTAATCGCATCATCAAGAGCCGCCTCATATTTTTGTTCTTGTCGCAGTTCGCGAGTCAGTGCGCGAAATTTATACAACGAGTACATCTCCAAGCAACCAACTGCCCCGACCACCCCGATCACCGTCAAAGAAATGCGCCAGCGAACTCTCGAACTTAGACCGAACCATAAGCGGAACAATCCCTCGATCGAAAGAAGCACTAGCGAAACACAGGCAATGCCGAAGATGATAAGCAATATGCTTGCCTTTCGACTTGGTTCGAGTTCCATAAAATGAACGACCAAGTAACCAGATATGGCAAGAAATGTAATCAAAAACGCGGAGTAATGTTTCATTGTTAGCTTATCCTAAGTCCAAAATCAACTCGATCATCGTAAGAGCCTTCAACTCATCAAGTCTGACGCGTTCAGGGAGGTCGAGAGCGAGCGTCTCGATCGCTCCAGGACTCGGGTTAAGGCTTTTCTTCCGGCGGGCACGCGCATACGAGCTTTTGGCAACCGGGGCAGCCGGTGCCGTACTTTTTGTAGATCGCTTGCGTCAAGTCGATGCCGACCACGTTGGCCATCGTGGTCAACCACGCCACGACATCGGCGAACTCGCCTTCCAATTCATCGGCTCGTCCCTCGCGAAGCGCCGTCGCCAATTCTCCCACTTCTTCCATAAACCACATGAAAGTTCCCTCGACGCCGCGTTCTCGGTCTTTCTGTCCGTACATTTTTTCGATCAGCTTTTGGAAATCCGTCAAGCTGAGGGAATGCGAACTTGGAGAGCTGCTAGTGGGTTCGTTAGGATTCGACATTCGCGCGAGCCTTGTGGGTTCGGATCAGGTTTTGGAATCAACAGTAGCGGCCAGAATCGCGTCAACCACGCCGGGAACCGTGGCAACTTTCGCTTCGGCGGCAACTTCGAAACCATGCACTCGAATTCGTTGTGAGGTGAGCGGTGAGATCGTTGCCAAACGAGTCGCCCGCAGATCGTTTCCAAATTGACGGACCAAGTTATCGGCAATGGCGCTGGACGTTACGGTGACCCAATGGATTTTTCCACTTTGCATGGCCTGCCGGATTTCTGTGGGCACGTGGTCTGTATCCAGGTTTTGATAGGCCGCCACTTGCGTGACCGCGATACCGGCCTCCCGCACACGATCGATCAATACGTCTCGACCGCGACTTGCACGTACGATCAGGCACGGACCATCGCCTGCTTTGTCGACGAGTTCTTCTGCCAAATGATCGGCATCAAATCGCGTGGGAACCAAGTCCGCTCGCAAGTGGAAAGCGGCCAATTCTTTGGCTGTTTGCGGGCCGACCGCTGCCAATCGACAACTTGCCAAAGCTCGTGCGTCGAGTCCCCTCGTCCCTAGTCGCTGCAGGAACGCGCGAACCCCGTTGGAACTGTTGAACACGATCCAGCGATAATCGCTGAGATGCTCAATCGCGGCGTCCAATTCACGAAAGTCGTCGAGAGGACGTATCGTAATCGCTGGCCAATACAACGTTTGAGCGCCCAAAAGCTCCAGTTCTCGCAGCACTTGGTTTCCGTCGTCGCCGGGGCGAGTCACCAAGATGGTCTGGTCTCGCAATGGTCGTTTCGTAAACCAGTCCGACGATTGTGGCGCCGCAACCGCCGAGCCGATTAAAAACACCACGGGTGGTCGAATTCGTTTTGGCGTGGTTGCCACGGCGATCAATTGTCCCAAAGTGGTGCGAACCATCGACTGATCCGAGAACCCACAGCGACGCAGTATCGCGACCGGGGTTTGTGGTTCTTTGCCATAACGAAGCAGTTCTCCAACCCAGTGTTCCAGCTGGGTGGTTCCCATGTACACGACCAAAGTGCCGGGAAATTTCGCGAGGGCTTCCCAATCCAGAGTCACGGCACGCTCGACGGGTTCCGCCGACTCGTCCGCCGAAAAGGCTCGATCCGCAGCCGGGTGTCCGGTAACCAGGGCCACGGCCGAGGCATGATCGCGATGGGTCAACGGGATGCCCGCGTAGCTGCCGGCCGCAAATGCTGAAGTAATCCCGGGGACGATCTCGCAGGGAATTTCGGCGGCACGTAAAGCGTCGATCTCTTCGGATGCGCGAGCGAAGATCAGGGGGTCGCCACACTTGAGTCGGACCACGGTCTGCCCTTGCCTAGCCAAATCAACCAAGAGCCGGCAAATCTCTGATTGGGACATGATTCGGCGTGGATCAACGGAATCCGGGGAGTTCTCGTCGCCAAATCGCTCGCGCCCGCCATGTCCACCCAGCGAAATCAATTGAACATGGGGCCGAGTGGCCCAACGCAGGAGCGACGGGTTGACCAAATAGTCGTAGAGCACTGCGTCGGCTTGCGCCAGGCATTCCAAAGCTCTGAGGGTGATGGCGCCCGGTTCTCCGGGACCGGCTCCGACCAAAAAGACCTGGCCAACGGACGACACCCCGGGCGTTCTTCCAGAACTTTTCAGTTCACTGGATAGGGAACGAATCGCGGGTAATTCGGGCGTCGTCATGGAGGTTTGGTGGTTCGAAATGGGGGCGGCGACACTGGAGCTGAACAGATCCAGAGGATAACATAGTCAAATTGACGTTTACCACTGGACATTGCCGAGAAAAACCCCCATACTACGCCCCCTGTAGCACGACCAACCGGGTTGGTTGGCCGGCCAATGGTGGCCGGGCAGTGCGATGTGGAAGGAATTCTCAGTTTTAGTAGTTCTATGCCAAACACCAAAAGTGCTGCCAAACGTTTGAAGCAAAGTGAAATTCGTCGGGTTCGCAACAAGGCGATCAAGACGCGCACCAAGACCGAAATGAAGCGGGTACTGGATTCCGTTCAGGCCGGAGACATCGCAGCTGCCGAAGCGAATTTTAAGGTAGCCGCGAAGAAGCTGGATCAAGCTGGTAGCCAAGGTGTGATTCACAAGAACACCGCCGCTCGCCATAAGAGTCGCCTGCAACGTACGATCAAAGCTGCGAAAACCGGCGGAGTTCCGATAGCCACCGTCGCCCCGAGACCTGGCAAATCAAAGAAAGCGGCTGCTGGCTCGAAGTAGCCGTCGGCAACGATTTAGTGATCGCTGGTGAATCGACTTCAGCCGGCTGGAGTTGTGAAGAGCCCATTTTCACCGCTCCCGCCGACTGAAGCCGGAACGTCGGCGTTTGCTAAATTGCCTTTGTGTAGACGAAGCACTGGCTCATTTTGATTCGGGGATGGGAATGTCCACTTGGGATCGCGACTTGTGGAAACTTTGGCCTCTGCTGCTGGTGGCGTTTTCTGTAATGATCATCGGCTATGCTGGCTATTGGCCTGCGGTGCCGCTTTCTCTCAAACGCTTCGCCGAAAGTAATTCTCTGGTGGAAAGTTCCACCGCGCATCTGTTGGTCGAGTGGCTCGCCAAGCAGGATTCAATTGCCGCGAACGACAAAGTCAATGCCGATCATTTCACCGTCGTCGACTCGGCGTCCACGGCGATTCCAGATGCGTCGGCCGCCACTTTTGCTCGGCCGCAAATCACGCGAGTTGGTCCGTCGTTTTTCTGTCAATGGCAAGTGAAGGGACAGTCGGAGCCGACGAGCCCGGTGACCATTTTTGGTTCTTGGTCGGCAGACGGCGAACGTTGGTCAGACCCGCAATTGGTGTTTTCGCATGAAGGGGAGCCCGCCGCGACGCAAGTCCTGGCTTTGGCCCCGTTCTTGGCGATTCACAACGAAGTTTATACCGTTGCGGCGGTCCACGAAATCGTCGGCTTTAGCACTTCGGACGCGACGACGTTTTCCGAACCGAAAGCGGCAGAAATGTCCGCAGAGTTTCCCCGAGCCG
Source organism: Pirellulaceae bacterium (assembly GCA_030681235.1). Classification (GTDB taxonomy): domain Bacteria; phylum Planctomycetota; class Planctomycetia; order Pirellulales; family Pirellulaceae; genus M30B19. Next base: position 3,326 of record JAUXWY010000516.1, on the reverse strand, counting down.
TTCGCGAAATCGTGGGATATTTTGTCCGCCGGATTCGATCCGATGGGACACTGGGGCCGCGTATCACACTGCTTCGTCGTGCGGATGAAGTGTTCTCGGTGGCCGAGGCGATGCGCGGCATCGAGATTGTCGACCAGCCACTGATCCCCGACATCGTTAGGCGGTTGGCGACCGCTGACTCAAGGTTTGGGGGAAAAATGGAGTTTCCGGTGCCCGAGATCGAAACGGACGACCGATACCGGCTCAGCTATCCGACCACCGTTGCGATCCCCGACAACCGATGGTTGAGGTTGTGGGCGAGCGAGCAGGGATTGGATCGGCTGTACGGTCAGGTCAGCCCAAACAATGGTGTTACTTGGGAAAAACCGATCCCGACAAATATTCGGAATGAAGGCCGATTTGCGGTACTTGAGAAATTGCCCTCGGGTTCGATTTTCTTAGTGGGAAATCAATTTCGGACAGCGGGGCAAGTGGCGGATCCTCTGACGATTGCGATCGCCTTTGAAAAACTCCAATTTACCGAATGTTTCGAACTGCGTCGTGGAGCCCCGGCTCGGATTCGGTCTCAGGAACCGTTGGACCGCCGTGACAAGGCCGAGCAATTGGGATTCCAGGTCGGTGGGTGTTTGGTGGATGGGGGTGACGTTTGGGTCGTTTATTCGGTCAACGCCGAGTCGATTGATGTCAGCCGAGTTCGCATGCGCGACTTGGCACCGGCCTTGGCTGACAGTAATTTCAAGATAGAGACCGCCGTTCGCCAGTAGGGTTCGGTCGGGTCGAGACTTGACCGGAACTCGCTTGCTTCGCTGGCTGAAGTTGCTACAATCTGCCCTCTCGGGCTGATGCTGAACCAACGTTTTTGATTGACAGGACCATTATGGCTGGAAGTGAACGGCAACGCGAACTACGACGACGACGCAAACGCAAAACTCAGTTCGACAAGTGGAAGAAGCGTCTCGAAAAGGCCTCCAAGAACGAAAAAGCGTTGATCGCTGCGAAGTTTCGTCGAGCGACTCCAGGTGCTGAAATCGTGATCAAGAAGTTAGGGATCGTCGGCTGATTAGGGAAGCCACGATTAGCTGGAACGCCATGGCGGCGTTCCAGTCGGCCATCTTGGTGCTGGGCATCACATTAGGTGTTGGGCTCCAATACGCTCAAGTTGCCGCGCCCCGAGAGACGCTGGAATCCGTAAACTGGTGGGGCAATGGCCCCGTGTTTGCAGTGGCGATCGGAGTGGGACTGGCCCTCGGAATGTTGGGCACGATGTATTGGCTCAAACGGATGGGTTGGGCTTGGTTCTTGGAAATCGAGACCATCTTGGACCAGCTATTGGTCCCTTCATTGCGTCGCTGCGGCTTATGGCAGTTGCTCGTGTTGGCGTTATTGGCTGGCGTTGGCGAGGAACTGTTGTTTCGATGGGCCATTCAAGGCTGGCTGGAGTTGTTGGGCCACTGGTTGTTGGCCGATCGCGTCTTCGCGCACGATCCTTTTTTGATCGTATCTGACTCCTTGGCGTATGTTGGTGCCGCGACCATCACAGCGGTTTTGTTTGGGCTATGTCATGCTGTGACTCGCGCTTATTGGGTATTGGCAGCGGTGATGGGCTTGATCTTCTCGCTAGTGGTCGTTGGTGGTGGGGGCTTGGTGGGCGCGATAATCGCGCACGGTTTATACGATTTCTTGGCATTTCTCTGGTTGTGCCAAGGATCGGGAGAAAAGCGGGGGGCTGGGGCTGAAAACGAATTCAGCGTTGGCTAGAATGGTCCCCGAGTTGCCGCAGCGTTATTTAATTGAGTCAAGAATCAAGCGAACGATTTGGAGTCTGAACGAATGTCCAAAGAAGTTGAAAATCAGCCCCAAGTATTGGGGCACCCCGCTGGCTTGTACACTCTGTTCTTTGCCGAGATGTGGGAACGATTTTCTTACTACGGCATGCGGGCATTGTTGATTTTCTATATGACCAAGGGCCTGTTGGCGATGACCGACAGTCAAGCGTCAACAGTCTACGGCGCGTATACCGCGTTGGTTTATATGACGCCATTCATTGGTGGCATGTTGGCCGATCGAATTCTGGGCAAACGTTTGGCGGTCGTTCTGGGCGGTATATTAATGGCGGCGGGCCATTTGTTGATGACGTACGAAAGTGAGTGGCCGTTTTACTTCGCATTAGCGATGCTGATCGCCGGCAACGGCTTTTTTAAACCCAATATCTCGACGATGGTTGGCACCCTGTATGGTGATAAAGATCCGCGACGCGATAATGCCTTCAATCTTTTTTACATGGGCATCAACTTAGGAGCGGCCATCAGTCCGCTGCTGTGCGGGTACGTCGGTGAAGTCTATGGTTGGCACTGGGGTTTTGGTCTGGCCACGATTGGGATGATGGTTGGTTTAGCGGTGTTTATCATGCCCAATAGGATTTCTGCTGCATTGATTCTGGCGGCTGCCGCCGCGACGACGGTGGCGTTGTTTGTACTGCGACCGGATAACTATGCTGCGATTGGCCTAAACATCTTTGTCGCAATCTGTTTGGTTGTATCGGCTGGTATTTCATGCGTTGCACTGCGTCGCGGCGGACTACCGGATTGGGCTGGCCAACGTCCCTCGAACGTTGACTCGAAACACGACTGGAAAGTGTATTTAGGAACACTCATTTCGATCCCGATCTTCGCGTTGTTGGTTTCTGGTTTCGCGCCATTCATGCCCCCAAAGGAAACAAAAATCGCTCAGAAAGCGATGCCAAATAAGCTCTCGGAAGAGGAAGCTGGCGCCGTGAATCAAGTGGCAGCGGAAGAACCGGAAACGAACCCTCGAGTAGAACGCGATCAGTTGTTGGAGAAATTCGGTTTCGCTCCCGAAATTTCGGCGGCCATTCGCGAGCTCCCGATTGTTGTTCCCTCAAGCCCGCGTGATGGGATTTCGTTGCTGCCGGCAAGCGTCTATATGGGGACTCGAATGATTGACCTCGCCGAGCTTAAAGCCAACGGTCGTGTGTTGGCAAAGGATGTCCAGTCCCCTGACGGCAGTCAGATCTTATTGAAGAAAGACACCGCCCTAGACAATAACACGATTCGGACGTTGACGGATGCTGGGATCACCGAGGCCGATGTCTATAAAAAGTCATCCAACGCCAAAATTGCCAAGACGTCTCAAAAAGTTAGTCTGGTTGAGTTCAATGCCGTTGGTCGTCAATTGGTGGCCCCGGTCAAGTCAACGGATGGAAAAAACGTGCTGGCCGAGTCAGGCACGGAAATTACTTCTGACTTGATCAAGACTTTACAAAACGCTGGTATTTCCGAAGCGAATGTCGTCAAAACATCAGACGA
>JAUXWY010000216.1 GCA_030681235.1 Pirellulaceae bacterium | reverse complement strand
GAGCTTATTTAAGATGAAGTCGGATCGATCTTTGAGAATTGGCGTCGTGGGCTGCGGCGCGATTTCGGAAATTTATCATTTGCCCGCCGTGATGTCGCTGGCGTCCACGAAAAGTGGGTTCGCATTGGCCGAAGCCAATACGGCCCGCTTAGAAAAGATGGCTCAACGGTTCCCGGCCGCCTATTCGACCACGGATTACCAGAAGTTGATTGGACACGTGGATGGCGTCATTATCGCGACGCCACCTCAGTTGCATTTTCCGATGTCCAAATTTTTCTTGGAAAATGAAGTTCCGGTGCTTTGCGAAAAGCCGCTGACCGAGACGGCGGTGGAGGCTCGCGAATTGGTCGAGTTGAGCCGTTCGCAAAAAACGCCTTTGTTGGTCAACCAAACGCGGCGGTTCTTCCCCACCTATCAAAAGATTCGTGAGCTGATTGCCGCCGGTGTCCTCGGGAAGCTCGAATCGATCACGTATCACGACGGGGTCGATTTCGAATGGCCGGCCGCCTCGCCGCATCACTTCAAGCCCAACGCCAAGGGCGCATGGTCGGATACCGGAATCCATTTGTTGGATTCGGTTTGCTATTGGTTGAACGCGAAGCCTCGCTTGGTTCAATCTTTGAATGATTCGTGCGGCGGCCCCGAAGCCATGACCACCGTGTTATTTGAGCATAAAGGCTGTCGCATCGAACTCAAAATCAGTCGGCTGGGCCGCTTGTCCAACACCTTTCAAATTGTCGGTTCATTGGGTTCGATCGACGCCGAATCAGAAGATTGGGACGAAATCACGGTCAAGTTTCGTAACGGCAGTCAACGTCGTTACAAGTGTGGTAGCAACAAGTTGACGTACCCCGATTTCGCCAAGCCAATGCTGCAGAACTTCGTCGACGTGATTCGCGGCGAAGCGGAACCAATGGCAACGGCAGAAAGTGTGGTCGACACGATCGAACTGTTGGAACAAGCCTACGAACGCCCGGGCGCGTACGAACAACCGTGGAACAATCACTTTCAACAGTGGAATCGATCGGCTGCGTTTGCGGGTCGGTCGTCCGACAGTGTTCCCAAAGTTCTGGTTACCGGAGTTTCCGGGTTTGTCGGCGGGCGTGTTGTTGAAGCCATGGCCCTAACCGGTTTGTTTGAACCAGTGTGCGCCGTAAGAAATTGGTCGCGCTGCGCGAGAGTCGCTGTCCGCCCAGTCTCGATTGTGGCCTGCGACATCATGGACCCGGCACAAGTTGCCGAGGCGGTGCGCGGCGTCGACGCCATTGTTCACTGCGCGTACACGGATGATCGAACCGCCATAGTCGACGGCACACGGAATCTCTTGGACGCTGCGGCTAAACATGGTGTCAACAACTTTGTCTATCTCAGTTCGGCAGAAGTCTACGGCCCGACTCGAAGCGGAGATGTCCATGAATCAAACGAACTGAGCGCGCTGGGGCGCAGCTATGGTGATGCGAAGCTCGAGGCGGAGCAACTTTGTGCCACTTATGCTTCCCAAGGTGTGCATGTCACGACCTTGCGACCGTCGTTGATCTACGGTCCCTACGGTGCCTCGTGGTCGGTGGGCGTCGTCGACCGGCTACAATCCGGTCGCTGGGGAATATTCGAAGGGTTCGGCGAAGGTTTTGCGAATTTGGTTCATGTCGATGATTTGGTGCAAGCGATCTTCTTGTCGTTGCAGAACCCCGCTCAAAAGAGTCGAGTCTACAACGTGAATGGACCGGAAGTTCCGACGTGGAACAATTACTTCCTCGCCGTGAATCGGCAGTTGGGTTTGCCCGATCTCCAACCGATCTCGGCTGCAAAATCCAAGTGGAATTCGCGAATGATGGACACCGTGCGATCGGTGACTGGTGCGATCAAGGCTCGCTTCCAAGATCGATTGATGGAGATCTACCTGCGTGGTGGTTGGGCCAGCCAAATGATGAAGAAGCTCAAGAAGAGTTTGGAGAATACGCCCAGCGGCGGTGAGCTCAAAGACCTGTTCACGCGTCAAGCGATCTACAAAGATGACGCGATACGATCGGAGTTGGGCTACCGGCCGGCGTTCGATCTGGAACGGGGCATCGAGTTGACGCTCCAGTGGATGATCCTGCATGAGTTGATTCGCGAGCCGAAACTGGTCCTGAAGCCGGCCGCCGACAAGCAAGCTGATCCGGCGACGGAGCAAGTTGCGGTATGAAGATCGCGTTCCTGTCGTATTCGTTTACCGAGTATTCTGTTCGACACGCGAACGAGATGGTGCCGGAGCACGACGTGCTCTTGCTCCTGCCCGAAAACCAAATGGGCGACGCCGCCGCATTGGTGGACCCTCGGGTCAAGTATCAAGGCTTTCATCGACCAAGATATCGACAACCCATCCAACAACTGCGGACGATTCGGCAAATACTCCGAGCCATTCATCAGTTTCAACCGGACGTCGTTCACTACCAAAACGGGCATTTGTTCTTCAACATGGTGCTGCCGCTGTTGCGCAAGTATCCGATGGTCATCACCATTCACGACCCTCGCCAACATTTAGGTGATCGCGAATCGCGACTGACCCCACAATGGCTGATGGATTTTGGGTTCCGGCGGGCCGACCAAGTCATTGTCCATGGTTCGGATTTGGTTGGAATCGTCGAAAAAGAGATTGGATTCAAACGTGAAAAAATACATGTGATTCCGCATATTGCCATCGGCGAACGACCCGAAGCTCCCGAGGACCTGGAGACCGGTCCAAACATCTTGTTCTTTGGCAGAATTTGGGAATACAAAGGGCTCGACTATTTGATCAAGGCCGAACCGTTGGTCTCAGCGGAGTTTCCCGATGTTCGCTTTGTGATCGGGGGCACGGGCGAAGACTTTGATCGTTATCGTCGTCAGATGATCCATCCCGACCGATTCGACGTGCACAACGATTGGATCAGCGATGCGGAACGTGCACGAATGTTTTCTGAATCCTCCATTGTGGTGCTGCCCTACGTCGAAGCCTCTCAAAGTGGAGTCATACCGATCGCCTACACGCATGGCAAACCGGTCATCGCGACGACGGTCGGTGGACTGCCGGACATGGTCGACCACGGTCGGACGGGCCTCTTGGTTCCTCCACGTGACGCAGACGCTTTGGCAGCTGCGATGATCGAGTTGCTCCGAGATCGGGAGCGTCGCAAAATCATGGGAAAACTCGGTCGGGAAAAATTGGAACGCGAGTGCGATGCCTCCGTCGTCGTGCGGCAAACATTGAGCGTCTACGAAGAGGCCGTGCGTAGTGGTGGCCGATCGCCGAGTCGGAGTTCGGTCAAGCGTGAGGTCAAATCTTCCGGTGAGGTGGTGCCATGAGCTCGCCCTTGGTGGACCGTTTGCATCAATATCTGGTCGACTCGCATGTGCAGGAAGGTGCCTTGCATGGTCCCGATCCGGGCGTCCGCTTCAATTATCGAATTTGGCGATTCTTAAAGAGTGCCGTTCGATGGTATCCCTGGATGGACAGCCGCGCGTACATGCAAACCCAGGGCTATTGGGTACTGGCGAACTGGAGACTGGCGGATTTGGGGCATCCAGAAGCGGCGCAATTAGCCGTGGATTGTTGCCGAGCGATTCGTCGCGCTCAGCGAGCGGATGGGGCGTGGGTGTTCCCTGATCCTGAGTGGCGCGATCGAGTGACGACGGTCGAAGGGCTGTGGTCTTCGTTTGCTCTGTTGGAAACTTATCGACGGACCGAACAAGCGGAATGGCTGGACCCGGTTCTAAAGTGGGATACGTTTTTCAAGCGTGAAATTGGTTTCCAGACTTATCGCGACGGTCTGGCAGTCAACTACTTTGCCGGCCGCGAGGATTCGTTGGTCCCGAACAACTCTTTCTCGGCAATTCGCTATTTGGCACGATTGGATCAAGCCACCGGACGCCGCGAGAACCAAGAACTCATTCAGGGAATGCTGCGTTTTGTCGAGCAATCGCAACAGGAATCGGGCGAGTTCCCATACGAACTCAATAATCCCCGCATGTTGCACTTTCAATGTTTCCAGTACCACGGGTTTTTGCTGCTGGATATGTTGGACTACTTTGAGATTACAAAGGATCCTCGGGCGATCCCGATCATGAATGGCCTAGCCAGATTTCTCGTTACCGGGGTCACGCGCGAGGGAGATGTCATGTACCAATGTGGCGTTGCTCATCGTCACGTGAACTATCACGCGGCAGTGACCATGGCTGCGTTGTGGCAATATGTACAACAGGTGCCCGAAGGAGAAGTAACGGAGCTTCGCGATTTGATTCGTCGACAAGTCCCACGGATAGTGCAACAACTGCGAAAAAAGCAGCGACCCGACGGCAGTTTGCCTCATTCGCGTGGTGACTATCGTATCCTAACAGACCAGCGATCGTATCCGCGTTATCTCGCGATGATGTTGTTGCACTTCTTGATGACGGACGTCTAAACATGTGCGGCATTGTTGGAATTGTCGATACAGCAAAAAACGCGCCAGAGCTCGAGCAGACTCTTCGGCGGATGACGGATCGAATCATCCACCGAGGTCCGGATGATTGTGGGGTTCACGCCCAGAATGGATTCGGCATTGGCATGCGCCGGCTGAGCATCATCGATTTGGCGGGCGGACATCAACCGATCAGTAACGAGACGGGCACGATCCATGTCGTCTGCAACGGTGAGATCTATAATTTCGTCGAACTACGAGATGATTTAAAGGCTCGCGGGCATGTGTTTCGAACTGGCTCCGACACCGAGGTGATTGTCCATCTGTATGAGGAATTTGGGGATGCCTTTTTGCAGCAACTCCGCGGCATGTTTGGACTGGCCATTTTGGACAATCGGAAGCAGCCTCGGGTCCTGATCGCCCGGGATCGCTTGGGCAAGAAACCAATCTTTTACGCCAACGTGCAGGGGCAGTTCCTGTTCGGTTCGGAGATGAAGTCGATTCTAGCGGCTGCCCCTCGCTTGGCGGCTCCTGACTACGGGACTTTAGGCGAGTATTTGCAGTTTGGTTTTATCCATCAACCACACACGATTTATCGCGACATAGCGCGGCTGCCTGCGGCGCATTATGCGGTGTTCGAGAACAATCGATTGACGATGCAGTCGTATTGGGAGTTGAAGTTTGCTCCCGACCATTCGCGCTCGGAAGCGGATTGGCGAGAGGAATTGGATGCAACCCTGGCGGAGAGCGTTCGCATTCGTCTGCGAAGCGATGTACCGTTGGGTGTGTTCCTGAGTGGTGGGTTGGACTCCAGCGGTGTGGTAGCCTACGCCAGTCAGGCTGGACTCAAGCCGCTGCAGACGTTTACCATTGGGTTCGATCGTACCGAGTGGGACGAATCCAGTGACGCGGGTCGGATTGCGAAACACTTCGATACGGAGCATCATCTGTTGCGTTTGGATGAAGCTTCGATGCGGGATAGTCTGGACGAGACGCTGTTGAAGATCATGTTCCACTGCGACGAGCCGTTCGGTGACACGTCGGCTTTGCCAACTTATCATGTTTCCCGTCTGGCGCGTGAACACGTCACGGTCGTCCTGAGTGGTGACGGCGGCGACGAGATGTTTGCGGGCTACTCGATTTATCAAGGGATGCTGTTTGCGGGCAAGTACCGCCAGTGGATGCCGTATTTCATGGGGCGACATGTTCTGCCCAATTCGATCCAGGCGTTGAGCCGTGTGTTGCCAAACCGTTTGCGATATCAGGGCCAACGAATTGCCAAGGTTTTACGAGAGAGCGCCCTGGCTCCGACGGCCACATATCGCGACAAGTCCTCCATTTGGCGGGCAGCTGAGATTGAACAGTTGTTGACCGGCGACGTGTTGCCCCAAGTCAGGTATCTCGGTCCGCAATACTTGCCGGATTCGCTCTGGAAGATATTGAATTCGGAAGGCGATTTGGTGGGTCGCCTCACGGAGATGGATATCCAATCCTACATGTTGGACGATATCTTGGTCAAAGTGGATCGGATGAGCATGGCGCACTCGTTGGAAGTTCGGTCGCCATTGGTTGACCATCGCATCGCGGAGCTTGCAGCGAGAATGCCGACCTCAATGAAGATTCGCGGTGGTGTCGGCAAGCACATGCTGCGCGAAGTATTGAAGGACAAGCTTCCGCCGGCCGCACTTAAAAAGGGCAAGCAGGGTTTTAGCGTGCCATTGAGAGACTGGTTTCGAACCGGTCTATCGGGCTGGGTCCAAGACTACCTGGGACCGGGTGGCTATTTGCCGGTCGATGTGTTCTCGCAGACGACGGTTCAAAGAGTCCTTCGCGAGCACCAGCAAGGATCGGTTGACCATTCGCGCAAGATCTGGTTGCTGTTGGCGTTTGCTGCGTGGCATCGGCAATATCAAGGTGGTGAAACTTCCACCGTGTTTTCCGGCGAGCCTTCGTCAACTCGTGGTCAAGCGTCTTCGGGCGGAGGAAGCGTTTGATGCGAGTCTTGATGATTTGCCCCGAGTTGCCTTCCGAACAAAACCCTGGCAGCATGGCTCCGGGCGCTCGACAGATAGACTCGATTCGTGATGCGGGTGTGGCCGTTCAGATCGTCGACATGCGCGGCATTCCGAAGTTCAAGTATTTGCAGGTTATTCCGAAAGTTTGCCGAGCGATTCGGCAAGTGGATTTGGTACACGCCCATTTTGGTTACTGCGGTTGGTTGGCGTTGCTGGGACGTCGCTTGTCGATGCGACACGTTCCGATTGTGATGTCGTACATGGGCGATGACTTGTTGGGCACTCCCCGCGACGAGCAGGGCAGTTTAGAAAAGTCCAGTGTCTGGGCAGCCAAAATGAACATTCGGCTCGCCAAACGTTACGAAGAAATTATCGTCAAGAGTCAAGAGATGGCCGAACGACTCCGACCGGTGGGTTGTCATGTCATTCCGAACGGCGTCGATCTAAACATCTTTCAGCCGAATTCGCGCGCGGAAGCTCGTCAACGACTGGGATGGAGCCAGCAGGGGGAAAAAGTTCTCTTTCCCGGCGATCCTAAGAACCCGCGCAAGGGTTTCCAATTGGCACAGGCCGCCGTTTCGTTGGCCGAGGCGGAGTGGGGCCGATCGCTGGAACTGGTTCCGCTTTGGGGAATCAAACCCGATTTGGTTCCGGTCTATATGAACGCGTGTAATACGATGCTGATGACCTCCCTGATCGAAGGTTCGCCAAACGTCGTCAAAGAAGCGCTGGCCTGCGATGCCAATGTGGTTGCAGTGCCCGTCGGAGACGCCCACCAAATGTTGGCGGGTGTTTCCAATTGCGAACGAGTCAGCCGTGAACCGGAAGAAGTCGCGGCGGCGTTGTGTGCGGTGTTGCGGAAGAATCAACCGAGTGATGGACGCAAGGTCCTTGAACAACGTCGGCTAAGCTTGGACGGAGTGGCTCAACAAGTGATCGAAGTCTATCGCCGAGCTTTGACCAAAGGCGGTCCGAAGTCGCAGGCAAGTCGCGACGCCCGCCCGGAGTGAATGACGGTGACAATCCTGAACCAGCGACATAATCCGCAGAGTCGGCACCATGGGTGCGATCCCTACCGTTGCATCACGACGACCAAGAATCTTTCGGCGCTAAAAACCGCTCGTAGGTCCATGAATCGATGGTTCACGACTGCTGCGAATTCGCCACGCTCCAGCTTTGTCTGGGGGGTCGGAAACTATACTGACCACATTGCCGACGGCGAAAACACTGAAACACCTCCCCAATACCCTCGAATCAGCCAGGATTGAAGTCCCGATGAAGTTTGACGAAATATATTCGCTGGTGGGTCACGTGCCATACATTACGAAGGATCATGGCAAGTACTTGTACACCATGATTTTGGAGCAAAAACTCACGGATATTCTGGAGTTGGGGATCGCTCATGGGACCGCGACTTGTTTTATGGCGGCCGCGTTGCAGGAACTGGGACGGGGGTGCGTCACGGCGGTTGATTTGATCGATGTCAATTTCCAGCCCACTGCTGAAGCTCAACTGAAGAAGGCGGGACTGGAGGCGTACGCCAAAGTGGTACGTATGAAGTCGGGCTACACTTGGTTTCTGCATGACGAGATTGCTCGCCGAACAAAAGACGACAAATGTGAAGAAGCCTACGACCTCTGCATCATCGATGGACCGAAGAATTGGACGATCGATGGCGCCGCGTTTTTCATGGCGGACAAGTTGCTCCGAAAAAACGGTTGGATGATCTTCGACGACTACGATTGGACCTACGCCTCGGTCAGTCGCGATGGTGACTCGACGGATGGCATTTCGCATCGCACCATGTCCGAGTCGGAAATGAAGACCCCGCAGGTCCGCGAGGTTTTTCAATTGTTGGTCAAGCAACATCCGAACTACGGAACGCTCCGAGTGATGAACGAATCTTGGGGGATGGCACAAAAGACCTTGACGCCCGACAAAAACTACACCGTCGCGTTCGAACGAACGACCAAGGATCTGTTCGCTAAAGTCGTCACGGGAATCTATCGCCGGATTCGCTCCTAACCCACGTTGTCCCTGAACGAGACTCACCCATGTGCGGAATTACTGGCTTTTTATCAGCCGGTCCCAATCCGAATCCCGTCGCGACGCTTGAGCCAATGTTGCGATCGATCCTGCATCGTGGCCCCGACGAGCACGGAGTGTTGATCGATGGGCCATTAGCGATGGGCATGCGGCGACTTAGCATCATCGATCTGACTGATGGAACACAGCCTATCTACGACGAGTCGGGCCGCTACGGGATCGTGTTTAACGGGGAAATCTACAACTACGTCGAACTGCGGCAGCAATTGCTTTCGCGGGGCCATCGGTTAAAGACTCATAGCGATACCGAGACGATTGTTCATCTTTTCGAAGAGTTTGGTCCGGCCTGCGTCGATCACTTGCGCGGGATGTTTGGTTTTGCCATTTGGGATCATCGCGAGCAAGAATTGTTTATCGCTCGAGACCGGCTGGGGATCAAGCCACTTTACTACACACAGTCCCCAGGGCATTTTGTCTTCGGTTCCGAAATCAAATCGCTGCTGTTGCATCCTTCGGTGGCTCGCAGCGTCGACATGACGGCACTCAGTCAATACCTTTCGCTCAAGTATGTTCCGGCGCCACGGACACTTTTCGCGGGTATTTCATCGTTGGAGCCCGGGCATTGGTTGCGGGTCAAGAACGGCCAAGTGCTTGAAAAGCGACGCTATTGGGATTTATCGTTCGTGAAGCCTGTTTCCGCCGGGAGCGGAAAATCAGACGAAGAATATGCCGACGAATTGTTGGCGTTGTTGCGGGAAACGATTGGGATTCACCTGAGAAGTGACGTCCCGTTTGGGGCGTTTCTCAGCGGTGGATTGGACTCGAGTACGATCGTGGCGCTCATGGCCGAGCAACTGACGTCGCCGGTGAAGACTTTTTCAGTCGGATTTGACGGGCCCGGAATCCAGGACGAATTGCCTTACGCAATGCAAGTTGCCGATGCGTTTGGTTGCGAGCACCATACGCTCAAGATCGGCTCGGCGGATTTCATGAACTTGGCAGAAAAGGTGCTATGGCATTTGGATCAACCCATCGCCGATCAAGCGACCATCGCCACCTACATGGTCGCGCATTTGGCTAGGCGACACGTGAAAATGGTGCTGACGGGCGAAGGGGGCGATGAACTATTTGCGGGTTACGCGAGGTACGCGGGGGAACGATATTCTCGGTACACTCGCTGGTTGCCCGGGTTCGCCGGGGCTGGGGTCCGTTACCTGTCCGAACGATTGCCGGGACTGCGTCGAGCCAAGATCGCTATCTCGGCATTGACCTACGCCAATGAAGCCAAACGCTTTGCGAATTGGTTTCCAATGTTCAAGGATGACCTGAAGCGACATTTGTGGGCGCCAGGACTGGTGCAACTGAGCGAGGGAGCCGCGGCCGTCTTCGCCCAGCACTTGTCGGGATGTGACGCTACCGATCCGGTGGACCGAATGTTGGCGGTTGATACAAAGCTATGGTTGGTCGACTACCTGTTGCTACGCGGCGACAAGTTGACGATGGCCAATTCGTTGGAGGCACGCGTTCCTTTATTGGATCATCGCTTGGTCGAATTTGCTGCTCGGTTGCCGGTCCATTTGAAACTTCGCGGATCGCAGCGGAAGTTCTTGCTAAAAAAGGTTGCCGAGCGACTCTTGCCGTCCTCGATCATTCATCGCCAGAAGCAAGGATTCCCGATTCCGATCGACCAATGGCTTCGGGGAGAGGCATCTTCGATGGTTCAAGACCTCTTGAGTGTTGATTCTATACAACATCGAGGCTATTTCGACAGCAAATTGATTCAAAATATGATACGCCAGCATCAGGCGGGCTATGTCGATTACTCCACCGAACTTTGGGGCTTGATCAGTTTCGAGATGTGGGCGCGGCGATTTTTGGATCGTTCACCGGTCGTGGAATTTGATCCAACCAACCTTGAGGGTTTGGATCGATCTTTGGCGACGGCAACGATTTGAAATTCTGCGACCCAGGGCCAGAATTTGCACCATGAAAATACTTGAATTTAACGAATTGCCCGAGTGGGACCGTTTTGTCGCGGCCCATCCACAGGGGTCCATTTTTCACACGAATTGTATGATCCAAAGTTTGGCGGCCACGCGAAACCAGGAGCCTTTTGCCTACGCGGCGGTCGACTCCCAAGGAGCGATCTGTGCGATGTTGGTGGCGACCCGTGTGATCACGATGCGGGGGCTCGGTCTACCATTTGCCGCGCGGTCGATCATGCATGCCGAGCCGATCTGTTTGCCGACTCCGGCCGGTCGCACCGGCTTGAAGCGACTCCTGGCACTTCACGACCAACACATGAGTCGTCGAACCTTGTTTTGTGAGATTCGTCCCATCTTTGCGACGACCGAACTAGACGGGACGTTCCGCGAGGCCGGGTACGAAAAAGCGGGTTACCTCAACTACGAAGTTGAACTAGTTTCGAACACCGCAGAAATGTTTTCCAACCTTGGGCCCAAACGCCGCAACAACATTCGTTCAGCAGAACGTAAGGGAGTTGAGGTCTATCAAGCGGTTGAGAGAAAAGACCTGGAAGATTTTTATAAATTGATTTGTGCCAGCTACGCTCGGTCGCGGGTGCCCGTTGCCGATTACTCGATGTTCGACGCGACGATTCGTTGTTTGCCAGCAGAAGCGGTGCGAATTTTTACGGCCCGATACCAATCAAAACCCGTAGCGACCGGATGTTTTTTGGGATTCAAAGGCCGCGTGACTTGTTGGTACGCGGGGACTTTGAAGGTTCCGGGCGTTCCAGCGATGACGTCGGTGTTTTGGCATGCGATGCAATCCTTTGCGGCGGATGGCTACCAGGTTTTTGATTTGGCGGGCGGGGGCTGGGAAGGCGAAGACTATGGACCGGGCAAGTTCAAGTCCAAGTTCGGAGGCCAAGAGACCAACTTCGGGCGGTATCGAAGGATCTACTCGCCCTGGAAACTTTCGGTAGCGTCAGCGGTTTACGATCGCGTTCGCAAGTTCATGGCTCCCAAGGTTCCGATCGATTTCGGCGGCAAAACCAACAGACCAAACTAATCCAAAGGCCCTCATGTCGCAAATTCGCCGTTTTCGCATCCTCATGCTACTCGAAAACTCTTCGTTCCCCGAAGACAGCCGAGTTTTATTGCAAGCGAGATCGCTGACGGCGGCCGGATATCATGTGACGGTGATCGCTCCCACGGAAGACGGTGCTACGAAAAAGTCCGAAATCATTGAGGGAATACAAGTCTACCGCTACCCGGCCGCACCAGAATGGAGTGGTGTCCTCGGTTATGTGATCGAATACAGCTATTCCATCGCCATGCAGTTTCTGTTGTCACTCTACGTTTGGTTGCGACGTGGATTCGACACCATCCACATGCATACACCGCCCGACATGAATGCCATTATCCCGGTCTTCTTTCGCCTGTTTGGGAAAAGGTTTGTTTACGATTTGCATGATCTATCTCCCGAACTCTTCTTGGCCCAACGTGAAGGACGTCAGCCCGGACTGATCAGTTGGGTTCTGCTCCGCTGCGAGCGGTTTGCCAGTCGCTGGTCGAATCTCTCGATTTCGACAAACGAGTCGCAACGGGACATTCAGGTGGCTCGCTGCGGAGTGGCTCGCGACAAGTTTCGCGTCGTACGCAATGGGCCCAACGAGGCGTTTCTGGGCGGGGCAATAACGCCGCGACCTGAATTGCACTGCGACAACATGGTGACACTTGGATACGTCGGCGTCATGGGACCACAAGATGGTGTGGACTACTTGATTCGCGCACTCGATATTTTGGTAAATCGGCGTGGTCGGTCGCACGTGCGCGCGGTGTTGGTCGGCAGCGGGTCCGCGTTGGCGGACTTGAAGTGTCAAGTCGAATCGTTGGGCTTGACGAAGCAAGTCCATTTCACTGGTCGAGTTCCCTTTGTCGAAGTTCCGTCTTATATCGCGGGATTTGATATTTGCTGCACACCCGATCCCTGCAATGCGTACAACGATAGTTGCACGACCATCAAGACCATGGAATACATGGCTTTGGCCAAGCCAATCGTTTCGTTTGCGACGACGGAGAACAAGAAGACCGCCTTGGATGCCGCGCTCTACGCTGAAAACAATGACGTCGAGCAATACGCTGATATCATTGAACGTTTGCTGGACGACTCCCAACTGCGTGCCAGTATGGGTCAATTCGGTCGCCAACGAATTTTGGACGAATTGTCGTGGGAGCATCAAAGTGGTTGTTTGATCCAAGCCTATGATGGATTGCACGGGGTTTCTCGGGCGATAACACCGGCCATTATTCCTGACCAAAATTTGGTGAAGCAAGCCATACGAACCGGTGAACAGCAAGATTTAGAAGTTGCGATGGTTTTTCCCGGACCTGTTGGCGAGGTGCTGCGGCGTCATTTGCAACAAGATTTCGACGCGGCGCAACTTTCCTGGAAGTTTCGTACGTATTATCAACTGCGGCCCTATTTGCCCCATACCTTGCGGCAGCGTTTGCAACGATCACGAAACCGGTCGCTCACCAGCGAAAATTGGCAAAGGCCGGACGAGTTCCTGAGTGATGTTCGCGCAACTGTCGGTTCGCTAAAGTCGGGGCAAATTGCTGAGAAATCGTCAGACGGTGTCGCGCAGAACATTATCCATCCTTGGCCCGATCAAAAACACTTTGCAGTTTGTTTAACTCACGACATTGAAACGGCGGAAGGACTGAAGCGGGTTCCGGAAATTGCGGCCATCGAGGAGGCCTTCGGCATTCGATCGGCGTGGTTTATCGTGCCACATGCCTATCCGGTGGATCATGGCATCTTGGAGGAACTGCGAGCGCGAGGCCATGAAATTGGAATTCACGGCTACAACCATGACGGGCGGCTGTTCACCTCGCGTACCCTATTCGAATCACGGGCGAAGCTGATCAACCAAGCCGGACGTCAGTACCAAGCAGCCGGATTTAGGGCTCCAATGGTTCACCGAAATCTCGCGTGGATGCAATCACTGGAGTTCGACTACGACTGTTCGTGTTTCGATATCGATCCGTTTCAAGCCATGCCCGGCGGTGTCGGCGGGGTTTGGCCGTTTATGGCAGGGAAATTGGTCGAACTGCCCTACACGCTGCCACAAGACCATACATTGATGGTCACATTGGGCGTGTCGGCGTATGAGGTGTGGGTCCAGAAATTGCAACTGATCAAGCGGCTATCAGGCATGGCCATGTTGATCACACATCCCGATTATTTGAATTCTGAAAAACGCCAAGACGAATACCGTCGGTTCTGTGAACATGTCGCGAACTCCCCAGACAAATGGCTGGCACTGCCCCGTGACGTTGCAGCCTGGTGGCGACAACGCGAGGCCTCCACGATTCAACAAGGCGGTCGCATTTCAGGCCCTGCGGCAGAACGTGGCCGAGTCGTTTCGTTAGAGTTGCTTTTTCAAGGCATCGACGAATGAACGAATCCACATCATTTCAATCCGAAACCCGAATCTCCGCCTTGGATGGCTTTCGCGGATTGGCGATCCTCATGGTAACGGTGTATCGTTTCGCCGAGGTGTCGTTGACCAGTGACGTGGTGGGCAATCTGCCGAGCAAATTGTTCTTCATCGGCGCGTCGGGAGTCGACTTCTTCTTCGTTCTGTCGGGCTTCTTGATCTCGGGCATTTTGTTGGACGCGAAGACTCGGTCGGGATCGTACTTCGGCCGTTTCTATTTTCGCCGCAGCCTGCGAATCTTTCCGCTCTATTTTGCGATGCTTTTAGTTTTTTTTGTGATTCTACCATGGACCTATGGTGACGTAGAGATGCTGCGCCAATTACGAGGCGATCCAATACATTTGTGGTTGTATACCATGAATTTGCACATGGCTTGGCTGAATGACTTTTGTTATGGACCGTTCAATCATTTCTGGTCGTTGGCTGTCGAAGAACAGTATTATTTGGTGTGGCCGGTCGTCGTCTTATGCCTCAAACCGCAAACGCTTCTGCGTTTCTGCATCGTGTTACTGGTGGTTCTGACAACGGCTCGAATTGGATTTAGCGTCGCCGAATTGGGGTCTGTCGCCGAAAAAATGTTTACACTATTCCGCTTGGACGGATTGTTATTGGGATCGATGGCGGCGGCTCTTGTTCGCGAATTGCCGACATGGCAGCGTCACATCACAGCCTATCGCTGGACCGGTGCGATCATGCTGTTTCTCTTCGCCAGTACTTTGCCGTTGGGTTCTAACGATTTCACCATTCGCTTTACCCTTGTTTCAGGCGTCGCCGCCGCATTGCTCTTGGCTACTCTGTCTTCAAGTCCAAAGTCGTGGGAAAAACGTCTGCTGGACAATCCGCCCATGCGGTCGCTCGGCAAGTACAGTTACGCCATGTACATGTTCCAACTGCCAATGATTCCGTTGTTGGCTCCGTGGGTTTCGCCCGACCTTATGACTCAACAAATCGGATCGCCCATCATCGGCGGAGTGACGTATGTCGTTGTGATGTTTTTCCTGACTTACGCTTTGGCCATCTGTTCTTGGTATGGTTTCGAAATGTGGTTCTTGAATCTCCGATATCTTTGGTCTTCCCAATCGGCCAACGAACGGGCGACGGCGTCGGTCGAAGCAACGAGCCTTACGGATCAGGTGTCTGAGCGGAAGCTATCGTCCGGGGCAACCTGTGGAGAGGACGCGTTGACCCGAACAGAATGAAAATTGCATTTCTTACCAACTTGACGGCGCAAGACAGTTTGCCGATTCTAAAACGACTTGGTGAGTTGACGGAGCACTCGCTTGAACACGTCTACTTTTACAACACTTTGGCCGAGGCCAAGAAATCGCCGCTAAAGA
>JAUXWY010000514.1 GCA_030681235.1 Pirellulaceae bacterium | reverse complement strand
CGAGGTGAAAAAACTTTCGATTGGTGATGATGGAACGTTTTCTCTGGGGCGTCGTTCACCAACAGGCAGAACGCGGGCCGCCGTCAATTTGGCGGTTGGATCTGTCTTTTGGTGCCAAGCTGGTATTCGCCAAATTGACTCTGGCCACGCGGTTAACCATCTGCTGTTTGCGTGGCTAAGTTCGATCGCCGCAGCGCTGAGCGCGGCGGTGAGTGCTGGAGTGCCCATCGATGAATAGTCGAATGCGGCGACGTATCTGGCGTCACAAAGATGAGTAATAGCCCGTATCCAGGACCTGTCCAAATCCCTGCGATGAGATCATTGGGGGGAAGAGAATGCCTGTGTCAACAATGGCGGGGAGATATTTCGCCAACTTTTCCAAATATTTTTGGAGGGAAAACCGGGGAATTGTGACTATGGATCGGCTCGGACGTGAACTTTTTGGTGCGGAATCAGGGCGAAATTGGGACACGGGAATTGGGGACAGAGTAATGAAGACGTATGGATTCGTGCCGGAATTATGGAGAAGAAAAGAATCTGCTCCAAAAATGGTACCGATCAAAAAAAATCTCGCACCGTAAAAGATGCGAGAGTTTTCGTCGTTTTGATTCGGTTCGGGCTAACAAGCCGAACGGGACTGCTAACTGATCGCGTTGAACTCCGCGCGGCGGCGCCCAAGTTGTTCTTGGAGTCGCTGCACGATACTCGAGTGCATTTGGCTAACTCGGCTTTCGCTCAGGTCCAGCGTGGCACCGATCTCTTTCATCGTGAGCTCTTCGTAGTAGTACAGGATGATGATCAGGCGTTCGTTTTTATTGAGGCCTTTGGTCACCAGCCGCATGATATCGGACTTGGCCACTCGGCGGGTGGGATCCTCGCCGCGTTTATCTTCGAGGATATCAACCTCGCGAACGTCTTTGTAGCTGTCGGTCTCGTAATACTTTTTGTCCAGGCTCACCAAGTTCGCGGCGCTGGCCTCGAGCTTCATCTTTTCCAGCTCGACAATGCTCAGGCCCATGTACTCGGCCAATTCCGGCAAGCTAGGGGCACGTCCGAGCCGGATTTCCAACTGCTTGTTGGCTTCATTCAATTTACTCGCCTTGGAGCGAACCAACCGTGGCACCCAGTCCATGGTTCGAAGTTCATCCAACATGGCGCCGCGAATTCGCGGAACGCAGTAGGTCTCGAATTTGACGCCTCGGTTCATGTCGAAGGCATCGATGGCGTCCATCAAGCCGAAGACACCAGCTGAAACCAGATCGTCCAGTTCGACACCGTCCGGAAGTCGCTGCCAGATTCGTTCGCCATTGTATTTGACGAGCGGAAAATACCGCTCGATCAATGCATTTCGCAATTGCTCGTTAGCGGGGTCAGCCTTGTATCGCTTCCAAACTTCTTGGATCTCTTCCGCGGCAGTTGCGGTGGTCGCCATGCAATCCTCCATGACAGGCTTCAATAGAACCATGTCGTCCTACTGAATCTTGTGACTCTTCCGTGATCATGTTCCCGTGGACCCGACTATCCATTGCCGGAAGCCGTCGGTGACGACGACTTTGACGACTCGCGCAGTGCCAACTCACGTCGAAGGGAACCGGTAACCGATTCCACTACCACGTGGGTCGCCAAACTGCCAATCAACCAACCAAGGAACGCAAATACTGCCAAGTAAACGACTGCCGTGACAATGGCCGTCCCCGCGTCAATTCCATGCAGCGAGGATCGAACAATTGTCGCGACGAAGGCAATCATGCCCAGCGTCCCAGCGTATGGCGCACCCATCGCGATAACTCGCGTTGTTGGTAATTTCCGATTCGTATCCACCCAAGGGTCATTCTCCCGCAGCGATCAACCGACTCGCTTCAAGGTGTGATTTAGGCACCAATCAAAGCTCGGCGGAACAATCCATTCCAGGGGAGAAATCTCCTCTTCGACTATCGGCAACCGCTTCGGCGAAAGTTAACGGCAAATGAAGTGAATTTGCAAACTTGCCGAAACATGCTGTCATAGCCACCCCTACAACCCGCAACATCCTTCAAGTTCAAGCAGCTTAGGGGCGTCTGCTTGACGCTTGATAGCAGCCACACTCCGTGCGGCGCTACAATTGACTCAAACAACGTCGGACAAAGGGGCGCCAAGCCTCCGCAGCTTCAGCTTCCAACTTTGCCGACTTGCCCATTGGGTCCGCCGCACAAGGTTTTGTCAAACCGCGAACCAACGAACTGACCGTCGCTCCCAAATCACTCGGTTGGATGCCGAGGAATTTCTGGCACGACGAAACCAGTCGCTCGCGTCCACCGTCAATCGGTGGCACAAACAACAGGCCAATTCGTACTCCCAGATCGTGACGTCGCCCGACCAAAGTCTTGATCTGGCGATATGTCTTTATCAGACTTGCGGGTCTGGTGTCCAGCACAAAAATAATCGTGGGTGTTCCCGCCAGTCGTTCCAATTGAATTTCATCCGTCGACGTACAGGCAACAAACGCTTTGGGACCCATCGGCAAGTCGTCGATGTTGTGCAGACGATCGGCCATCCGAGTCATCGTTTCCCAACCCATCTCCCCCAAGACCGTCTCGCAAGCTCGGGCCATTGAACCCAGATCGAGACCAACCGTACAGGTATGCAGCAGCCATTGCACTGCGGGAAGACTGGGGTCGGGGCGGTACTTTTTTACCATCCGCTGCAAGAGAGCCGCTTGTTCGTTCATTCGTTAAAAAATACCTCCCGACAAATTGAATCGCCTCTTACGAGGCCGAGACCAATTCAATCTCACCCAAAAACCACGCGACGACGTCGGACTGAGCTACACCCAAGTCGTCGGGCACTTGTTGTCCGTTGGTCCAGTATCGCCAGGGGATCGAGCAATCCCGCAAGAAGGGGTAGACGTTGGCCAGCGTTTGACACTCGTCCACTTTCGTCAACACCAAAGACGATTGAACGGCTGAGGCGACTGAAGTGTACGCCGCAACGGCCGCTTCCATCGTGCGTCGATCGCTGGACGCACTGATGGTGATCAGCAAGTGATCCAAGTTGGCTGCGGCCAAAGTTCGGTTCATGGCTTCAATTCGCTGCCGATCCCGCGGACTCCGCCCAACTGTATCGATCAACACCAGGTCAAAATCAGCGAATTGATCCAACGCGTCCCGCATTTCCTGAGGGTTCCGCACGACGGAGAGGGGCAGGTCCATGATCCCCGCATACGCCTGCAACTGATCCACCGCCGCGACGCGGAAAGTATCCACCGTGATCAACCCCACCCGATGTCCCAATCTCAAATGAAAATCGGCGGCCAATTTTGCGATGGTCGTGGTCTTGCCGACACCTGTGGGACCAACCAAGGCCACTCGTGTGCACTTCCCCGGCTCGAGTCTCAGTCCACCCGCCAAGTTCAACTGTCGGGCAAATTTCTGTGTCACCTGTTGCCACGAACTCACGTCGCCGTGCCCCGCATCAACGGCGGTCGCGGCCTTCCAATCGGAGGTCAGCAGCCTGATCGCTTCGGCAGACGCACCCCATTGGCGCAGTTCTTCCCCTAGGTTGTCTCCAAAATGGTCGAACGTGTCGAGTTTCGTGGTGGTTGCGTCCGGCGTCAGAGCGTCAACAGGTTCATCATGCAGAAATTGTGTGAAACGATCTGGGACGGTTGGATCGGTACCCGCAACGACTTCCCATTGCGATCGATCCCACCAAGTCCATGGGCGCGGCTGCAATCGTCTTGTGTGCAGCACCGAAGCGTCGGGGCCCAATTCTTGCGAAATCAATTGCATGGCCTCGGCCAAAGAACGCACGCGATAGGTCTTGGTTTCCACGGCTGCCACTTACCTTTCTACATTCATGTGTTGCGAGTGGTTGAATCTACAGCATCACGTTGCCAACAGCTTCCACTTTGGTATCCCGAGTGATTTCGTTGTAACTTAGCAGCACCAATCGCGGCAAATAGGCGCTGGTCAAGTGTCGTGCCAACGCCCGGACTTGTGGGTTCACCAACACGATCGCCGGATAACCAACTCGCCGCAATTTGTCAGTTTCGGCATGAATGGCGTCGCAGACGCGTTGGACATCATTGGGTTTCATCCGGACGAAGATGCCGCGCTCGCTGTGATCGACGTTGGCGGCGATTCGATCTTCCAAGGCCGGGTCCAACGTCACCACTCGCAAGATGTTCTTGGAATCGCAATAGCGTTGGCACAACGTGCGCGCCAAGCGATGTCTGACGAATTCGGTCAGCAAGATTGGATCCTTGGTCTTGGTCGCGTAGTCGCCCAAGGTTTCTAAGATCAGACCCAATTGGCGAATCGAGACTTCTTCTCGCAACAGATGCTGCAAGACTTGTTGGACCTCGCCGACCTTCATCACACCGGGCACCAATTCGTCGACGACCGCCGGCGAACTCTTCTTGACTTGATCCAATAACTCTTTGGTGGCGTCGCGAGTCAGGATGTCGTCGGCGTGTTGCCGCACCACTTCCTGCAAATGAGTTGCCAGCACCGCGGCAGGTTCGGCCGGGGTGTACTTGAGCATGTACGCGCGTTCGCGGAGCGAGGGTTCGATCCATTTGGCTCGTTGCCCAAACGCCGGCTCGATCGTTTCTATCCCGTTCAACTCGCCTGTGGCCATGCCCGAGTCCACAGCCAACAAACGGTCAGGAAAAACTTCGCCCTCGGCGACCGGGCTATTCGAAATTTTGATGCGGTATTGGTTTTCTTCCAGGGTGATGTTGTCACGAATGCGTACCTTCGGCAGGATGATTCCAATCTCGGCAGCCACGGCATGCCGGACACTCGTAATTCGCGACAACAGATCTCCACCTCGGTTGGGATCAGCCAACCGAATCAACCCGTAGCCAATCTCCAGCTCCATGGGCTCGACGACCAAATAGTCCTCGATCTTTTCGTCTGGTTTGACGGCGGCAACCTTGCGCCGTTCTTCGAGATCCTTTTGACCGGCGGCTGCCTTTTGGTTTCGACGCATGGTCCACGCCAAACCCACACAACAGCCACCAATCGTCATCAAAGGCAACGCGGGCAACTTGGTAAACACCAACACGCCCATGAATCCACCGGCCACCATCAACGCTTCCGGTCGTGAGAAGAGTTGATTCATCACCTCCACAGGTAGATTTGTGGACTTGGTGCTTCGAGTGACAAGCAAACCAGCAGACAAAGAGATCAAGAACGCGGGAACTTGTGAAACCAACCCATCGCCAATCGTCAGTTTCGTGAAGATCTCGGCGCTTTCGGCAACTTCCATGCCGCTCATCATGCCGATGGCGAAACCGCCGACGACGTTGATGACCGTGATAATAATGCCGGCAATGGCATCGCCACGCACGAATTTGCTGGCACCGTCCATGGCTCCGAAAAAGTCCGCTTGTTCCGAGATCGCGGCTCGGCGAGCTTGGGCTTCGTGCTCGTTGATGATCCCGGCACCCAGATCGGCGTCGATCGCCATTTGCTTGCCAGGCATGCCGTCCAAAGCAAACCGAGCGGCCACTTCACTGATGCGTGTGGCACCTTTGGTAATCACAACAAATTGGATCACGACAATGATCGTGAAAATGATAATACCGACGATCAGTTGGTCGCCGGCCACAAAATCGCCAAATTTCTCGATGACCGTGCCCGCCGCGCCCATGTCGCCCGCGCTGCCGTTGGTCAAAATCAACCGAGTCGTGGCCACGTTCAGCACCAATCGACCCAATGTCGTCGCCAACAACAAGGAAGGAAAAATATTGAATTCCATCGGCGTGCCGACATAGATCGTCGTGAGCAAGATGATCACAGAGACCGTGATATTGATCGCCAACAGCAAATCCATGACGAACGGCGGCAACGGGATCAAGATCACCAACAGCGAGCCAATCAAGGCCACTGGCAGCACCAAAGCGGGAAGTCGTTGGAGAAATGAATACATGAGCGGTCAGGATCCCGTTGAGGACGGACCATCGGCGACGGTCGCAAGCGGTCATCCATACCTAAATCCAACGGCAAGGTCCAGATCGACCCAAACGCTAGCAACGAAAACTTGAGCCAAAATAAAACAAACCGATGCAATTATTCTAAGAGACCCAATCGCCTTGCTAGCATCCCGGCAAGTTTCCGAGATCGCACACAATCATGGTGCTGTGTTCTTGGTTGCATAAGACGTCGGGATTGAAATCGTGATTCCCGCCACCGCTGACCTCGTGTCGACCTGCTTCCGGAACGCTGGGCGAAGTTTAATGAGTCTCGTGCCCCGAACAACTTTGGCTTTGAAACGGTTTATGATTTGTTGGGTCGATTTACTTCGCAAACGGATACCGTTGCCGGTGTGACTTCCACCAACTACGATAAATCCGGGAACGTTAAGTCGCAGACCGTACTCTCGACGACCGGCAGCTGTTGAAAAACGATCCACTCGGAAGACCCGCCGAACGAAGACCGCCGCTACAACGAGGGTGGAGTGTGATTGCTAAACAAGACTGGCCCTCGACCGCCTGCACTCACGTCGGCTGTCGGTCTCGCTACCAAACTGTCGCTCCAACCGGAACGAGCCGGTTGGGGGCGGAAATTGATGATGCTTCGTTCTTGGGTGCAGAGTGGCCGAGGTTAACGGGCGAAATCATAAAAATCGCAAGTTCTCGGTGAATTTTGCCAAGATAATCGGCTGAAACTCGAATCGGGCTGTGGTAGTCTGGAGGCTGTGACGTGGCGGAGACGCGTCGATGAGCCGGCCACTTTTTCATTTCAAGAAAGCCGTTGACATGATGGAATTCACTAATTTGGTTGGATTGTTGGCCCAACGTGGCGATGTCGAAATCATCCCCTTGGTGGCGGTCAGCTGTGCTTTGGGTGGCCCGTTTGCGGTGGCGATCATCTATGTCGTGCTTCACTCGATTGGTTCCATGGTGCGTTCGGGGTTGGACGCCAACTTGAAGCATAAGATGTTAAAATTGGGCTATTCGGCGGCGGATATCGAACGAGTCCTGCAGGCAGGTCCCAACAGCGGCAGCAAATCCAAAGCAAGCAGAGCACCCCACTCGGAGATTGTTTTGGCTCAGCCAATCAAGTAATCCATATGGACGTTTTATCCTTACTGTTAGCCCAAGAATCGCCAAACGGTTTGCTTCACAACGTGATGAGCGCCACCGACATCGTCAAGATCGTCGCCGTCAGCTGCATGCTTGGTGGGCCAATTCTCATCGCGATTGTTTACATTGTGTTCCAAACCTTGTGGAACATGGTCCGAATGATGGGAGACAACAGTCTCAAGAAAAAAATGTTGACCTTGGGGTTCTCGGTCACGGACATCGAACGAGTCTTACGGGCCGAAAACGTCGCGGTGAAAAGCTCAAAACCGGCTCGGCCATCAACGCCTGACGTGGTGATGGCTCAGACGATAAAATAGCATCGTTGAGCAAAGGGGCCGCCGCTGCCCGTCCACGTGAACTGCCGCCATGCCCGCAAGCACTCGCATTGATCCATCCGGTGTCGCGTGGTCCATCTTGAATCAACAGATCACGACCTGTGAGCGGTGTCCCCGTTTGGTCGAATATTGCCAAGGAATCGCTACCGAAAAACGCCGCGCTTATGCGGATCACGAATATTGGGGGCGGCCAGTCCCCAATTTTGTGGCCAATTTTGTGGCCCCCGGTGGCTTGCCAAAAAAGAATGGTCGTCAGCCGAAAAATAAGGAGCAGGAGCGGTCTCTCCTCATTGTCGGATTGGCACCCGGGGCGCACGGTGCGAATCGGACGGGTCGCATGTTCACCGGTGATCGCAGCGGGGACTGGTTGTTCCGAGCATTGCACCGAGGTGGCTTTGCGACCCAAGCGACTTCCGTAGCTCGCCATGATGGTTTGGAACTGATCGATGCGGCGATCACGGCCGTGTGCCATTGTGCACCGCCGGGGAACAAGCCGCTGCCGGACGAAATCCAAAATTGCCGCGAGTACCTGGTTCGGACCTTTGAACTCAGTCAGCCGAAGGTTATCTTGGCCTTGGGCAAAATTGCCTGGGACGCGATGACGAAATTCTATCGCCACGAACCAGACGCCTTTTGGCGGTCTCCCAAAGCGGCGACTGGTCAGCCGCACACAACTTTCGTCAAAACGCCGTTTGGGCACGGGCAAGTGGTGCGGTTAGGCGACCGATGGATGGTGGGAAGTTACCATCCGAGCCAGCAAAATACGTTTACCAAGCGATTGACGGAGGCTATGCTGGATGCGGTCATTGCCCAAGTCCGTGAATTGGCTGAACCGACTTCGGTCAGCAAGCTTCCACCCGCTGACCCAAATTGATTCGATGAACTCTCCAATCGACCCTGATTCAACCTCCGTTTTCACTCCACCCCTCGCTCCGATTTCTGGCTCGCCTCCGCAAGATGCTTGGCCTCCGCAAGATGCTTGGGCCATTCCTTCCCAAGTCTGTTCGTGGATGGTCATTCTGTTCTGCGCTGGATTGATGATGGCGCTCGTGTTCCACAGCCAATTTATTGCGCCGCCGGAAAAACAGAGTCCGGCCGCCACGCTTGTGCCGGCGAATTTGACGGGCCAATTCGCGTTGGGCATGGAATCGTTTGACCGGCAACAAGCCAAAGAAATGCTGGACTCGTTGGACAGTGGTCCAGTTCCTCAGCGACTGGCTCGGCTGGTGATCCTGACCGAACTGGACTCCGGCCGAACGGGTTCCACTTCCGACAAAATCGCCTCGTCGACCGATGAGTCGGAGCCGTCGGAAATCGATGAAAAACGGGCTGGGCCTCGGGATCCTTTGGAGGGACTCGCTCGGTTGCGGGAGCAAATGACGGAGGCCGATTACACGCCCACGGACGCAGAACAAAAAATGATCGATGCGACACAGCAAGTGATCGAAGCCAAACTGGCCGGCAATCCGTTGGCCAGTGACTCAGAAGCCGTCCAAACGGTCGAGAAAAATCTGGGCTTCGCGGGCCGCGTGGCTGCCGCATGGAGTTCCGACGATCGGCGGACCGGGCGGCAACTGCGAGAAAATTCCACGACAAAAATGCTTGGCGTAGGCCTCTTCATTGCGTTGGTATTGGCCGCGGCGGTGGCCGGGATATTCGTGGCGGCTATTCTGATCGCTTGCCTGACGTTTGGAGTGCTCCGATCCCGTTGGCTTTCGGGCAGTGGCTATGGCTTTATTCACTTGGAGGCGTTTGCCGTTTGGCTGGCGACTTTCTTAGTGGCTCAGGTGGTGGTTGGCGTATTGGCTGCTGGCCTTGGTCTGGGGGACGGCTGGTTGACGTTGATTGTGTTCTATACGTCGATGTTCGTGGCTCTGGGTTGGCTCTTGGTCCGACACCCTCAACCAGGGCGAGCGCTGCGCGAGGTCGGTTTCACCAGTCAAAACGTGTTTGTGGATTTGGGCAAGGCGGTTGTGACTCATTTAGCTTTCTTGCCACTCTTGGGCTTGATGTTGTTTTTGACGGTGGGCCTGACGGGTTTGGTTCATGGGGGTGGGGCGGCCGAGAATCCATTTGCCCCGCCCGGTGGCCCATCCCATCCGATTCAGGAACAATTTGACGGACAAATAAGCACCGTGCTGATGTTGTTTCTGCTAGCGGCCGTCACCGCACCATTGGTGGAAGAAACCGTATTTCGCGGACTGTTGTATCGTTACCTGAGGGATGTGACGGATCGTCAGTCCATCTATTTGAGCGTGTTGATTTCGACGCTGGTCAACGGATTCATCTTTGCCTCGATCCATCCGCAAGGCCTGTTGGGGATTCCGCCGCTGATGACATTGGCGGCTTCGATGTCGATTGCCCGCGAGTGGTCGGGCGGATTGGTGGCTCCGATGGCGATTCATGCGTTGAATAATGGAGCGTTAGTGGGGCTCATGGCGGTGATGTTCGCGAGCTGAGCGTTTGTAGCGTGCGTTTCGGGTTTGCCATAATCGAACTTCCTGATTTCGATCGTACTTCACGTTCAAAGGCGGTTGAGCGCGCGCTGGTGTACCGGCTTCAGCCGGCGAGT
>JAUXWY010000510.1 GCA_030681235.1 Pirellulaceae bacterium | reverse complement strand
AATTCCTATCTGAAACGGTGACACCTTCGGTCTTTGTTGACGCCTTCTTCACTCTTTGGAAGCTTGACTGTGACGAAGAGTATAAGCAAACACTTCAATGGGAACGACCGTTCGACGAGGAACTCATACGTCAACGCATGTCGGGATTGCTGGCGGGAGATCAGTTTTCGGAACAATGGCAACATTTGTGGGGTTGGACTCCAGAGGGTAAGGCTCTGCGTAATGTTTTGGGTCGCGTGTTCACAACGTGCGACGTCTACAACGAAGACGACAATCGTGCGCCATACGAGTTGGACGAGATACGGTTTCGCAGCGAAATCCAATCGCTGCTGGTAGAACTCAAAGCAGCGAACAAGGCGGTCAACCCGAGCGGCGGATCGGGCGGAAATTGAAGTCAAAGGTTGTTGGCCGCCGCCGGGTTACCTTGGTCCGTTCGCTGATCGAGACTCACCTACTAAAGGAGTAAAACATGCATCGTTGCACATCGCGACTCGTGCGCACGCTACTGCTTCTGCTTGTCGTTGCTGTAGCAGGATTCGGCTTGAGTCGTGTGTTCACTTCAGATTTAGGTTTCGGTCTTGGCACCGAACAAGTTGGTAATATCACATCGGTTGAATCGAAGGACAAGACTCGACGTCCAGTTGTGATGCCGCAGATCGATTGGCGACCTGGTGAAGCTTGGCCAGGAGAGTGGATTACATGCCCGGCTGACAGCCAATTGCCGCAGGGGCTCAAGTTTGAAGTCGCTCAGAATGTGATTACATCTGTCGCGAAGAATGAATCGGACCAACGGACTGAAAGACGCCGAAGACATGTTTCTCGAATTGGCAATCAATGGGAAGGGTAAAGATATTACTCCAAAAGGGTTTAATGGGATGGTTGTCCAGTTTCCTGATGGCGGGCGAATTACGTTTCGTCCAATATCAACAAGCCGGCCTCCAACGATCGATGTTCTGATCAAAGGGATTGGCATAGGCGTCTCATCGTAAATCTCCATTTGATTGAGTGACAGAACGACGGACATCACGGGGGCACGGAGAGTTGATTCTCAATTGCGAGAAACGGCGCAAGCCGTGCGCCAGTGCATGTCATGGTTCGCCAATTTCTTGTTCAGCGGGAACCAAAGAGCGTATTGCCTCAGGTGCCAAGTCAGCACCATTGGGCCAGCAGACAGTTTTGCAGACAGTATCGAGGGTGAACTTTGCGAACATGTTTGGATCAAGGAGCGGTTCGAAAACCGGGCCTGACAGCAGTGGCCGCAAATCAACCGTCGCATCACAACCATCACTAAAAGTGACGAAAAGCGAAGCTGGACCCGCGAGTTCAGCGTGGAGAATATGCAAAATCATCGCAATCAATCCAAAGGTTCAATTGGAAGTAAAGGCTGCTGTGCCTGAGCAAGAGCCCAGTCCGCGAGCAACGCGTCGCGTTGAATCTCGCACCATTCAGCCACAAGTTTCGCCGCACGTCGTGGCAGTCGTCCTTCCAGTATTCCACCGGTGCTGATCTCGATGATCGCTTCCGACTCACCGTAGATTGCATGAAAATGCGGTGGGTTGTGGTCTCGGTAGTAAATATAGACGGCGATGCCGTAAGACGGTACTCCCAGTCCACGGCATTGGCCGAACCTACATTCCAGACGATTGACCGACAAACCCGATGTCATTAACGACAACACCCAGCTCCGAACCCCATCGGACCAACAACCCCCAGTCCGACACCCAGTGGCCAAGATCAAGCCAAGCCCACCTCACTATCGCTACGCGCCAACGTCAAAATTCCACAACAAATCCAACCCGAAACACCCAAAGTCGCCACCCCGATTCACGAATCCGACTCGAAATCATTTCAAATCTTGTTGCAATGACCCGTCGCAACTTCTAAAATCAAAACCAACGCCACGGGACAAAGGCGGAATCCGCATACGGCCGACGCCTCAGCTTCGACGCCTCAGCTTCGAGGCCAGTCCACAACCTGCGGCCATTCCGTCACCGCTCCGTCGGCCAAGTTCAACGCCCAATCTAACCGGCAGCGGGTCCACCCGATGCCAGGGCTCAGAACAAACGCATCCGCTGCCGGTTAGATTGCAATACGTTACGACTTGAAGGAACTTATTCTCGATGCCAGCTGGTGATGCCCAACGTGCCTGGTTCCCGGAAATGCTGTCGGAATTGATACGGTTTTGGGACAACGATCCCGATTGGTCTGCGGTCATCAAGTTTTGCGAAACAATGACCTCGCTACGATCATCGATTTGGGAGCAACGAGGGATTAAAGGGCCGCTGATGACCTGTCGAAACTGCGGTAAGAAACATGCCATGACTTTGCCGCCAATTTCCCCACGATCTCTACTTTTCGCTCTGCAGAAAATTGACATCATTACGGACGACCAACTAAAACAGCTGGACAAGGAATGGATGCGTTTTCGGAAGAGCGAGAACTTGGACGCCCTGGGACGCCTCAATACGAACCGCGGCCAAGAAGAAAGTCGAGGGTCAACCTGCACGTAATCTCAACGAAAGACGTCGTAACCCAATATGGCTTTGACTTCGCGGAGCGACGATAGGAGCGTAGCCGAAGTTCAAGGCCTTTGTTCAAGAAGCCCCGGGGACGTTTGCCTCGGAAGACGATCTCTAACCGTTTTGGCTATGGGTTTTTAATTCTTGGCGTCCGAGTTGCTCGTCTCTTGCGAACATGCTTTGACGCTCAGGTTGTAAGTTTTAAGTGTGTTTGTTTTGAGGCGATTGTGCTTCCAGGCGTCTTCGTTTGCCGAACAGACGATGGTTTTAAGGCCATGGTTCTTGGCCAAATCGTTGATCTGACCGGAAAGTCCACACGCTTCCATTACAACGAGGTCGATTTCGGGTTTTTTTGAAGATCGTATCCAGGTAACTCCGCTCGGTGGCCGAGTTTTAGTTTCAAAAAAACAGCACATGGTATTGAACTTGCCGAGCGTAAGAGCGAGACTTTTCACTGGATGTTTCATGGGAATGGAGTTGGAGTTTGTGACTCACTGAGTTCCAGCCCGGAGATGATCACGGGACCGGGTCGCCAGATTGTTTTCGAATGACTCCCACCCCATTCCCAGGGCTTACATGGATTCTTTATTTGGATTGAGAAATGAAACATGCTTGAGAAAGCTCGCGCGTTTGCCACATCGCTACTGGTATTCGCAATTTGTAACACCGCCTTGGCCCAGGAAAAGGCTCAAGGTCTATACGACCATCACGTTCATGTTCTCAGTCCACGTTTGATTGCTGACTGGAAATCTCTTGGAATGGAGTTCTCTAGATCGGACGAGTTCTACATGGACTCAAGTCTCATCATGAAACAAAATGAAGTCAGCGGCGCGTTCTTGATATCGATGTCCCATCTTTACGCAACCGAGGACTTCCGGACGATTTGCGGGACGGCCGAGATGGAAAGGCGACTCGTAGCGGCCGAGAACGATTTTGTAGCCGTCTCCGTTGCACGGCATCCCTCTTCATTTGTGGGCTTCTTCTCGATTAATCTGTTCAAAGACTACGCGTTTGATGAATTGAATCGTTGCAAAGCCAATCCAAACTTGACCGGGCTGAAGCTGCATCTGCCTGCGTGCAGTTTTGATCTTGAAAGCCCAGAGCATTGGAAACGACTGGCGGAAATCCTCTCATGGGCAGCACGCGAAAACGTGCCGGTGCTTCTCCACTTGACTGCCGGTGAAGACGTCGATTTGGCCAAGGCGATATGGTTTTGGGAGACAATCGTTGAGCCTCATCCGAGTCTTGAGCTCTATTTGGCGCATCTTGGGTCTATCGGAGGCTTTAATGATTCCTCCGAGAATATCTTGATGGGCTACCACCGGCGTAAGGCCGAGAATCCAGAGTTTGGAAAAATGGCGGTTTTCTTTGATTTGTCGGGCGCGATCATCGGAACCAATCCTGAGATTCCAAGAACAACCGATGAACGATGCAAACGGCTTGCGGAAGTCATGTTGCAGATCGGGGTGGAACGATTTTTGTTTGCCAGTGATTATCCGGTGTTTTCGGTGTCTGAAACTCGGTCCGATTTAACAAGCCGTTTAGCGTTGCCAGCCGATGACTTGGCCAAACTGCTTTCGAATCGTTCTCGGTTGTTTGTCCAGTAGAAGACTTGAGTTTATAGCCCATTTGAAGGAGCCCTTTCGTGTGGAGTTGTAAGAAGTGCCGCGAGCAGCACGAAGACTCTTTCTTGGTTTGTTGGAGTTGCGGGACAACCCGTGATGGTGTCGAAGACCCTGCTTTCGGGCTAGAAGACGGGCCTGAAGTGATCGAGGCCGAAAGAATGCCGGCCTCGCGGCGATCCGTGCATTCTGCCTGGCCCCCACTCGATGCAAGCCAACGTCTCACCGACTCCGTGTGTCCGAAGTGCACGGCACAAAAGATGATTCCCGAGGTGACCGTTATCGATAGTAACGGCTCAAGTTCTGACAACCTGACGGTGCGTCTGGACCGGAACCCTCAAGCATGGGTCTTCAAGAACCCGGCGTTCCAGGAACTGAAGGCAAAGGTCTGTGGCGCGTGCGGTTACACCGAGTTGTATGTCACGGATCCCGCAGCCCTTTGGTCCGCATACTTAATACAGCGAGACGGATAGGCTCTTAACAATCGCTGAAAGGTTTTTGAGTATTGGTGTTGCCGAAACGGTCAGCGGCCAATGGAGCACGGTAGACAATACCGGGAGGTTTCTGGGCGACGTCAAGTCAATTGGGACAAGGGAATTTGGGACAAGGGAATTTGGGACAAGGGAATTTGGGATAAGGGAATTTGGGATAAGGGAA
>JAUXWY010000497.1 GCA_030681235.1 Pirellulaceae bacterium | reverse complement strand
ACTCGCTGCGTACACCATGTTTGTTCTATCAACGCGGGTTGCGTTGCTGCGAATCTTTTGCAACCGCGAGTCAATGCCGCATCACGAATCAATCACTGCTTGACGCAGTGATTGTCATGTGATGTTGGCCGAGATTAACGCGGGTCGTGATTGGTTCTCTCTTCGATTCAAGATGTTGTGTTGGAGTCAGGTTGGCTTCTCTCGTCTTGAATAGTTCCGCCGCTCTTTAGACCCAGAAAGTTTGTTCCATGATCCCACATCAACGACGGATGAATCCCTTTATTGCTCGGATGGTCGATGACATGAAGATCCGCAATTTCGCCGACACGACCATCGATGCCTACACCTGGCACGTCGACAAGTTCTGTCAACATTTCGGCAAGCCCGCCGACGAATTGGGCCCCGAAGAGATACGATCGTTTCAACTCTACCTGGTCGACGTGAAAAAAGCCTCCTGGAGTTCCTTCAACCAAGCCGTTTGTGGCCTACGCTTCCTCTACAACGTGACCCTCGCCCGGAACTGGACCGTCCAGCATATCCCGTACGGCAAGCGTCCTAAGAAACTCCCCATGGTTCTCTCGGACCAAGAAGCCGCCAAGCTCCTCGAATGCGTCGAACACCCCAAACACCGAGCCGTCCTGACCATCTGCTACGCCGCCGGACTGAGACTCAGCGAAGCGACTCATCTCAAAGTGGCCGACATCGACGGTCAAAGGGCTCAGATTCGGATCAACGAAGGCAAGGGACGCAAGGACCGGATCGTCCCCGCGTCGCCGAAACTGCTGGAAGAACTGCGCGAGTACTGGAAGAAGTATCGCCCCAAGGATTATCTGTTCCCCGGCAAGACACCGGACGTGCCGCTCTCGTCGGCCACGATCCAAAAAGCCTGCAAGATGGCAGCGGCCTTTGCGGGCATAAGCAAAGTGATCAGTCCGCACATTTTTGTTGAAGTGCCGCCAGGGACTGACGACCCACATTACCATCAGCAAACTATTGGGCCACTCCAGCTTCATCACCACGATGATCTATCTGCACGTCAGACGACAACACTTCGACCGATCACCCAGTCCTCTGGATTGGCTGCCCACTCGGCAGTGTCCCCAGTGGGCCGAACGACGCGAACCGACTCAGCCCATGGAAGGTCGGCTCCTGCCCACTCTCCCAGCAACCACACCGCCGCCAACACCCGCCGAGTTGGAAGCACTGGCCCAGCACCGCTTGAAGGAATTCCGAGTGGAAGATCATGTTCCCGAACTGTTCGAAGCTGGATTCGACCCGAAACCAGAACCGCCCGCGAAGGAACCTCGCGCGAAGACAACTGGCTCGAAGCCCATTCGCAGGACGCCAACTCGCAGAACGCCAACTCGCAGGGGGAAGAAAAGGGGACGGGGAAGAAAAGGGGACGGGGGTAGCGCCGCCCCCGTTACCGGTTTATCCGGTCGGAGCGGAAGTTTTGAGGTTAGCAAGACGTCGCACGCAGAGCAGCGGTCGAGGGACAGACTTGTTTAGCAAGCGGATTCAACCGAGACCGCAACGGTTCACACTTGCAAGTCCGGGCGGTCCGTACGCAAGACGAAAGCCGATCGGCCTACTTGCAGACGTGTCCGAAGCAAGATCGGTTCTACGGCCTATAAAACCCGCCCCGCTGTTGTAGCGAGAAGCCTAAAAAATCCGCCGAGCAAGTCGGGCGGGATTTCCCTTGCGGTCGAGTGTTTCGGCGAATGCCGATAGTAGAGCGAGCGCCCCGATCGCTCTTCCCCATCGGCACGATCGAGGCGCTCGTGCTACTATCAGCGACCTCGATTCTACGTCCAACGCCCCGATCGCTCCCGCAGCAGAAGAATACTCTGAGTCAACAAACCACTCCGCAACAAGATCAACAACCGAACTCAACATCGATCGCACTCAATGGCCGATGGAAATTCAAAACGCTTTGGACGGCAAGCACTACTTCTGCAAGATCCGTTACAAAGCCATCTATTGGTACTTGATTGAAATGATCGCCGTGCGACTGAAGACGGGTGAACTACGCAACCCGAAGATTCACGAATTCAGGAACTCGGAATGAACATCGAAGCGTTCATTGATACGCTGAACACGGAGCAGCAACAGGCTGCACTTGACCTACTTTGGCAACGCCTCGCGGCTGGACCCCAAGCACTGCCTTCTCCTGCTTGGCATGGTGAAGTGCTCAGGTACCGAGAGTCAAATCCTAGCAGTAAACCGACGATGTCGGTTTCCGAAGCAAAGATTGATGTGAAACGGATGGTCGATGAACGTCGAGATTCTCAATGAGGCTCGCTTGGACATTGCTGATAGCGTAGCGTTTTACCACCGCCAGAGCGACGGGGCTGGCAACTACTTCTTTGAACGGATATTCGACGATATCGAATCATTAGAGGAGACAGCCGGTGTACATGAAATGCATTTTGGATACCATCGGAAGATAGCATCTCGCCATCCATTTCTGATTTACTATCGCGTGGTACCGGCTGGTGCTGAGGTCGTTGCAGTCCTTGATGGCCGATCACTTCCTTCGGAAATCGATGACCGACACAGGCCAAACTCTCGAAACCCGCTCGACGGATGCTAGCAATTCGCCCATGACAATGTGAAATGTCTTGTGACCGCGTTGTCGTTTTTGCTAAAGAGCATCGTCCGACACGACCCCTTCCAATTCGAGAGCGAGTTCATGGCTGGATCAATAGCATTCGCGGGGCGGTTTCGTTCCGATGCGGAACGCATCGGTCGGCTGCGATATGCTCTGTTCGGTTTCCTGGCCGGATTGGCCCTTTTGAGTCAATCGGGTTGTCAGTTTCAACTGGCCCGGCACACTGCGGACGGTCAACAATACCTGCGGAGTGGTCAAATCTCGCAAGCCGTCGACTCGTTCCAACAAGCTCAGATGTCGAACCCGAAAAACGCGGACGCCAACTACAACCTCGGAACGACCTATTACTACTTGGCCAAACAAACCGCTCAACCTCATCTCAACCCCAAGGCCGAAGACCTGTTGCGGCAAGCCATTGCGTTGAACCCTAGCCACGCGGACGCGTATCGAACGCTGGCGGCCTTGTATGTCGAGACCAATCGACCTAATGAAGCATTCCAACTGATTCGCGGATGGCAGGTCACCCAACCGACGAGTCCGGAGCCTTTGATCGAAATGGCTCGGTTGTATCGCGAGCACAACGATCCGACTCGGGCCACGCAGTACTTAGCTGATGCTTTGATGCTGGACCCCAACCATTCGCGGGCGCTGGTCGCGATGGGAACGTTGCGAGAAGAACAAGGGCAATACGACCTGGCCTTGAAGAATTACACTCGATCGATCCAAGCCAACTCGTATCAGCCGCAAGTGGCCCAGCGAATCGCCGCGATCCAACAGCGCTTTCAAGGCGACGGAAATCCCCAGTCTGGGACTCGATACGCCAATCCCAACATGAATGCTTATTTGAGATAGAGCCGGTAGCCTAGACACTTCGCACGAATTGTTTTGCACCACCCAAAAACAAAAAAAGCTCGGCTGCCTTTACAGGTCAGCCGAGCCACCCCCCCGGGTGTTTTTTTATTTTCGATACTTGGCAATCATCGACGTTCCCACGACTTGCAATCGTTGAAAGCGTCCGTTGCCAAGTTGATCACGATTGATATCGGCAGAAAATACCCAAGGATGCAGGCATTTTTTGCCGGTTAGGCAAGAAAAATGGCTTGAGTGAAGTTTATTGATAATGTCGATTATCAGCAAAATACTTTGATCCTCTCGGCATGCCTTTCCCGATCCCCAATATGGAGCCCTGCTTCCATCCGTAGTCCCGTGCAATTGGCCGGAACTCCTTGGAGTTCCGCAACAGTTCCGCCCGCCCCGTGGTGGGATTAACAAAACACAACGTGCGAGTCACGCTCGCCCTTGTTTGAAAGCCTCGCGACCATGAAACAGAAACTCCTATCAAACAATCCTCGCATGGTGCCGCTGCTCCCATCCTACGTTTATGGAGCTGGCATCGCCTTTCTGTTGTTCGGCTTGATCAGGCAAGGATGGTTATCGCATCCAGCCTTGGATCGTTACATCATGTCACACCCCGTTTCGATGGCCGAGACCGTCATGTTTTCGATCGGATTGACGGCAT
The DNA here is from genome assembly GCA_030681235.1 of Pirellulaceae bacterium. GTDB lineage: Bacteria > Planctomycetota > Planctomycetia > Pirellulales > Pirellulaceae > M30B19. Next base: position 4,170 of record JAUXWY010000497.1, on the reverse strand, counting down.
TGGCGATCAAAGCTTGGCAATTGTGGGGCGAGCGTCGCCAACTATTGGCTTGGCAGACTCCTGACCTCTCCGAGGAAACCCTCTTGTCGTCCACCGATGCAGCTGTTGCTGGGATGACCGACTCCAACGACTCGGGATTGGCAGCGCCAGCAACACGTCGGGTCGCTTCCGCAACGATGGCTGTTTCCGATTCCGCCGTTTCGGATTTGGCGACCCGATATCTGAATATCATTGATGCTCGGCCGAAGGCCGTTCACCAAAGTAGTGTTGCCCGACGCATTCGCGAAGCCTTGCAGTACATTCGCAGTCGTCAATCGACACAAGATATCGACGCCCAGTTGAAGCACTTGGCGAGCCGTGAAGCCGACGCTCAACACGAAAGCTATTCCTTGATCCGTCTGATGGTCTGGGCCATTCCGATGCTTGGGTTTTTGGGCACGGTCTTGGGCATTTCAGAAGCCTTGGGCGGATTGAATCTGGGTGCCGGTGCGGACTTGTCTGGATTGATTACAAATTTGAAATCCAGCTTGTACGTGGCCTTTGACACCACGGCCCTGGCGCTATCCTTTGGCGTGTTTTTGATGTTCGTCCAATTTGGGCTCGATCGAGTCGAATCGGCGAACGTGAGTCGCGTCGACATGGTGGCGGACGAATTCATCCTCGAGAATTTTCAGTCGAGTGAAGTCGTCACCGAATCCCCAACTCGCGCGATCAGTCGCATGGGGCAAGCCTTGTTGCAAGCGACGTTCAGCTTGGTCGAGCATCAACACGAACTTTGGACGGAGAGCCTGACTTCAGCCCAAGAAGCCTGGGTCGCGGCCACGGAAAACGCGACCGCACAGTCCGAAGCCTTGCTGCAATCCGCGATGTCGGCCGCCGGCCAACAGATCGCCGAACGGCTCGCCCAGGCGATGGACGTCGCGGAAGTTCAATTGCAAAACCGTTCTCAACAATGGCAAGATTCCATGTCCGAAAATACGGGGCTTTTGGCCAAGTCGCAAGAGAACGCCGCCGCCCATATCCAACTGCTGGAAAAGTTTTTTCAACAATGTTCGCATCTGTCGGAACAACAGCAAAGTTCGATTTCCCATTTGATCTCGACCATGGACCACTTGATGGTGCAGAACCAAGACGTCCAAACTCGTTGGCAGGAAGAGCGAGTCTGGCAACAAACGCAGCTGGAACAAACTCACGGTGAAATGGAATCGACGATCGCGGCCCATGCGACGGAAGTGACTCGGCAACGAGCGTTGTCGGACGCTCGAATCGCGGCCGAAGTGGAAGCTCGCATGGCAGCCGAACATCGCTCCATGGCGGAAACGGAAGCGAGACTTGCTGCCGAAGGACTTGTCACCGCCGAAGCGACCGCTCGTCGAATCGCCGAACAACAATCAAAGGCTGCCAACGAGGCACTGCGGCGGGCCGAAGAATTGGCTCGAGCCGCAACCGTTGCCAGAAAATTAGCAGAACGACAATTGATGCTGGAGTCCGAAAATCGACAACTCAAGGTAGCGTCCCCAACCGCTACGGTGGTCATTGCCGCTGCCCCGTCCAGTTCAACAGATAGGCTCGCGAGTAATGACTCGGACATTTTGCCTCCGGTCGATTGGCAAGCGGTTCCCGGTGGATTTGTATCTGCTTTCGAATCGGCCAGCGACTCCAAGCCCGTTGGTCCGGATGCGGAAATTGTGAATGCCAATGTGCGTTCCAGTATCCTGCCATTTTCTGATGCAAAGATTTATCGAGCTGCATGAGCCGAAAACGAGTTGGCCTGTCCTTATCGTTGTTCCCGTTCTTAGCGGTACTCATCTGCACGATGGGTGTTCTGGTGGCGTTGCTTCTATTAGTCGTCAAGCAAGCCGACGAATCTTCGACTCGGGAACAGGCCGCCGCCATCGCCGACGCCGCCAAAGAGCAGAGCGAACTGGAACTACTTTCTACGGAAATACATCTGCGCAGTCAGTTGCTGGAAGGGCAACGAGACGAACGGCGACGAAAAATGGCCAATCAACGAGAACTACTCGGCCATCTTGAAAGCGAAATGGCCAAAGTAAGAGCCAACGCAGCCGAGGTCGCCGAGCAAATCCGCGCCGTGCAGGCGACAACGCAAGCGACCACTGCTGCGACGTTCCCCGAGCAGGCTGTAGCAGAACAACAACGACAAATCGAGTTATTGAAAGAACAGCTCGAAATCGCCAAACTCGCGCAAAACGTCAAGGCCGAAGCGAACCGCCGGGCCGCCAAACCGATGTATTCGATTGTTCCGATAGCCGCCCGATCGGGCACCAATCGACGCCCCATTTACATCGAGTGCCGAAGCGATGGCATGTACCTGTATCCCGGCCAGATCAAACTGACTTTGGACGACTTTGTGTTGCCGCTGACACCGGGCAATCCGCTGGACACCGCCTTGTTGGCCTACCGCGAGTACTGGCGGAAGAACGCGTCGTCGGCGGTCAATCACGACAACGCGTATCCATTGTTGGTGGTTCGCCCCAGTGGAGCCAAGTGGTACTCCGTGGCCCGTCGAGCGATGAGCGGATGGGATCAAGAGTTTGGCTATGAACTGATACCTGAAGATTGGCAAGTCAACTTCGGGACGGCAGACCCAGGTTTGGTCGTGCATGTCGAGCAGTCGATCGAAGCCGCTCGAAATCGGCAAACGGCGTTGGTGTCGTACGGGCAGGCCACACCCGCGTCACAAGTCGGGAGCGCGCAACCGACTTCCGGCAGTTCCGGTGCCGGCAATGCGTTGATCCCTGCCACTGGCGGCGGTTTTTCGCCGGCTCCAACGCAACCCAATCGGCACCGCAACATGGCCTTCAAATCGACAAGTCCTACATTTGGCAGCGGACCCGATCCCGTGGCAAGTTTTTCTTCGCAGTTTCAGATCGACAGGAAAACAGGATCGGCCGCCAACACCACGAACGCCCCCGCCAGCGTCGAAGGTTCTCACAACGAACAAAGTACCTTTCTAACTTCGTCACGTCAAACACCTACTTCGCCAAGTTTTGGTATTGAGCCGCTCGGTAATGCAAAAGGCGTTACGAATCAACGCCAAACAAACTCCGATCTCAGCGGTGATGCCACGGGACCAGCAAAACAGCAATCAAATCAATCGAAGGGTTCGACGAAGTCGCAAGTCGCGAACGCAACAGCCCCCACTGGAACTGCGGGTTTGCCGTCGGCTGCAATGCCGCCCATGGCCCAAGACCCATCAACGATGCCTTCATCGCGTGACGAACCAACGAAGTCGTCGGCTCAAAATTCGCAACCTGCTTGGAATAACGATTCGATGGCGCATCAACGAGGTGCCGATTGGGCACTTCCTTCGCGACGCAACGCCGTCAGTGCGTACTACCGACCTGTGATCGTCAACGTTCAAGCCGATGCTCTGGTGTTGCCTCCCGGCGAAGGCAGCCCACGATCGCAAACCATTCCGCTGGGCGCCTCATTGTCCGAGGCGGTTGATCCGTTGGCGAGCGCGATTTGGCAAAGAGTCGACAAATGGGGATATTTGGGATTCGACGGCTATTGGAAGCCCGTTTTGGAATTGCGGTTCCAACCTGAACAAGCCGAAAAAGCCGTGGCCTTACAACGAATGCTGGAAGGCAGTGGATTGGACGTCAAACTACCGGAATCTCCGACCCGGGAGGCTCGACGATGAGTTCACGCAAGAAATCTCGCGACGCTCCTCCCATGGAACAGGATTCGTTTCTCGACATCGTGGCCAACCTCGTTGGTATTTTGATCATCTTGGTGGTCGTTTTTGGCGCTCAGATTGGCGAGACGATCACCAATAAGGACTCGCCCGAAACCGAAGCCGCATTGGCGACCATCGAGCAACAGCGTCGTGAACTTGTCGATCACCAACAAGTCCTGCAGCAAAGGGACGCTGAGTATGTTGATTGGCAAGCCGTCATCGATCAACAAGAAGTTCTGATCCAACAGCGACGAATGGAACGGCATCTGGCAATGCAACAATTGGCTGTAATCGAAAATGAAGTGCGAGAAAAAGTGGCGACTCTGTCGCAAACACAACAAACCGAGATCCGACTGCGGCAAACAATGACACAACAGGCCCGAGAGATCCAGCAACTGTCGCAAGCCCTAGAAACCGTGCAATTGGCCTCGCTGCACGAAGAATATGAACCCAAAATCGAAATCATC
>JAUXWY010000496.1 GCA_030681235.1 Pirellulaceae bacterium | reverse complement strand
ATCCGAGGCAAACGTCCCCGGGCTTCTTGAACAAAGGCCTTGAACTTCGGCTACGCTCCTATCGTCGCTACGCGAAGTCAAAGCCTAGTATCTTGTTTATGGCATTAACTACAATGCCATGCGAACCTGAGTCAGATGCATCTGGCCTGGGTTCACGGCTTGTAGACCGATCAAAGCCGAGACCCCGAGTCCGTCAATAAGCGTGGTCGCAAGTCGTTCATTTTTCGAACCCGAACCGTCGCAGGAGCCGCCTAGCGAGCTCGAATTTACTAGGAAGGGACTAGAATGAGTGCGTTGACTAAAGTAGTCGGAATTGACATCGCCAAGAATAAAATTGATGTCGCTTTCGGTGACTGTATCGCAACAATTCCCAACACCCAAAATGCAATCGAAAGGGAGCTGATTCAAAAGATCGATTCCGATTCGCTCGTAATCATGGAAGCTACTGGGGGTTATGAAGATCTGCTGGTCACGATTCTTCATCAGCATCAGATCCCTGTGGCCGTGGTTCAACCGCGTCGCGTTCGGTGTTTTGCTCAGAGCCTCGGAAAACTGGCAAAGACCGATGCAATCGATGCGAGAGTGATCGCCGAATTTGGCCGCGTGGTCCAGCCAGTCCCTCAATCCGCCAAATCGCCGGAGCGGAAAAGCCTTGAGGCACTTGTTGTTAGGAGGCGACAGGTAGTCGACTTGATCAACCAGGAGAATAATCGCCGACAACAAACTTCCGACCAGCTGTCTCAGGAGTTCATTCAGGAATCACTGGATTTCTTGAAAAAACAACTGAAAACTCTCGATTCGAAACTCGCAGAGGCGGTTCGTACGCAATCCGTTGACTCGCGTCGAACGGAAATCATGAAGTCGGTAAAAGGCGTTGGTCCCGTGCTTGTTGCCACGATGCTCGCGGAACTCCCTGAACTAGGCCAACTCAATGGTAACCAAATCGCCAGCCTCGTCGGGGTCGCGCCCATGAACAACGATACGGGTATGCGAGTCGGGAAACGCCAGATTCGCGGAGGGCGATTTCAAGTCAGACGCGTGCTTTACATGAGCACACTAGCGGCAACTCGATTCAACCCGCAGATCAAATCTTTTTACCAGCGGCTGCTCACTGCTGGAAAGCCAAAAAAGGTCGCCTTGATTGCCGCGATGCGAAAACTTCTGACGCTCCTCAATACGTTGATCAAAAAGGACGAACTTTGGATGCCCGATCGAAGCATCCAGCAAGCCGCTCCGATCGAAGAAAACAAGAGCGTTTGAAGCGAATCGCTCCAAACGCTCTTTGTGCATCATTGACGCACCCGGCCTTGGATATCCCTTGCGAAGTTGCGTCCCCGCAGAGCTTCGCTCCGTTTCTCCAGGCTCTTTCAGTTTAATCGGAACCACCACATTATTGAACACCCGCACATGCCTAAAAAAATCCACCCGAACGGCAAGATTACGACTTGCCTATTGACTTAACTTAAGACCGTCGCTAATTGGTTCGGCCCGGAAAGCTTGAATGTCCCCGATGCTTTTATCGATTGGAATAGATCTTGGTAAAGCCAGCGCCCGCTTTTCCATTTGGGAAATCGAGAACGACCAAATTTCCTACGCTGTCCTCCCAGATCACCACTCTGATTCCTTGCGGGTCCAACAACATTGGGATTTCTCCCGGGCCCAATCGGATTTGCCAATCCGGATTCGCTTTGAGAATTCTGGTGATCTGCGCCTTGTCCATTATCGGCGGCGTGCCGAGAATCTCCGTGATGTTTGCCTCGGTCATTGTTTCCCTTTCCGCCGTAATCTTGGCAATAAGCGATTGGGTAAGCGCTTCGGTGAATTTAACTTTCTTCTCTGGGCTTTGAGGGTGTTTGACTTTGGAATCCGGGACCTCCTTTTTCGCACCGTGGGCATCACCCAGCGGCCGCAGCCCAACCGACGCTGGCGAAGCCGGGGCCTCCTTTTTCGCACCGGGGACATCGGGCTTGGAAGGGGTTGAGTCGCGCGCACATCCCAAGGACGCGAGAATCACGGCTGAAAGATGAAACGGAAGAAATCGAATCGTGCCCACGTGAACCTCCGAAGGTGTTTGTTGCCGAACGCTAACGGTCAGCCGGTTGCGGCGGTTGACCTTGACATTTGAAAGCAGCTTTTCCGCAACTCGGCTGCACCGTTTTGTTCAAGTAAGCCGCTATCGCGGCGGGTCCGGGCGTCATCTTACCCGAGGTTGGTTGCGGAGTCAAACTTTTTTTCTTCTCCTGAGTGTGGTTGCGGCGGCTTTGGTCGTCGCTTTTGGTTCTTACCTCACTTTCAGGAGTTTATTCTCATGGCAAGCTACGACAGACCCAATCGCTCGAAGTACTTCAACGGCCCGATCTACGATCAAATGGCCGAAGATCTACAACTCACCGGCAAGGCCCAACGCACCGTCCACGGCTAACTGCGGGCCGTCCGGCAACTGGCCGATCACTGCTGCAAAGCACCCGATCAAATCACCGAAACGGAACTGCGACGGTACTTCCTCTACCTTCGCAATCAAAAGAAATCCGCCTACGGAACTCTCCGAGTCGCACTCTCGGGCGTCCAGTTCTTCTATCGAACCACCTGCGTGCGCGATTGGAACGTGCTGTCGATGCTACCGTCGCTCCGCGAAGTCAAAGCCATATTGGTTAGGACTCATCTTTTTTCATAAGGGGCCGCAACAGTCTCCAACATTTTTAAGATGTCGCGGTACTGTTTTTCCGTTTGTTGTTCCGCAATTGACGCCATTAACCTCGGGCCATCCTCCAATCCTTCAAGTTTGAACGAAATGGTCTTGAAACGGTGCGACGGTAGAATCTTGGATCGAGTATTGAGCCAAAGGAAGGCATATTCCGTGATGATTTCCTTTTCCTCTTTTGTCTGGGGCGCGTAGGCTTCAGGTGGATAGGGCCGTTCGATTTTGTCGGAGGAGGTAACGCGGTTGAAGAGGTGGGAAAGATTGTTGTCCTCAAACGCAAGGCGTTTCTTCGTATTCGCTTCGTTTTGTTTGTTGATTTGCTGGTACTCATCAGGCGAGACATAAACCATCGCAACCAGACGAATTTCAACCGGTTCTTCTACACGTTTCGCCAACTGAAATGAAGCCATTTGGCGATACTCGACCGATACGGGCCCGTCGCTTGAAATCACTAAAGCAGGAAATGTTGGCGAGATCTTGGCCGTCCATCCCGTCGGAAGTCTCTTTGAGACGGTCTCATGGAGTTCGGTCAGATCGTTCTTGGCTTGTTTCGCGGAATCGTCCGCTCCCAAGGTCGTTGCGAGCGCGACCAGCAACGCTAAGAGTGGCGTATTCAATTTCGTGAGTCCTAGCCGTTGAAATCACCGAGTTGCCGAAGGTGATTCTGTTGGTAAGTTTGACCGACTCGGCAACTTCGGTGCATTTCTTGGTTCAAGTAAGCCGCTATCGCGGCGGGTCGGGCGTCATCTTACCCGAGGTTGGTTGCGGAGTCAAATTTTTTTTCTTCTCCTGAGTGTGGTGGCGGCGGCGTTGGTCGTCGCTTTTGGTTTTTACCTCACTTTCAGGAGTTCATTCTGATGGCAAGCTACGACAGACCCAATCGCTCGAAGTACTTCAACGGCCCGTTCCAAGAAAATCTGCTGTCCTCCCTGAATCTGCTGAAAACTCAGATTTGACGTCCGATTCGGTGTTACTGGCCCGAGGGGGTTCGGAGCCTGGTGCTCTTGTCAATGACATCGGGCTTATCGGTCAATCGTCTGGAATGTAGGTTCGGCCAATGCCGTGGACTGGGAGTACCGTCTTGTGTGTGGAATAACTTCGACTTTCTAACACGTCGCGCCAGCTGGGCCTTGGCCTGCTGGTTTCGGAGTGAAGCCAGCTTCGAGCTATTCTTAAACATGTTTGTTTTTGCGAAGCTTATCAGACCGTCGATATAAGCGAACTCAAAATCCGGCGTAGTTTCCAGCCCAGACGACTTTAGAGCTTCTCGAATTTGTCGAATGATACGAGGGCCGCGTCTCTCGGCACCGAACCAGAGCAAGAATGTACGAACGCTTTCTTGCGGAGGTACTACCCCGTTTCCGAGTGAGTCTGAAATCAGTTTGAGTTTTTGCTCAGAAAGCATGGTGCCTCACATGGACGAACGACCAAGATCATTCAGCCCGAACCAAGTTGCTATCCACCAGGAAAACCATGCAAGTCGGTCTTGAATGCGTCGCTTGGTTCGTGCACAATTGTAACGGTGCGTTTCCCAGGCTTCAACCAGGAGTAGATATGCCAGCGGCAACCGATGACGCCAAGGTTTTATACGAGAAAGAACTTAAGGAATCGATGGAACGCGATTTTCATGGTCAGTACGTTGCAATTGTGCCCTCGTCTGGCCGCCACTACGTACGCCCCACTTTTCTTGAAGCTGCGTTGGCCGCTCGAGATGCCGAGCCAGACCATATTCCGTTCGTCATTAGAATTGGTCATGATGCTGCGTTCCATATTGGAGCAGCATCAGTGTGAGAGCATGGATTGACAGTCAAAATCGAGCGATGGTTGAGGTGAGTATTGCGTCGCACGCGAGGTCCGAACGCGAGAATGTTGAAGCGTGGATTGACACAGCATTCGATGGCCATCTGGTTATGCCGAAATCTGAAATAGTTAAATTGGGCCTCGGTGTTCTTGCAGATACGGACGCAGTTCTCGCAGATGGATCGCTGCGATCACCAAATAACTGAAAAGAGCTTTGTCACGCCCCACGCCGGCTAAAGCCGGTACACCAGCGATCGCTCAACCGCATCCATTATGAGTTCCAGGAGCGTGTTAAGCCCGACGATTTTTCGAACCAAAACGCTTTTTGGCATAAATGCCTAACGTACATCGCCGAGCAACTCAAGCATGGCATCGCCCAGGTCGTGGCCAATTCTTGTGAACCAAATGGCGCTGCCATAATAATGATAGGGTCGATCCGAACCGACCTTCTCCCAGGCCTCGAAATTCTTTTGCCAATCGGGGAACAATCGTTCGGCCTCTTTGTCGACCAACTCGTCCGTGCGAATCGCCTTCACGTTTCCTTGGAACCCGGGGACGCTGTTCATCGCCCACTGCGCTTGCTGGATCTTCAACATGGCTCCCTCGGCTGGTTTCGATCCGTTTTGTCCCAACAACCCAATCACAAACGGCAACTCCGGCGAATTCAAATCGCGGCGCACATCCTGGATGAAGTGTTTCAAGTTGGATTCGTATTCCTCCGGAACACCGTCGCCAAACATGTCGTTGAACCCTTGAAACCAGACAAAACCCGTCAACTCAAGTTTCTTTCCACGGAGCGTCGGAAACAACTGGTCGTAGTCCGCAAACGTCGTTTGAACTTCATTCATCATCGCCCGATACGACGAGCCATAAGGTGCCTTGATGTCGTCCATCGTCGGAAGTGGATCGTTGCGCTGATTCTTGGCATTGTCGTCCGTCACACGCTTTTGAGCCTGAAACAATTCCAGTTGCAAACGATCTTCAGCTGGAAAACCGGCGCTGGGTGAGCGAAACTTCTGATAAAGCGAATGACCACCCCAGGCGGTCTTGATCAACAGGACGGGCTCCGCAAAATGCTCGCCCATGACGGTGCCAAATTCCAACTCGAGTCCCGTTTGGTTCGGTGAACCGTAACCAATCGTCAAGGAGCCGTGTCGCTGCAGAAACTTGATAAAGACATCATCTCGGACAACCCATTGATCGTCACGTCGCAAATGCGCGAACAGTTCGGCGGTCGTTGGATCAAGGGCTTGATGTTCCAAGAGCTTGTTCGCTGCCTTGCCCTCCATGTTGGACTGGCCGGCCAGAATGAAGACTCGCACCACTTCCGCTGCCGGATCTTGAGCCTGCAAAGCAACCGAACCAAACAACAGGCTCCAGCCAACGAAGACCACGAGTAAGCAACAAGTTCGCATGAAACAATCTCCGGAATAGTAAGTGTCAATGGTCGTTACGATATCGGTTTAGCGAGCGCTGGTGTACCGGCTTTAGCCGGCCGCGAGCTGAAAAGAGTTTTTTCACAACGCCCGCCGGCTGAAGCCGGTACACCAGCGCTCGCTAAATTGCCTTTGAACACTACGCGAGAATTTCGTGGAGTATTCTTGCGGGTTCAACTCCGGTCAAACGATCGTCCAGCCCCTGATTCTTGAACGTGAAGCGTTGATGGTCGATCCCGAGTAGTTGCAGCATGGTGGCATGCAGGTCGCGGACGTGAATCAAGTTCTCGGCGATGTTGTAACCGTAATCGTCCGTCGAGCCAACACTGACACCAGCTTTGATTCCGCCACCAGCCAACCACAACGAATAACAGCGAGGATGATGATCACGACCATTCAAATCATCGCCCTGTGAATACGCGGTTCGACCAAACTCGCCGCCCCAGACCACCAAGGTGTCGTCCAACATCCCGCGCATCTTCAGGTCTTTGATCAGGGCTGCCGAAGGTTGATCGCTGGCTTTGGTTTGTCGAACCAACCCATCTTTGAGGCCGCCATGATGGTCCCAGCCGGTGTGGAAAATCTGAATGAACCGTACGTCTCGTTCCGCCAATCGCCGCGCCATCAAACACTGGTAGGCATAGGATCCGGGCGTGGTGACGTCCGGGCCGTACATGTCCAGGGTCTCTTTGGTTTCTGACGCATAGTCCATCAATTCAGGCACCGAGGTTTGCATCCGATAAGCCATCTCGAAGGAATCGATCCGAGCCTCGATCTCTGGGTCACCCGTTTGCTGCAACTTCTGAGCGTTCAGTTGATTGATCATATCGATGATGCGCCCGCGATTGGTGTGATCAATTCCGGACGGGTTCGACAAAAAGAGCACAGGGTCTCCAGCGGATTGGAACTGCACGCCTTGAAACCGGCTGGGCAGAAAACCACTGTGATAATAGCGACTCAAAATCGGTTGATCGGCGTTGCCATTGATCATCACGACGTAGGCAGGCAAGTCTTGACTGGAATTCCCCAGTCCATAATGCAGCCAGGAACCCATGGCCGGGCGTCCCGAGATCGCACGGCCGGTTTGTATGAATGTGACGGCTGGATCGTGATTGATCGGTTCGGTTTGCAACGATTTGATAAAGCACAATTCGTCCACGACGCTGGCCGTGTGCGGCATCAGTTCCGTGACCCACGCCCCACTGGCGCCATGTTGTGCAAATTGAAATGGTGAGGCACAGGTCCTACGACCCAAGTCGCGCGTCATCAGCGAAACTCGCTGGGTTCCCAAAACGCTGGGCGGCATGTCTTTGCCATGCTGGTCCTTCAATAGCGGCTTGTAGTCGAACAAGTCCAAGTGACTGGGGCCGCCCGATTGAAACAGATAGATGACTCGTTTGGCTTTGGGAGCAAAATGGGTCCCCAACAGGACCCCCTCGTCGACCGGAGTTCGCCATGGAGTCCGCTGCGGAGTCTGGGCATGGATATTTCCCGCCAACAGATCGGCGGTAGCCATCAGACCCAGCCCCGTGGCCGTTTGCGACAAGAACCGCCGTCGCGATTGATGATAGTCGGAGTTCATGATTTAGTTTCTCGTTATGACTTCATCCAGATTCAACAACACATTGGCCGTGGTCGTCCAGGCCGCGTATTCGGCGACGTCCAGTCCCTCGCTACCCTCCGGCGAACTATTCTCGACCAACGCTTTCGCCGCGTCGGCGTCGGCTCGATAGTGCTCGACTTGTGCCGCATGAAACGTCCGCAGCAACTCCAGCTCATCTGACGCGGGTTGACGAGACAGACACAGTTGGTACGCCAGCTTGAGGCGAGCATCGGTTCCATCCGCATCCTTCAGTAGTCGCCGAGCAAAGGCTCGGGCGGCGTCCACAAACTGTGGATCATTCAGTGTCACGAGAGCTTGCAGCGGTGTGTTGGTCCGCGGACGTTCGAACGTGCATTCAGCCCGGTCGGGAGCATCAAAAATCACGAACGTCGGATAGGGCGTCGTTCTTCGCCAAAAGGTGTACAAGCCGCGTCGATAGCGATCT
>JAUXWY010000492.1 GCA_030681235.1 Pirellulaceae bacterium | reverse complement strand
TAATTACTTTGGACTGACGCCCAGCGTGCATCAATCGGCTGGCAAGTGTTACCACGGCAAGATCACCAAGGCAGGCAGCGTGTTGGCGCGAACGGCCTTGATCCAAGCCGCTCATACGGCTGCCCGGGACCTTGGCCCGTTAGGCCACTTCTTCGTCAAGACACGAAGGCGGAAGACCGGGGACAAATTCTTGGATCGTACGCAAGAGTTGCCCAGAGCTGACACTTCGCCCGAACCAAGTCTTTCGTCCATAGGGGTCCGTTGTCGACAATAGGCGGTTGTTACCACCGTAGGTCGTGAGGGAGACCAGCTAGCACGCGAGTGAAAACTTGTCGCGAAAAATCACTGAGCTTTGACGTATCGAGCTCATGTTTCCCAATTCGTTCGTCGATGGCACAGATTAGCGTGGGCTGTTTGGGAAAACTTTGCGGGTTACAGCGAATTTGTGCCCGTCGGCAATGGCGGCATACCTCCGAGCTGCCAATCCGTGGCGTGCCACCCAAACAAACCATGACTGTCCCCAAGTTTGGAAGGATCCAAAGTATGACGTTGTCCGTTTCTGGTACCAGCAAGAAATTCTGTCTGATCCTAGCCGCGTTGATTGTCACTGGGACCGGATGCCAGACGATGCTCCAATCGCCCTCCGCACTTTCCACGCCGATGGCCGCAAGCAATACTTCGGGGGACTCGCAGACGTATACTGTCGAGCAGAGCAGCAATTGGTCCAATCCGACGACCACTCGTGAACCGTTTTCCGGACCAGTTCCATTGCAAAAGATATTGGAAAAGTCCGGCGCCACCCGCCGCTACGGAAACTTGGATATTACGGTCGTCCGCGTGTCCAAAAACACCGGACAGCTCGTGCAAATGAAGGCCAAATACGATCCGAAACGCCGCGCCATCGAGCCTAATTACGATTACGACATCTTGGCCAACGACCACGTGATCATCAAACCAAGCAATAGCTCGCCAATCGACGACATGTTCAAGCCGTTCAAAAAGCTCGTTGACGTGTCCGGGAATTAACGATTACCAAATGGATCAGGTGAATTACCAAGCTCCGATGGGGTTCCGGGAAATTCGGTGGGTGGTGGCCCTCCAAGCCCAATTCCGACGCCTGGTGCGTTCTGCACGGCGTTGGCGCCTTGTTCAGCGGCGCGTCGAATCGGAGAGGTCAACGCTCCAAACAACTTGCCCAGAACCTTTGCGCCATTGACGTTCTTGGCAGCCGAATTGTTTGCGGCGGGTTGAGCGAGTGGGTCATTGTTTGCGGGTTCAGCAAACGGATCGTTGGCACCGGCGGACTGGTTAGGATTGGAATTGGGGTTGCTGGGTGGGGCGCCGCCTCCAAACGGATCGGTAGCGCCGGTTGATTCGGCTGCTCCAGTTGGCTCTACGGAGTCAAATGGATCAGCTGAGGGCGTGGTGACTTCATTCGATGTTGCCGACGGCTGTGTTGTCCGAGTTGGGCGTGGGCGGGGTGCGTTGTCCCAACCCTCTCCGAATGGAGCCGTCGTATCAGACAAGGTCGAAGGATCGGGCAGATTGGGCCGCGAGGCGGTCATCGGCGGTGGATCCAAAATGCTGCGTCCCATGTCTGCCAAGATTTGCGACCGTGGAATCCCAGCTTTCGCGGCTCTCAGTTCCGAGCGCCGTTTCATCGCGTCGCTTCGAGCGGCTTCCAGCATCGCGCGGTCATTGCCCTGAATTCTTTGCATGGTCCGCGCAATGTTGTAGTTGCGTTTGCCAAATTGAATGGCCTCCAACTCGGCGCCTTTTTTCAGGTCGTCCGCGGCCGCTTGATTCTGACCGGTTTTCAAAAAGGCCAAACCACGCAAATAATAGACTCGTGGATCTTCCAGGTCTTCATTCACGATCGCGGAGACATCCGAGATCAGCTGCTCGTAGTTCCCTTCGTAATAGCGATGGATGTTTGTACCAAAGACATGTTCGGTTGTTTGACCAAACGCTTGCGAGGCCGACATCGGATCGCCAGCCAGCCAACCAATCGCCAACCCGCCTGCGATTGTGCCGTTCCAAAACCACTTCAGCCCACCCGTCCGTACCGCGCGTCGTTCCATGTAGCCATTTTCCTCGCACAAACATTGACACCTGCGGAACTCGTTCACAATGGTCGAGTTCGACTCCGTCAGATGAGATTCCGTCGCTTCAATTGCCCAGAGACGGAGCTTCATTGTAATCGGTAAGTACCGGCCAAACAGCCCGCCATTCCCGAAACGCTCCCTCGCGACTTGCTTACCCAGCGGACTATGCCGAGTTTAACGTTTTGAGCGGCGTTACGGGGCGCTGGCGGCAGTCGCCTAAAGTTCGGCCGCTGCCTCGGCTGCGGCTGCGCACAGAGCCTCGCTCCGTTGCGATGACTTGGATTCGGCAACCGCCCGGACAATGGGCTCGGTATTACTGGGTCGAATCAGCAACCAGGCGTCATCCCAGTCCAAACGGAGGCCGTCCAGTCGCGAGGCCCGGGCGTCCGGGAATCGAGCAATGACGGCCCCGAACAGCCGATCGATTGCGACCGCTGGTTCGAGGTGACCGGGCAGGTGAACAGTTGTTTTGTGGATTTCGTACTTGGGTAGGTCGGCCACAAGTGCACTTATTGGCCGCCCCGACTGGGCCATTGCGTCCAAAACTTGGGCCATTCCGACGAAACTATCGCGGACAAAACCGACCCGGGGATCGATTGGCCCGCCGCTGCCTTCTCCGCCGTAGACAGCCTGTTCGGCCATCATGCGATCCGTCACGTTGGCTTCGCCGACCTTGCTCAAGTGACACGGGACGCCAAAACGGGCCGCAATATCCATCGTCATCCGACTGGAGGAACAATTCGTGACGACCGGTCCCAACGGACGACCGGCTATTTGACGAGTGGCCAACGCGTGTTGAAGGGTCAGGGCCAAAGTGTACTCTTCGCCGATGTATTGACCGAGTTCGTCGATGATGGCCAACCGATCGGCGTCGGGATCCTGGCAAAAGACCGCATCCGCTGAAAACTCTTGAGCGAACCGGGTGACCCCGGCCAAGTTTTCAGCGGTCGGCTCGGGACGATGAGCGAATTGCCCATCAGGTCGATCGCCAACGATCGTGAACTCACAGCCCAAGGCCTCCAGCAATCGACGTCCCAAGAGACTGCCACAAGCATGGTTCGAGTCCAGAACCACGCGGAAACGAGCCGCTTGAATTCGCGGAACATCGACCGTCGCAAGAACGGCCTGCAAATGAGCCGACGTTGTATCCGTGACCAAATGGCGCTGGCCCAAAGCATCAAAACCCTGCCAAGGGAAGTCGGATTGTTCATAGGCAGCCAACACTTCCAACCCCGCCGCAGCCGGGATCACTCGGCCGTCCGGGCCAAAGAGTTTTAAGCCGTTGTAGGGAGGCGGGTTGTGCGAAGCCGAGATTTGGACGGCGCCATCCGCGTGGAGGTTGCGAACGAGCACACCGACCGTAGGCGTCGCGGCCAAATCAGCGATCCACGCATCGACCCCACACGACATCAACGTCGCGGCCACGACATCCACGAGCATCGGACCGGATTCCCGACCATCGCGTCCGACGACCACTCTGGGTCGTCCCGGTGAATGGGAAGATCGGTGGGCCAGAACCCGATTCGCATAAGCCGCGACATAGCGTGAGATCGTGAGCGGAGTCAGGCTGGTCCCGACAATGCCTCGGAGCCCTGAAACACTGATGATGGGTTGAGCATCAACAATCATGAATGATACCGTAAACTTTCTAACGGAGCGGTGGTCCAACAGACATGCCCGCGTTTGCAGACTACTCGAACGGTGACCCCAAAGATGTTAAAATCAGGGTCAGCCGTTGACTCCGGCAAGACAAGTGCACGGAATCAACCGTTACCATATTACCTTGCAGAATCGGCATGCGTCCACTTTCCGTAGCTGACTTCGGAATATTTTCCGAATCGCCGGAATCCTTTAAGCAATGAAACGATTGTCCATGAGTATCGAATCCACCGCGATGACCTCCGTCTCACAAGCGCTCGAGGCCGTGGCCGACGCGGTCCAGGGCCGCAAGCTAACTGCCGCTGCCGGTGACAACATCCGCCTGTGGCTAACCGACGCGCGATACGCGGCGTATGTCCCTCAGGTTTTGGAACACATCGATCTGCAAAAATGGCAAATTCTGGACGACGTGTTCTGGACGGTGATTCCATTTGGAACGGGTGGGCGTCGCGGCAAAATGTATCCGATCGGCTGCAACGCGATCAACGAACGAACGATTGGAGAAAGCGCTCAGGGTTTGGCGAACTACCTGAGAACGCTTCGGCCGACCGGCGAACTAAGATTCGCGATCGCTTACGATACTCGCCACCGTTCCCGCGAGTTTGCCGAACTCTGCTCCAGCATCATGGTGGCCAATGGGTTCAGAGTTTTCTTCATCGAACCCTATCGTAGCACTCCCGAACTCTCGTTTCTTGTTCGCAACAAGCAGTGTGATTGCGGCATCATGGTCACAGCCAGCCACAACCCGCCGTCGGACAATGCGGTCAAGGTGTATTGGTCGACTGGGGGCCAACTCGTTCCGCCTCATGACAAGGCAGTCATCGATCAAGTGATGCAAGTCGACCAAATCCGGCGGGCGGATTTCCAACAAGCCGTGGCCAGCGGGCAAATCGAAATGGTTGGACCGGAAACGGACCAGGCCTTGCTGGAAGCACACTTGGAGTTCAACGACGCTGGACCGCGCGATCTGCACGTCATTTATTCGCCGTTGCATGGCGTGGGTGAGTTCAACGTGGCGACTCTCCTGGCGAAGTGTGGATTTAAAAACGTGGAGGTTTACGGCCCGCATCGCGAGCCTTCGGGTGATTTCCCAAACGTGCCCGGAAATGTCTCGAACCCGGAAAACTCGGAAGTCTTTGATTCGATCATCGCTCATGCCAAACAAAGCGGAGGCGATCTGATTTTGGCGACGGATCCCGACTGCGATCGCGTGGGCGCCGCCACGCCACTGACATGGGAAAAAGGTTCGGAATGGGGAACATTGACGGGCAACCAACTCGGCGCGCTGTTGATCGACTTCGTGCTCGAACGAATGCAGACCGCCGGCACGTTGACGCCCGAGCATTTCACGGTGACAACGCTCGTGACGTCGTTGCTGGGCAAACGAGTCACGGAAAGCTACGGCGCACGTTGCTACAACAATAATTTGGTGGGCTTCAAGTGGATTTGCCATGTCGTGGACCAGGTGGGTGCCGAGCGCTTTGTCCTCGGAACTGAAGAGTCCTACGGCTATCTCGTCGGCACGTACGCTCGGGATAAAGATGGTGTCATCGCGTGTTTGCTGTTGTGTCAATTGGCGGCCAAATGCAAAGCGGCCGGGATCACTTTGTTTCAGCGACTCGAAGATTTGTATCTTCGGCACGGTTACCACGGCGAACACACCATCAGCATTTTCATGCATGGTTCCGATGGCATGCGGCGGATGCAAGCCTTGATGGCTCGACTGCGAGAAAACCCGCCCCAGCAATTGGCTGGCAAGTCCGTGCTGCGGATTCGCGATTACGAAAATATGCAAACCATTCGGCCTGGTCAGGCTCCGACCAATTTGAATGGTCCCCAGGGTGATTTGGTGATTTTTGATCTGGATGATCAGGGAAATCAAATTGCGATCCGCCCAAGTGGAACCGAGCCCAAGGTCAAGTTCTACATGTTCTTTTATCAACCCGCCGCCGAGGGCACGACGCCGACCGCCAAGGCTCTGGGACGCGAGTTTTTTCGAATGGCGGAAGCGGAGCTACGAGCGATTGCCGACTCGGTTTGAGCCGTTTGAGTCCCTGCTCCGTTGAATTTTCGACCACATGCTTTCTAGGAGACAGTTACAATGCTTGAGCAAAATGCCTCGGGCGTCGATTCGCATGATCCGCGCGTGAAGCTCGGTCGGCTTGTTCTGGTCGTCGCGCTGTTGTTGGCCATGGAACGACCTGAGTTTGGGAGCGCACAACCGCCGGCCAACGTGGTTACCAGCGGCTCATCCCAGGCCGAATCCGCGCCGACAGTTCTTCAGGAAGCCGATGACCAAAAACCGCTTGTGTGGACTTCTGAAGATCCCGCTCAGGACAAGAAATGGGAGTTCAAAGATTCCGCCGGGTGGAAGTTTGTCGACAGTGGCGGAGAACGAGTCCTCAGTCAATTTTTGAAATCAAGCGACTACCAACCGCCCCATCGCAGTCCCCTGCACATCGCCCTGCTCAAAGACCACAAGTTCGAGAGTTTTCAAATGGATGCGTGGGTCAAAAGTACACACGCCGAATACGGACACCGGGATGTTTGCCTGTTTTTTGGCTACGCAGCCCCCGACAAGTTTTATTATGTCCACATGGCCTCGGAAATGGACGACCGGGCGAATCAAATTTTTTTGGTCAACCAAGCGGACCGAGTCAAGATTTCGGTGACGACCACGACGGGCACCCGTTGGGAAGATCGTTGGCACCAGGTTCGATTGACGCGCGACGCAAAAACCGGTGAGGTCGCTGTTTTTTTCGATGACATGAATCAACCTGTCATGACGGCCGTGGACAAGACCATCGGGCCCGGCCAAATTGGTTTCGGTTCGTTTGACGACACCGTCGATTTCAAACGGTTGGAAATTCGCGTTCGGTAAGTTTAACGAGCCATCAAGTGTCGCCCTTAACAAGATTGTCCGAACTAGAAGTAGGTTCCAATGTCGATTGCGATTGAAGGATTGATTTACGGCTTCAAGAAGAACATGGACTATGCGGCCAAGTTGGTGGCCGATCTGTCGGAGGAGCAAATGATTTGGCAACCCGCAGGGTCCGTTGCGGTCGCAAATCACCCCGCATGGGTCTTGAGTCACTTGAACGTCTACTTGCCGATCATGACGGCATTGATTGAAGGTCGGCAGTTCCCCGATCCCAAATCTCACGAATTTGGGATGCAGTCGAAGCCGGAACTGGACCGCCAGCGTTACGCGACAAAGTCAAAACTCATCGACGAGTTTTTGGCTGGACACGAACAAGTGATCGAGACTTTGCGACGCGAGGGCGAATCGGCTCTGGGGCGGGAAACCAGTCTGGAGCGGTGGAAGCCCATCATGCCACAGGTTGGGTTCGTTTTGCCGTATTTGATGTTGGTCCACGAAAACACACATCTTGGCCAATGGAGTGCTTGGAGGCGGATCATTGGACTACCGGCGGTCTGATTTTCAATTTACGAGGGCCCGCCCGGCCCCTGCGACAGGATGTCCTGTGTGATTGTGTGGCCAGGAGCGGTTCTCTTTATCGAAGGTTTTGGTATCATTCCCAGACCTCTGGTCGGCGGATGGTCGGCCAAGTTGATTTTTGTTTGGAACACGAGTGACGAGTAACCGCGTTGGACACCCCGGAACAGCCCGTTGGCTTGATTGATGTGCCCTGCGATGCCGACGTTCGAAAACTACTTCGGGCTCGGGCTAGTAGCGTCGATTGGCTGGAGTTTCCGGCCCTGCTTCGACCGCCAGAACTTGCGGCAATCGCCGACCAAATCCTGAAAGAAGAAGGACTTTCTCGCGGGTTTCGCAGTTGGCTGATGGTAATTTTGGCGAGCAGTTATTGGCGAGACGCCGTCGCCACGGTTCCATTCCACCGTCGCCTGTTGCTGTTGCCCGAAGCTGCGGCAGCTTTGAATGGCAATGGTACCGACTCGCGGCTTGCGGTGGAATTCGGCCGACTGCGTCCCGTAGCGGAGCGATTGGGCTATCGCATCATGGACGACAGCCAATTGTCTTCCATCAGCCGATCGATCGGTGCTGGCGAAATCGACGCGGTGCTCGGTGTTTCGGACCTACTTGGATTGGAAAAAGCGGTGGACCAGGTCATGGCTTGGGGTGTACCCTGCATGGCCGAACCATTGCTGGAAGATTTGCCTGAATTGGTCGATCGCGAGTCTGCCGAACGGATGATTCGGTTACCATACCGTCCCAATGGTTTGGAAGAACGCTTCGGCTACCACTTGGTGATGCGTGAGGCTCGAGAATTATTCCGCTTGGAGAATCTCAACCGGTTGTTGCCCCGCGAAACACCCACGTTCTTTCATGTTGCCACGGGTAATCATGTCCGGAACCGACCGAGTTCATCGATCGTCTCGGAGAACCGCTCGTTAGAGAATTTCATCGCCCCGCTAACCGGCACCGCGCATATCGCCTACGAATTCCTTAGTCGCGGTGGCAAGTACTTTCGCCCCTTCATCACTTTGGCGACCTACAACGCGTTGACCCTGAATTGTTCGCCGGGTCCAAATTCGGCAAACATTCCCGGCACTTGGTCGACGGGCGTCAAGCGGACCGCAATGTCGATCGAAGTGTTCCATAAAGCTTCCCTGGTTCATGACGATATTGAAGACAACGACGATTTTCGTTACGGCGAGCCATCGATCCACAAGCGTTACGGAACGCCAACCGCCATCAATGTGGGCGATTATCTGGTTGGTCTTGGTTATCGTTTGGTCTCTGGATGCAAGGCGGAACTTGGTGGCGATACCGTTGCGGACCTCTTGGACTGCCTCGCCAGTGCTCATCAACGATTGAGCGAGGGGCAAGGGGCAGAACTCTTGTGGCGTGACTCACCAAATAAATCACTGACACCGACCGAGGTCCTGAAGGTCTATGCCCTGAAGACCGCACCAGCGTTTGAGGTCGCGTTCTATTCGGGGTTGAGATTGGCCGGCCCAGTCGCCGAAACAAGCGAATTAGTGCGAGCGTTTTCTGAGTATCTGGGCGTTGCCTTTCAGATCTTGAACGATTTGAAAGACTGGTGCGAAGACGACACCAATAAAGGGGCACCCGGCGGAGACATCCTGCAGGGACGTCCGACATTGCTTTGGGCTTTGGCATTGCAAGCCGCAAATGCGGATCAACAAAAACAACTCTTGGCGTTGGTGGAACCGAACGAAAATACTTCGGCATCGGCGCGAGTCGAACAGGTCGGACGACTCTACCGGCAGTTGGGCGTCTTTCAGGAGGCTGCGGAAACCGTTGGCCGGCTTGAAGAACAAGCTTGGCAAATCGCCAACCGCCTCGAACCCGAATCGTTGAGCCGATTGTTCGGTTATTTGATCCGAGTGGTCCTGCAACGCCCGCAGGGTTTGAATGTCATGTTGACGGAATCTAGCGATCATGCCTAACCAGGGAACACACATGGACATTTGTCGATCGACACTTATGAACCGCACATGCAGCGGAGGGATCGTTACTTGCATGCTCGTTTTGATGACGCTCTCGTTGGGATGCGAGGACGACAAGATTCGTGAAGTTCGAGTGCCGCGTGAGCGGTCGGGATTGGACGGGCCTCAATTTCAAGCCGGGAATCGACCTGTTGGCGCGTCGGGAATGGGGGCCATGGACAGTTCGGCCGCTTTTGAGCGATTGCTCATCGCCATGATCGACCGACCCAACGCCACGTACTTTTTGCGAATCCAATCGCCCACGGTGGCGGCCATCGATGAGGTTCGACCAAAATTCGACCAGATCGTTCAGTCGCTGACCTTTAACAACGGACGCATCCAATGGAAACTTCCTGAAGGATGGACGGAAAGCGAAGGCGGAGCTATGTTTCGCATCGCGACGCTTAAGGCTCCCTCGGGGATCGAGATCTTTGTCACTGAACTGACTGCGGGTCAAGAAGTTTTATCCAACGTGAACCGCTGGCAAGGTCAATTGGGATTGCCACCCGTCACCGAGGCGGCGATTCCCGTCGAGACGATACAAGTCGGCGAGCAAAAAATCATTCTGTATGACGCTCGACGAATCCCTTCGGCCTCCGCGAGCCCGTCGTCAAATACGCCGGCCGCTGCAAATACGCCTGTCGCTCCAACCGCCGCTCCGACTCGCGAAGCGATTGCCGTTCCTTTTGTCTTTCCAGCTCTAAATTCTGATTGGAACGTCTTGCCGCCGTCCATGGTCGCGGTCGCTCGGTGGGAACGAAAGAACGCGGATGGATACTTGAAATTGGAAGTGTTCAAGTTCCCCTCGGACGCTGCTTTTATGGAAATGGTCTCTATTTGGGGCGAACGAATCGGAG
>JAUXWY010000491.1 GCA_030681235.1 Pirellulaceae bacterium | reverse complement strand
GGGGCGTTTGACACACGTCCTATTTGGTCGGCCGTTGGTCTTGGCCATTGGGCTGTTGGTGTTGGGCGGGATCGTCGGTGGAATCGCCTTTTTCTCGGCTGGTGAAAAGCAAGTCCCGCCGGAAGAATTGATTGCCAAGTCATTAGGTCACATCGAGCGCGAGGAATTCGAACCAGCGCGCAAAGCCGCAGAAAAACTTGCCAAGTGCAAGAATCTGACTGGGAACCAACGCGGGATTCTGGCCTATCTACTTGGCGTGACCTTGGTCCGTCTGGAGTGCGAACAGGAACGTCGGCCGGACCGGCGGGTTGGCCTGTACATGGTTGCGGCTCGTTACTTTGAAGAGGCCAGTTTGCAAGGTGTGCCACCAGAATTCCAGTCAGCCGTGGATTACTGGAATGGTCGGAGCCTCGTGCTTTCACGACAAGCATCGTTGGCACGCGGACCGCTGGAAAGTGCTTTGGCTTCGAATCCTCAGCATCGCCGTGAGATTCTCCTCTGGTTGGCCGAAGCGTATTTGCAGGACACGAAGTTGCCGAAGACCAAGGGCCTGCAGTACGCGGAACAGTTACTGGCGGATCCGGACCTCAAACCGGACGAAAGGTCTCGGTGTCTGAGTCAAAAGGCTCAGTTGTTGTTGCTGGACGATCAACTAGAGAATGCCACACAGATTTGGAAGTCTCTACCGAACGATACCAGCTCCAAGCTGGAGCTTCAGTTGGCTTTAGGCAAGTACCTATTGAAACAAGCGGAAGCCAAGCAACGTCTTCGTGCGGATCCCCAAGAAGTCCAACAACTGTACGAGAGTGCAATCGGTTCGTTGACGGTGTCCGACCCAAAGCTGTTGCTCGATGGAGAGCGGGACCGTGGTAGCTTGTTGTTACTCTTGGGCAAGGCCCAAAAGGGAGCGGGGCAGACAGCCGCAGCGCTCGAGAGTTTTACTTACGTTCGTCGGCAGCATTTTGACTATCCCATAGGCATTGCGGCCGGATTCCAAGAGGCCCAATGCCAGCTCGAAGCCGATGATTTCGCCGGGGCGTTCCGTTTGTTCAGTTCGTTGCTGCGTGAAACCACTCGACCTAACCATCAAGGAGAAACGGAGTGGCTCAATCAAGACTCGATCACACAGGTGATGGACGCGGCTGTCAGTCGCTACATTCAACTCGGCGACTGTGCCACTGCCGTGCAACTCGCAGACGAGTTTCACGCGGCATCTGCCAGCCGAACGCCGCCCATTCCATTGGGAAATGCCGCTCGCTTGAGAGTCAATGCGTTGGAGAAATGGATCCAGCTTTTGGAGGCACAGCTTGCCCAGGTCAGTTTCAATGACCGTGAAGAAGTCGAAACGGCGTTGCAAAGCAAATACAGCGAATACGCGCATTCGTTGTATTCACTCGCCATCAATCGTTTTGCCTCCGTGCAATACACAAACACTTTGTTCCAGGCGGGCGAGTATTTCTATCGGGCAAAAGATTATCGTCGTGCGGTGTTGGCACTCGAACAGTATTTGGCCGCCAACGATTTGAAGTTCGCCGCTCAAGCTCGCTTGAGAATCGGCCAGAGTCAATTGGCTCAATGCCAATATCAAGCGGCGGTCGACTCCTTTACGAACTGCTGGGCTCTGTTTCCCAACGATCCCATCATTTACCAAGCTCGGTATCAAGCGGCGGAGTGTTACGTCGAGTTGGAAGAACCCGAACGGGCCGAAGAAATCCTGCGGGGCAATTTGGACAACGACAAATTGACGCCAAATTCACAAGAGTGGATCGAGTCTCTATACCTACTGGGCACATTGATTTTCGAACAAGGAAAAAAATTCGAATCCCGCAGTAATCTGGCCGCGACGGAAGTGAATCTTGCGATCGCCGAAGATCACATCGCGCTGATGGAGCAAGCCGGCAATTATTACTCCGAAGCGATCAATCGACTTAGCGAAGCGGTTCAACGCGCTCCAAACTCACCCATGGCACTGGACGGTCTGTATTGCTTGGCTGAGTCGTATCGACGACGCAATCGATGGCACGAAAAGCAAATCCAGAGCACGACAATTTCTTCGCAACGAGTTCGAATTGGTGAAATGGTGCGCCGCGACGATGAACGATCGGTCAAGCTATTCGAACAATTGGAAGAACGTTTGCAACAGCTTCGCGAAAAGGAACCTTTGACCGAAATTCAGGTAAAGTTACTTCGCAACAGCTACTTTGTGCGGGGGCAACTGTATTATCGTCTCAGCCAATTCGAAGCGGCAATTCAGATGTATCGCACGGTCAGCAATATGGTGATCCAAGAGCCTGTCGTCTTGGAGGCGTATGTGCAAATCGCCAGTTGTTACCGTCGTTTGAGTCGAAACGAAGATGCGATCCGAGTTGTCAACCAAGCCAAAATCATTCTTCGCGATCGAATTCCTGCCAATGCCGACTTCGAAGCCACGACGCGATTTCCTCGCGATCGATGGATTTTGATGTTGGATTGGCTAACCAGCATTTGAGACGAACGGCCATGAACACCGATTTTAGTTCCAACTTGGAACAGGATCTTTCAACCGAACGACTGGCTCATTTGGTTCATCAGAAATCTATATTGGTCCGCGAATTGCACAAATTGGTCTCCAAGCAGCAAGAGATGATTCGTCAACAAGAAGTTGATCTCATCCCCCTGCTGGCAGTAAAACAACGGGTATTGGAAACGCTGAGTGAAGTGGATCGAGCGATGGATCCGTTTCGGCAACAGGACCCGGACAGTCGCTATTGGAAATCAACCGAAACCCGCATGGCGTGTCGACACGAAGCGGACCTATGCGAAGACGTGTTTCGACAAGTGTTGTTGATAGAAAACGAGTGTACCGTGGCGCTACAACAACAACAAAAAAAAACCAAGGAACAATTGCAAGGATCGGTGGCAGCAGGTCAGGCAAATCGGGCTTACCAGCAAACTCAAGCAAGTGTGACAACCCCGCAGTACCGCTTGGATCTAGTATCTGAAGGATAAACCGATGACGACCTTGGCACCAGAATTGACGCTCGAATCCGTGCTCGAGATTTGGCAAACGACAACCGCACGACTGGAGCAGACTCATATGATTCTGCAGGCCGAGGTCCGGCGTTTGACCGATGAGCTGGAAGAGAAGAACCGACAATTGGCCAAGAAGAATCGGTTGGCAGACTTGGGCCAAATGGCAGGACATGTGGCTCATGAAGTTCGAAATCATTTGGTTCCCCTAACGCTGTACCTTAGCTTGTTGCGTAGGCAGATGATTGGGTCCAACAACAGTACTTCGCCTTCCAGTCGCTTGAGCGGCGTCGAACTGTTGGACAAAGTCGATGCCAACCTAACGGCCATGCGCAAGATGGTTCAGGACCTACTCAACTTCACGGCGAATCGCCAACCACAATGGACAACCATCCGGCTCCATCCAGTCATTGGCGAACTGTTCGAAGAAGTTCAATCCCAATGCACAGCTCAGGGCATTGCCTTGGTGTGTGACGTTCCCACCGATTTGCATCTGACCTGCGATGTCGAAATGCTCCGCAGTGCTCTTCGCAACTTGTTTCTCAATTCCGTTGACGCACTGATCAAAGGCGGGAATCTCGTCGTATGCGTGCAAGAGGATCATCAAATGTTGCGGATCGAGGTCGCCGACGATGGTGAAGGAATCTCGCAAGAAGGCATGTCGCGGGTATTTGATCCGTTTTATACGACCAAACCGACCGGAACTGGCTTGGGCTTATCGATTGTGGAACGGATTATGGAATGCCACAGCGGACAAGTCCACGTACGACGATGCGAGCCGCACGGAACTTGCTTCTCGCTTTCCTTTCCACTCCAAACAACAGGCGCCAAGCGAAAAGGAACACGGACATGATTCGAATCGCGAAGCGCACCTTCCAGGGCGATTCTAATTTGGCGGCGGCAGACACAGGAAGTCGGGGTGATAACCGGCTTGAGCCAGACAATCGGGTTATGGTCGTCGATGATCATGCCTCAGCGCGGCAAAGTGTAGTCGATATTTTGACTAGCGCCGGGTATATCGTGACGGCCACCAGCAGCGCAGCGGAAGCCCTGAAGCGATTGGCGACTCAACCCGTGGATCTGGTTTTCACCGACTTGATGATGCCAGGGATGGATGGCTTGGAGTTCATCCAAAACTTGGTAAGTCGCAAAATCGATAGCCAAGTCGTTATGTTCACGGCCCATGCGTCGGTCGCTACGGCGGTCCAGGCCATGCGGTTGGGTGCGTTCGATTACATCGAAAAGCCGTTCACCGTCGAACAGTTGGAGGACGCCGCTCGGCGCGCGTTGGCGCACGGACGAGCGATGGGGCGCCGCAGCAGCGTTCCGAATCCTGCTCAGCAAGCTCCAGAACTGATTGGCCAAAGCGCCGCCATGCAGCGTTTGCGACAATTGATCCAGCAAGCCGCTCCCACGAATGAAACCGTTTTGATCACCGGGGAAAGTGGTACCGGGAAAGAACTGGTCGCTCGCGCGGTTCATGCCTATAGCGGTCGAAGTGGGCAGTCGTGGGTCGCGTTGAATTGCCCGGCTCTGTCGCCGCAACTGATGGAGAGCGAGTTATTTGGGCATGAGAAAGGCGCCTTCACGAACGCTGAAGCACCGCGAATCGGACGATTCGAATTGGCCGATGGCGGCACGATCCTTCTGGACGAAGTCAGTGAAATCGAACCTGAACTGCAGGCAAAACTCCTGCGCGTGCTGCAAGAACGGCAATTGGAACGAGTGGGCTCCAGCGTGAGTCGGACGGTTGACGTTCGAGTCATCGCCTCGACCAATCGGGACCTGCACCAAGAAGTTCGCAATGGTCGTTTCCGCGAAGACTTGTTTTACCGCTTGGCTGTTATTCCAATCCAAGTTCCACCGCTTCGTCGTCGCGTCGAAGATATTCCGCTCCTGGCTCAACACTTTTTGTACAAGGCCGCCGAACGAGTCGGGCGCGAACCGTTGACTTTGGCTCGTTCCGCTGAGGACTTTCTGCTGCATTACCATTGGCCAGGAAACGTACGCGAGCTAGAAAATATCATGAC
>JAUXWY010000490.1 GCA_030681235.1 Pirellulaceae bacterium | reverse complement strand
TGCTTCCGGAGCGATCGGGGCGCTCGCTCTACTATCAGACTCGTGCCAACGTGCTTCCGGAGCGATCGGGGCGCTCGCTCTACTATCAAAATCCCGCCCGACTTGCTCGGCGGATCGTTCGGCTTCTTGCTACACCTATTGGCCACCGGAGTTTTAGCGGCCGTAGAACAGAGCCAGCTTCAAAGAAATCTCTGAGCAGGCCGCAATGGGTTTGATCGCGATTACGAACGGGACGCGTCGTGAATTTCTACTTGCGAGACTCAAGCGTTGCGGTCCCAGTCGCTTTTGTTTGCTAAACGAGTCGATCATTCGACCGCTTCCACTGCTGGCGATTGTTCTTAGTGATGAATCCTGGGCTCAACCGAGATGAACTCGGTTGGGGCCGGCTACAATCCCGCCACCACTCGACCCCGTGCCATCGCGCTTCCGGAGCGATCGGGGCGCTCGCTCTACTATCAGACTCGTGCCAACGTGCTTCCGGAGCGATCGGGGCGCTCGCTCTACTATCCACGGATTGCGGTCCATTCTAGTCCATTTCGTGCTTCAGTCACATCGTCGATGCAATGTGACTATTCGAAGCCGCACGGAACCCTTGAATGGAGTATTCTTACTGGTTAGACTCGGGGGGCAATTTTGACTTTCCTATCCGGTGTTCAAGTTACGGGAGTTCGATTTATGAAGGCGTTGATTGGACTGACGATTGGCGTATGTTTCTTGGTCCACTTGTGTGATTGCACCGCTCAAGAGGATATCGATGCACAGGTCAGGGGCCTGATGCAAAATGGCGATGCGGCTGCTGCTAAACTGCTACTCGAAGGGCATCTAAAAGAAGCGCCGTCCGATTACAACGCCATTTCGTTGCTGGGCAAGGTGCTGAACTACGAGGGCGAAAACACCGCGGCGCTGCGGAAACTGCACCAAGGCCTAGAACAACAGACAACGGAAACCGGGAAGATCAAGCTCTTGCTGATGATCGCCAATATCGAATTGCAGCTGGGCGAAGACGGTCCCTACCGTGAACAAGCGCGCGGAATGAATGTCTTTTTGCCCGGCAGAGACGAGAAAAAGGAACGCGAGTTTCAAGCAGAACACTTGGCAAAATCGCGACAGGCCTTTGAAGCGATTCTGGAAATGAAACCTGAATACATCGCCGCCCGTTCGCAGTACTACCGCGCCTTGCAGTTGTCCAACGACCACGCGAGCGCGATCAAAGTTCTCGATAAACTCGTTCGTGAGTTCCCCGCAAAACCTGATTTTGCCATTGCGCTGGCCAGCAGTTACCGCGAAGTAAACGACGCAGCAAAAGCCAAGTCGATACTCAACCAGAATATGGTTCACTGGCCCACCAATGCCGCCGCGCTTGACATGCTGGCGGATCTATACGACGAGTCCGGAGCGCCGGAAACGGCCGTCGAGTTCAGGAAGAAATCCCAGTTCTACTCGCGGGTTCCTGAGTTTCCAAAATTGGCATACTCGGCCGAAAACGTGGCGAAGCTTGACGAACTGGAAGACGCCGCTCGAGTCGAAGTACTGCTCAAGGACTCGTCGCTGGAGTCCTCCAAGTTGCTTGCCATTTATTGTTGGTGGCATCCTCATAATACTTTGGAGGATCGGGCGTTCGAGGAGTTGGGAAACCGCAACGACACATTGGATCTGCTCGAAGGATTGTTTGACCAGGCGAACAGCAGTTGCACGGTCCGCGGAGCCGTTCGACAGCTGGCACGGCAGAAGTCACCGGCTGTGTTTGATCGATTGGTGGAACTTCTACCGCGGGATCTGATGTCACGCGGATTCGAAATGGATATTGCGACTGCATTTGACTTGTTGGGGGACCCGCGAGCCGTCGAGCATCTGGTCACGTTCTTGGGTTCCGATCCGAAGCTGGATCAAAACGGACCACCGATGATGTACAGCTTGCCGTATGCGAAAGCGCGGGCGATCATGGCTTTGGGGGCGTTCGACACGCCGGAATCCCGCAAGGCTCTGGAGGAACTAATCGCCGACGATAAATTGGGATTGTGTAGTGTCGGTGCACTTTATCGAATCACCAAAAAGAAGGAGTATCTGGATACTCTCAAGAAGGCCGTTGCAGAAAAGGACGGCGGCGCAAGTTACCCCGTCTACCGACTTTCGCAACTGATGCCCGATGACGATGAAATCAAATCCCTATTCGAAAAGCTCAAAGAGGGACGGGATGGCGAATAACAAAAACCACTCGCGGGGGGCATCGTATTAAGACCGACTACAAAGTCGGCCCGAAACGGCGTACATCGCAACGCATTGGCCTTGAATCTTGAGAATACTAACGACGAAAGGTTCGGCATGCTCGTTATCGGCAAGGCGCTGGGGTCCAAGAAAAAACTGTTCGACGAGTTTTCCGTTCCACTCCCGCCACGTGGCGATGATGATGATGGCGGCGGCGGTGACTTCACTCTGCGAGATCTCATCGAGCGTGTCGTGCGACACGAGGTCAGGGCCTTTCGAAAACGCCAAACGGATCGCCAGTTCGTTCGCGCGCTAACGGCGACGCAAATCGAAACGGCAGCTGAAAAAGGCAAGGTCGAAATGGGCGGCAGCGAAGTTGGACTACAACACGTCGACGAGGAAGACGCGGTTCACGCCGCCTGGACGGCCTTTGACGACGGCTTGTATCTGGTTGTAGTCGATGAAGTGCAATGCCATAATTTGGACCAAACATTGTTCTTGGCCGACGATAGTCAAATCACTTTCGTTCGCTTGACGATGCTGACCGGAGCGTAATGCGGCGTTGCAGCGAATGCAATTCAGCATTCCTCGTCTTTCCTAAAACCGCATTTCCTGTTTCATTCCAATCACCACGTTTTTTGGTACACCTAAAATGGCCAAGCAAAAAGACGCTTTTGAGCAACAGTTGGAACAATGGCGAATCGACGAGAGCACATTCTCGAACGAAGATTGGGATCACAAACAACAACGATTGGTGCCGGGGCTCAAGAAGTTACCCGAGAAGCTCCGCGCGTGTGGTCTGGCGGTCTTTCAGTTGGATGCGAAGGGCGAGACGATTTCGCGGTATTGGTCACACAACGATCAGGAAAAGATTGCTAAGGCCAAGGCCGACGAAAAATGGCTGCGTCGTGGCCAAGCGGATTTTGATAAACTATCTGCGAGCGACCGCAAAAAGATTCTTGCGTTGCTTCACCCACAACTGGCTGACACCCTCGAAGCTGCGTGGCAACATCTGAAGTTGATGCCCTACCATGGATGCTTTCGAGCCCCGAAGAACTCGGCTCTAACCCTCAGCTCACGCGTCAGTTGGCTAAACGACGTTGCCGATGCGTTGGCAAAGTTCAAGCCGGAAGTGACCACGCTCAGTTGGTTGGCCGCGTGGACTCATCGAGCTTATAATTGGGAAGAAAGTAGCATCGTTCCGTTGCTGATCAGCGCCATGAACGCCAAAGGCAAGTTGGGGGACGAAATCTACGAAATTCTGCGGCAAATTGTCTGCCGCGAGCACGCCGTTGGGACAATGGCTTCCTATGTGATCGAGTCGTTATTGGGAAGCGATCGATCGGAAGGTTGGGGTTTGATCGAAAAGACGTTGTTGGCTGCACAGCGTCAGGAGGGATTGCGACAGATCATTGTAGAGAGCGTTGCGAAGGCCCACCCCCAAGCGTTCGTCCGACTATTAAACGTCATTGTCGACCAGGATCTTATTCGATTTAGCAGTGTTGCTCGTAGCGTGGATGTTTGGTTGCGACTGTTGTGGGACTCCGCCAGTACCAAGGTGCTGCGGGACAACGTCGTTGATGTCTTGAAGTTCATGAAATCGCCAGCCGATCGAAAGAAGGCGTTGGGAGGCAGTGACCCGGAATCGATCTATCGAGCCCTATGGTGCCACGCGTTTGAAGACGCCGAAGCAGCCGTCGCTGAGGCCACGCGTCTGCTCAAGTCATCCAAGGATGAAATTCGATATGTGGCTGTCTGGATTCTGACTCAATTGAACACGGCAGAGGCGTCCGCTGCCAAAGCTCGTTGTATCACCGATGCAAATCTGCAAGTCGCTGTCCTGGCCGCGTTCGATCTACAGGGTATCCAGGCCAGCAGCGACGTGATGGAACGATTCGAAACGGACGACTACGGGGACGCCCCGAAAGAGTCACCGGTGAAAGACTACTTCGAGAACCTGGAGAGTCTGTACCAACGTTTGCCGGAAAAGCCTGAAGTGTTCAAGGCCATGGTTTGGCCATGGACCGAACGCAAGGTCAAACGATCGGACATTTGTGAAATGCTGTTGGATCACCTAGGTGACCGTCCGCCGACTCGCATGTTGCCGTATATGAAAGGCGTCGAATCTTGGCATCAAACGTCGATCGTTGAACGTATGGGCCAACAAAAGAAGTGGGACAACTTGACACGTACGGCGATGCTGGAATTGGCCGGGCACGCGTCGGCCGATGTTCGGAAAGAGACCTACAAAGCACTGGAGAATCAGAAGCTACAAGAAGCCGAGTACCAAATCCTGGAAGGCTACCTCAGTCGCTCGGCGACGGACCTGCGTCAAGGAATCATCCATCTACAATTGAAGCGAACCGACGACCGGGTACTCGATTGCGCGCGGCGATTGATGGACGCCAAAGATGCCTCACGCCGAATGGCGGGGTTAGAGATCTTGCGGCAATTGTGTGAACAGAATCGCAGTCGCAAACAGGCACAAGAAATTGCTCGACAATTTGCGACCACGCAAAAGACGACGACCAAGGAAGAAAGTGTCCAACTGAAGGAGATCGCCGAATCGGATCGATCGTCGGTTTCTTTGACGGATGGCTTGGGACTGATGAACCCCGTAGGCCGTACCAAACCCCCGCAACCACAAAAGAAAAAGGTCGTTCCAGTCACCAAGACGGCTATTGAGTGCTTGAAGTCGCTCGACGATCTGGTTCACCAACATCGCAATACTTCGGTCCGATATCGTCGTTGGGGGGAATGGATTGAGGAGTTGTTTGGGGCAGCCGACTACGGCTTGCCTGAAATCAATCCAACGAAGGCCTTGGCCAAACAGCACGAGTCTTTTCCGCTATGGGAAACATGGTCGAAGTGGAACCAATCACGACCGGCAAAGCTGCGCGATAAGGATGGCTTGGAGTTGCTGCGAGCAATGACCGCATTGGAGTATTTCGACCGCTACGAATGGAGCGACTTGAGGAAATTTGTAAAAAAGGCGGATCAAAAGAAGCTGGCGCAAAGCGTTCTTGGCGAAATTGATCCTCCGAAGCTTCGCTACATGAATCAACTTGAGTCGATCATAAGAGCATTGTTCTTCTCCGAAATTCCGAAAGGTTGCGTCGACTACCTGCTGGATTGTTATGAGAACACGCTCGCATCGATTCCCGAATCCATGCACAAATCGCTGCTGGACAAGAAAACGAAAGCGAGCAACGATTGGAACGACGATGATTGCGAAGATTGGCGCAGGTCGGACGTCTTTACAGTGTGGAAGGATCAATTGGGAACTGTCCTATCGCGATCGAAAATCAAGACGACGGAGGCTCAAGTTCGCCGTCGATATGACCTGAACCGATTCTGGGATCAACCGATCGAAGGCGCCGCGCGTCATCGAGTCGACTTAGATAGTTTGTTATTGGCGTACCGAAACAAGTACGCGAGTTACGACGATGTCGTGGATGGACTGGTGGGGAGTCGCGATAGTGATCGTTACGGGGAGTTTGATGATCTTTCAGCTCTGTCCAACTCTAGACATCGCAAGGTCATACAGACGTTTTCCGAGAACAAGGGCCTTGAGGAGTTGGTTGAAAAGATTCGCGAGAGGGTCCTTGAGGTTGAGCTACTGCGCGGGGAGAAGGCGACGGTCTGTAGCAAGATTGCGACTTCAATTCACTTCTCGGGCAGCCCGACTCTATTCCGAATATTGGCAGCGTTGAACGGCAGCTTCAAGGTTCTGGGGCGCTATGGTTCCAATGCTGAAGATTCGAAACAAGCGACGCTCACCGAAATGGTGAAGTCGACCTATCCATTGGACTCAGAAACGGAAGCCGAATTCGCCAAATTGGTCAAGCAAGCCAAGGCGGACGGTTACGTAACGGACGACCTGCTGTTGGAGCTCGCGTTTCTCGCCCCGCAGTGGAGTAAGTTCGTTGGCAGCCTGTTGGGCTGGAACGGATTTAGCGAAGGGTTGTATTGGTTCTTGGCTCACATGAACAGTGATGGAACCGACTCGGCCGCACAAGCAGAGGGTCTGGTCGATGATGACGACAGTGACGACGATGACTTGGACGATGATGACGACGACGATTCTTCGGTAGCGAACACGTCCGACAACGATGAAGATGAGCCGAAGTTGTCAGCATGGGAGCGATTGATTCTCGAGCGAACCCCGTTGAAGGCAACGGAGCGTTACGAGGGCGCGGTCGACGTCGATTGGTTCCACCGCACGTTCCAATTGCTGGGCGACGTACGCTGGAAAAAGATGGCTCAGAGTGCAAAACTGGCGTCGAACAGCTCTCAGGCCAAGAAGGCTCAATTCCTGACGGATGTGTTGCTGGGCATCACCCCTCGCAAGGACTTAGTTGACGGCATCAAGAAGCGAAATCTCAAGGAGTACGTGCGTTTGCTGGGATTGCTGCCGCTGGCGACCGGCCAGAAGCGCGAGCAAGACCTATTGGAACGTTATCAAGTGTTGGTGGATTACAAAAAGTACGCTCGAAAACTCTCGTCCTTGACCAAGCCCGCCGCGATGCGCGCTTTGGAGATTGGCCTGAGCAATCTGGCTCGATTGGCTGGGTATTCCGATCCACTGCGATTGGAATGGGCGCTCGAGGCCGCGTCTTTGAAGGATTTGGCTAAGGGACCCGTTTCCGTAACCAAAGAGGGAGTGACGGTCACACTGTTGCTGGACCAAGACGCCAAGCCTGAACTTCAGATCCGGAAGGGAGACAAGCCGCTGAAGGCTGTGCCGGCTCCGCTGCGCAAGAAGCATGCTGCGATTGCGGAACTAGTCGAACGAGCAGCCGATCTACGCAAGAAGACCGGCCGCATGAAACAATCATTGGAAGCGGCCATGTGTCGCGCTGATGAAATCACGGCGGATGAACTGCTGCAGCTGATGCAACATCCGATTCTGGCTCCGCAGATGAAACGGGTCGTATTGATCGGTGATGGCATAGCGGGGTACCCGGAAAAGGATGGCAAGGTATTGCGCGACCATCGCGACAAATTGGAGCCGGTCAAGAAGAGCGAAAAGCTTCGCATCGCGCATTCGGCCGACCTGTTCAAGCGGGGTGATTGGGACAAGTGGCAACACGAGTGTTTTCAAAGCGAGCGAGTCCAACCTTTCAAGCAAGTTTTCCGTGAGTTGTACTTGACGACGAAGTCTGAGAAGGCGGCTACATCGTCAAGTCGTTTCTCTGGTCATCAAATTGGCCCCAAACAAGCGATGGCTCTGTGGAACGGACGCGGTTGGCATACTCAGGAAGGCGTGATGAAGGTCTTTCATGAACTATCGCTGATCGCATCCGTGTCGTTTCAGAACGATGTGGGCACGGCGGCAGAGATCGAAGGCCTGACGATGGAATCGGTCGAATTTCGCAAACGCGATTCCTACAAGTCGCTCAAGCTAACCGAAATTCCGCCGATCGTCTTTAGCGAAGTGATGCGAGATGTGGATTTGGTGGTCAGCGTCGCGCATCGCGGTGAGGTCGACCCCGAGGCCAGCGAATCGACCGTCCAGATGCGTGCGACATTGATTCGAGAAACGTGCCAACTATTGGGCTTGAAAAACGTCAAGTTCAAGGCAACGCACGTTGTTATTGATGGCTACTACGGTGAATATTCGCTGCACCTTGGTAGCGGTGGAGTCCACAAGTTGCCCGGCGGCGCATTGGCCATTTTGCCGGTCCATGCACAACATCGTGGGCGATTGTTTTTGCCTTTTGCGGACAATGATCCGAAAACAGCCGAGATCGTTTCCAAGGTTTTGCTGTTGGCCAAGGACGATGAGATCATGGATCCAACGATCCTCGATCAATTGGGTGCACCGGTTAGAAAGCGACCTCAGGCGGTTGTCGAAGCGGCCGCCAAAGCCGCGAAGGATCGAGCCGCCGCAGAGGACGCCGCGAAAGCAACTACTAAAGGTGCCAAAGGAAAGCCGAGCGGTAAGTCGAGCAGCAACACTTCGACAAGTGGCAAGCGACGTTTCGAGTTCTCGGACGGGGGCTCGAACAAGTTTTGGCAGATTGAACGCTCCGACAGGGATGTCACCACAACGTGGGGCCGCATCGGCACCGACGGACAATCAAAGACCAAGCAATTTGCCACCGAGGCCAAGGCCCAAGAAGAGTACGACAAGCTCGTTCGCGAAAAGACCACCAAAGGATACGTCGAGAAGGGCGACTAGTGACCAACAATCGGTCCAGGAGCAACGGCGTCGAATCTTGTCGTGATGGTCAAGAGTGGAGTCGAACGCAAATCTCGGAAAGCTGCAAAACAACGCTGTCTGTTGGAATTGAAGCAGCAAGTTAGTACAATCACGACGAGAGCTTATTCACGGCGCGAGCAAGGCGAATTCGGCACGCACTTTATTCGGAGACCATTTGATGTTGCGGATTTTGATACTCTTGCTGTTATTCGGCATCGGTGAGGTCTCTGGGTTAGGTTGCCAAGAGTCCCAAGAGCCCAACCCGACGCCGCAAGAGATTTTCGACAGTTACTTACAGGCGTTGGGTGGCACGGAAAAATTGGAGGCCGTGAACTCGATTCGAGTAACCGAACGGATTCGAAGCCCAAAGGAAACGACCGATTTGATCCTGGTCGCGGAAAAAGAAAAATGGGTATTGGATTATGAATCGTCCAATACGCGCAATGGTTTTGACGGCTCGCGAATCTGGTCGCAGAAATCTGGTGAAGCTGCCGTTCACTCGGACCGCAGCCGCTATCCCTTCACGGACTCCCATCCGATTTCCTACCCAATGAATCTCGCGGGGTCGGTTGATTCGTATCGATTCGTCGATAAGATCGTTGTCAAGGATCACGAAGTCTATCGCTTGAAGATCGTGCCAGAGAAAACACTGCGGCCCGACAATCTAATGTATCCTGGGCCCATCGAATTGCATTTTGACGTTCAGACCGGTTTATTTCCGAACAGCGATTTACATGTTTAAACGAGTCGAGTACGAGGACTATCGCTCTGTCGGTGACATTGTGGTTGCCCATCGGCGCAAGATGGTCCTGACTATGGAAGGCTTCCCTGAACTGCGAGGTGTTTGGGACGTCAAGGCGATCGAATTGAACCCAGAACTGCCGCCGGGGGTATTGGAACCCGAGGTCGGGCCAAAGTGAATTGGGGCTCAGGGGGCCGGAGTAACGGGGAAATCAAGTCAGAGCTCGCAGGTGTGTTGAGACAAGGAATAGAAGACTCCGATGAAGATACTTTGTGTTTTGCTGACGATGTGCGGTCTGTTTGGGATGTGCCCTCGGACGTTGGCGGATGAACCGAAACGACCGAACATCGTGATCCTGTACGCCGACGATATGGGGTTTGGCGATCTGGGGGCGAACAATCCAGGGTCGAAAATCCCCACGCCCAACTTGGACCGGCTCGCTGCCCAAGGGATGCGGTTCACCGATGCGCACAGTTCGTCGGGGATCTGCACTCCGAGT
>JAUXWY010000483.1 GCA_030681235.1 Pirellulaceae bacterium | reverse complement strand
TCATGAAGCGGGCTTTGAAGGCCGTAGGACCGAGCTTGCTTCAGACACGTCTGCAAGTAGGCCGATCGGGAAAATCCCGCCGATTTACTCGGCGGATTTTTTCGGTTTCTCGCTACATCATGAAGCGGGCTTTGAAGGCCGTAGGACCGAGCTTGCTTCAGACACGTCTGCAAGTAGGCCGATCGGGTTTGATCCTGGGTACGGAAAGTCCAGACTTGCGAGCGTGTGCCGTTGCGGTCTCGGTTGAATTCACTTGCTAAACAAGTCGGTACCTCGACCGCTTCCCTGCGCGGGGCGTCTTGCTAACCGCAAAACTCTCGCTCCGACCGGAACGAGCCGGTCGGGGGCGTCTCTTGCTCGTGGTTTGATCTTGAGTCCCGAGCGTTCAGACTTGCACGCAAATTCAGGTTTCTTGCTGACGGTCCCAATCCATTGAACACCCGAGCCATGCCTGAAAAAATTCCAGCACTTCGAGCCACATTTCGCTGGCCTCGGTCTTTGACGCTGGACTATAATGATCAACACCTAAGACCCAGCCAGCTCCTCCTTCGAGACAGTAGTTTGTGTTCGCAAACTTTAATCACTCCCATTCCTGACTTCGCTGAACGCTATAATAGACTTGAAGGTGTTTGGGCATGTATCGTTCTCAAGTCTGAGAAAGGTGGATCGGACGATGATATCACGCGACTATACAAGACGACTTTACCGATTAGCTGCGATTGGATGTCTGATGGGCATGGTGTTAATCAGAAACCAAACCCTCTCTCAGGACCCGGCGATAAAACAGCCCGTGCAGGATGACGCGAAAATCTTTGAATGGTTCGATCAGCTGGGTTTTAAGGATTATTCGAATTTGCCGCTTGTGAAGGTGACGACAGGGTGGTGGAGTCAATCGGGAAACGATGATCCGGAGAACCGTACGATTTACGCGTTCTTGCTGAACGAGACAGAAGACGGTTTTTCAGTATTCACTTTGGGGCTGAATGAAAATTCGTTCAAAATCACCGCGGCGGATTCCCCGGCCCATACGGTCGTGAGATTCGAACGAGAAAGTCTGGCGGAATATGCCCGTAAGGTGTTGCGGGAACACGCGGAACGAAATTCGCGGGACCGCGACGTGTGGTGGCGATTCAGAAGCCAGCTCAATGAGGGGACCGAGTTTGTAGTTCTCGCCCGAGCTTGCGCCGCACAGAGAGAACTCGAACTTTCGAGACAGTTGATGGATGCAGCAAGGGATTTATTGAAACACAGTTCAGGCACCAGTAAGCCAAATGCGACGTTTCGCGAGAACCTGTCTGACGAGCTGGCAAACATGACGATGTGGAACATCATTCTTGAGTTTGGCAACACCGAAATCTCGCGAACGGCGTTATTGGCAAAACTCGACGCCTTATTGAAGAACTACCCTGACTCACCACATTTTGATCGGGCAAAATTAACGGCCACAATGCTTCGGACCATGCTCGCAGAAGAACAGGAGCATATTCCGCCGAGTGACTTTGAAAAGTTGACCACTGAGGAAAAAGTTTCTGAGCTGATTTTTCGACTGCGTGACCAGAACGGGCAACAGTGGAGCCAGCCAGGTGAATGTGACATCTTCAACGACTTCATGGTTGCTGAAGCGGGTGAGTACTCAGGCGAAGCGGAAAACGTCAAACTTCCGCCCAGGAGTCCGGCTCACCAATTGGTCGACATCGGTTTTGATGCTGTGCCTCAACTTATCGAGGCACTCGAAGACCAGCGGCTGACTCGATCCGTTGGATTCCACCGGGATTTTTACTTCTCGCACCATGTGTTGCGAGTCGGAGATTGCGCCGAGAGAATTCTTTGCCGTATTGCCAATCGCAACTTCTATCGACGGAATTACACAAATGGCGCGATGGTCAAGGATGGCGAGCAGTTAACCGTGAAGAAGCAGATTGAAGACTGGTGGAGCGAGGTCCAGACCAAGGGGGAAAAACAGGTTCTCGTTGATGTCACAAAACTTGGTGACGACAATTCTGCTTATCAGGCCGGTCGCCTCCTCGAAAAGTACCCCGACGCAGCACTTGATGCGATAGCAATCGGGGCAAGGAACGCCAGGTCGACATGGGTTCGAAATCAAATGATTGCCATGGCAGGCACGATTGGCCAGACGGCTATTGAATTCCTTATGGAACAAATGGATAAGTCACCGGAGTTGTCGAGCCGTGTCGCGGCAGCAATTCAAATCGACAATCTGGTACCGTTGGTCGCGGTCAAATCAATGATTCGTGAATGGAAGAGCGTTACCGACATCGCTGGTAAAACTTCGTCGAAGAATGGGGAGATGACGGATGGCGTTGAAGAATTAATCCAATTTCTGGCGACTAAGGACTCGCTTGAGTGTATTAAGGCATTGCATGACGACTATCGTGTCCACGCGACAACAACCCGCTTCAAGGTCGTAACGGCATTCGGCACAGACAGACGCTCTGTTTTCTCGTCGTCGATTGGTTCAGGTGGAGCGTTGACTGCTCCGGGCCATGTTCCGCCAGTTGGTGAACTAGTGCAAAACGAAATCGAGTCGCTATTGATCACCGCGCTCGGCGATACTGATCGCCGCGAGGGATTGTCTGGATCTTGGGGTGACTTCCGATTCTCCGATCCCAGGATTTGTGATGTCGCTGGGTTCGTCCTGTCTGGACGACTTCCGGAGAGATACGAGTTCACGTTGAATGCAGCGCCTGACGTCGTTGAATCGCAACGCTTAAAGGCAATCAACCAATGGCGGAAACGCTTGGGCATTGAGCTTTTGCCTGAATTTGAGCCCCGCAAAATCAGAACGACGAGCAGGTTGCCGCGATTCAAAGCGTGTTGCCGTTCGCCAGCTTCATCAGCTCGTGGCGCTCGTGGAATCGGCCTTTGTCTACTACACCAAAACAAAGAGGCCGACCCCTTTGATTTGCCCTAATGAAGACCATTTTGCTTGATTGACGCTCGCGATCGGGGCGATGGTGGTTTGGCAGAAAGATGATGGGCAGAAAGACAAATGCTGCGATCGTTTCAACCACGGATTCACACGGATATTCACGGATGGCGATTGTGATTGCCAATTTCTATCAAACACGGTTGGACGAGCGAGGTTTTGAGGATTACGACTCGTCGGTAGATTGCAATTGAGTTCAGCTCCGGAGTTACTTTGACCTTTGGCGGTTCAATCTGCTGTCCTCCCTGAATCTGCTGGAAACTCGATCAGCTCCATACGTTGGATCAGCCTCGGCTTTTCACCCGAACTTGCAAATCGGTCAGTTGGGCTTGGAGTTCTTCGAGTGTTCGATTCTTAATAATTTAAGGGCCTATCTCAAAGATGGTGTGCGATAGATTGTTTTCCCTCGAACGCTGATTTCTACGTCCACCAGATACGGGGCAATGCCTTCCAGGTCGGGATCGATGCCGAGACCCGGGGCATCGGGGACATGCAGCAAGCCGTTCTTGTCGGGAACGATGTGATTCTTGGTCATCGCCCGCGCTAATGATTTCAGTTCGGTGGGAAATTCGCAAATCGTATGCGACTCCAGTCCCGCAAACGGTTGCAGCGACGCCGACAGCGCGAGGTTCGAGGTGAAGGTGTGATTGACATACGTCACTCCCTTCGCCGCTGCGTAGTCGGCAACATCTTTGGCGATCGTGATACCGCCGATGCGACCGGCGTCGATTTGCACGTACTTCAGTCCGGCGTAATCGACCATGTGTTTGGCCATATGAAAGTTGTGGCAGCCTTCGCCGCCCGCCATGCCAACATCTCCACTCTCTCGCGACAGTGCGTGGTACTGGGACAAGGCTCCCGAGACGAACGGCTCCTCCAGCCAAGTGGCTTTGACTTCCTTCAGCATCTTCAATCTTGCACGAGCGGCTTCCAGATCCGTGTTCCAAACCGTTCCCGCATCAATCAGCAGTATGCCGTCTTCTCCGAGTCCTTCGCGGGCTGCGACCAACTGATCAAGATCCGCTTCAATCGTTGATAATCCGAACGGTCCCCAGCCAAACTTGGCGGCTCGAAATCCTTGCGCGGCGATGGACTTGGCTTTGACGAGCGTCTCGGCAGCGTCCTGGCCAAACAGCACCGACGCATACGGCGTCTTGAGAAAGCAGGACTGGTAGCCCAGCAGCTTCCAGGTCGGTTCATTCAGTCGGCGGCCCAGTAAATCCCACAACGCGATGTCGATCCCGGAAAGCGTATGGTCCGCCTGCAACAGATCAAGACTATTCGCACGAACCAAGTTTCCAATCCGGCGGATGTCGTGAACGTCATTGATTTCCTGCCCCACGACGGATGCCACCACGGGCTTGCAAGCGCTATGCGACATCGGGCAAATCAAACTGGCGATCGACACCAACGGAGCCGCTTCGCACTCGCCCCATCCGACGCAATCGCCGGCCTGGATCCGAACCAGCAACGCGTCTTGGCTGCCATCGCCAATATCCAGCACTTCGGGCATGGACAAATAGTAGAAATCGACGGAATCGATCTTCATGTTTTCTTACTTCTTGGTGAAGGTATTTGAGCAGATTGTTTTGCAGCATCACGAGGGAACAAGAACAAAATCCCCAGGAGCAAGAGCAGCCCAGCCACAAAATAGGCCGCTCCCGTGAACGTCAGCAATCGGTCGATCCCCAGCGTCGATTTCCAGAGCCCTCCGAACAATGTCGCAAAACCAGAAACCAGACCGCCGCACAGGTTAAGCACTCCCACAGCGGTGGCCCGGAGTCGCTCGGGAACAACTTCAAAGGCGGACGGAAAAATATTCCCAATCATCAAGCCACTAAACAAGCCAAAGGCACTGGCCGCCAATCGCACTTGTACCAAGGTCTCGCAGTTACCGATCGCATGCAGGCACGGAGCACACAACACCAAGCTTATCAACATCAAATAATACCGCGAGGCCTTCGTGAATCGCAACAGTCGATCCGCCAGCCAGCCACCGCCAAGTAAGCCAACGAGAGTGCTGCCCTGAAGATAAAGCGTGGCATTAAACGCCGCGTCCGATTGACTCAGTTCGAACTTGTCATGCAAGAACGTGGGCAACCAACCATACAACAGCCACAGTCCAAACACAAACACGGGAAAGGCAATGCACAAGATCTGATAAGTTGGAATGGAAATGATCGTCACCAGGCCGCGCGCGATTCCGGCTCTTGGTTCGACAGAACCTGGCGCCGACGCCGATGTTGAAAAATCTTCCTCTTTGAATGTTCGCAAGAACGCAAAGTAGGGAAAGGCGTACAGCAAACCAACTCCACCCAGTGCGAAGAACGCCGTTCTCCAGGCTCCCATGTCGGCCATCCAACCACCGAACCAGCTCCCGACCACCGTGCCCGCAATTTGGGCCGTGGTGAGTATCGCAATGGTCCTGGATCGCAACGCGGGCGCAAACGCATTGGCCGTGAGCGCGATGGCCGTGGGCATGAAGAGCGATTCCGAGATCCCCATGGCCGCTCGCAGCCACAGCAACTCCGCTCCGGAACGTGCGAGTCCGGTGGCGACGGTAACGATGCTCCAGAGGACCAAGCTCAGAACCACCAAGAGACGCTTCGAGACGCGGTCTCCAATGACTCCGGCGACGGGACAACCCAACGCATACACCCACAGAAAATACGCGCCGGTCAAACCCAGTTGCTGGTCCGTCATCCCCAAGTCGCTCTGGAGCGAAGGAAACATGGCGAACACCGCTTGTCGATCGCAGTAGTTCAGGAAGTAGGCAAACCACATGAAACCCAGCAGCAAGACGGCTTGGCTCGAGACCGGCGGAAAGCGTGATTCCTCGGCTTGCTGGTTTGTTTCCCCTGATTTGGTCATGCGCTGAGAACCTCGTCGATCCCCACCTGCCGAGCGATCACGGCCACGCAATCACCTTGTTGAGTCAGACATGGCACACGCGCAGTTATCAGAAATCCCGAGCTACGAGCGAAGATCGGCTCGGGCTGACGATCGGGTCGTTCCAAGTGATGAATCGCTCCGATGCAGTCGCCGACCTGAACCATCTGCCCAAGATCCACACCAATTTCAAAAACGCCGGACTCGGGGGCCAGCAGATAGTCGTCGCGATCGAGTGCTTGAACCAAGATCGCCGGTGGCTTGCCCAGACTCGCGCGAGTTTGCTCGACACCTTTCAACAACCCGACATGGACCAGCACATTGCGCAGGCCCGACTGAGCGATTCGATGGACGCTGGCCGGTACTCCCTCGCCTCCACCAAGTTCCGTAGTGACCACAACCTTGCCTTGGTTTTCC
Organism: Pirellulaceae bacterium; assembly: GCA_030681235.1. Taxonomy (GTDB): domain Bacteria; phylum Planctomycetota; class Planctomycetia; order Pirellulales; family Pirellulaceae; genus M30B19. The sequence goes on along the minus strand of JAUXWY010000483.1, from coordinate 21,894 downwards.
GCTTCGACCGGCAACAGTCCCGAACCCGCGACATCCGCATAGAGAAACGAGAAATCGGTATTCCAAGCCAACATGGCCGCCAGCATCTTCCGGCGTTGTTCCTTATCCGGCACCAGATGCATGTGGGAGCACGGCACAAAGTCCATGCTGCGTCCGCCGGAATGGATGTCGATGATCACATCGCTCATGGGAAAGAGCACGGTCGTTAGATAATGAGCGATCTGGCTCGTGACAGGTCCTTCGGCTTGCCCTGGGAACGCGCGATTCATGTTCATGCCATCGAGCGGTGAAAGTCGAGTAGCCGCGCGAGCCGCCGGAAAGTTGAGCGACGGAATCAAGATGATTCTGCCAGTGATCATCTCCGGTGTCAGTTCTCGGGCCAACTTCATCGCAGCGATCTGCCCTTGATACTCGTCGCCATGATTTCCTCCCAGCACCAACACGGTCGGTCCGGAACCGTTGGCGATGACGGTCATGGGGATCATCACATTCGCCCAACCGCCCAGATTGTGCGAGTAGGGCACCTGCATAAACCCCTGTTGCTTGCCGGCCAAATCCAGGTTCAGTGCGGTGAAAATCATGCTGAGAATTCTCCCTGTGTAGTCGTGATGCGACGTCGGTGTCATCAACCGAAATGCGTTGATCGATCCGAAAACTATTTCGTCGCGTTTGGATTTGAAAGCCGTAGGTTTTCGAACCAATACAATCCGGACTTTCCTGGTGCAACGATATCGATGTCGCCATCGTTGTCCAAATCGCAAACCACCATTTGCAATCCGGTACCTGCCGAGCCCGGGCGGAAGTCCTTCAGTGCGTCGCGATGTTCGGGGTTCAGCGGAGCCGCTGGGGCCGGGGTGCCCAAGTGAACCGTGCTCTTTTTCCACGTCGCAGTCTTCCGATCAAAAGCGAACACGTAGATGCAGGGCTCGTCTGTCGCGCCTGGTTCACTGGCGTGAGCGTAGATGCGTTTCCCGGTCACAAATTCAAGTTCCCCATTCCCATCAAAGTCGGTCAGGTGAAGCGTGTGGACTTGGGAGAACGTCATGTCGATCTCCTCCTTGGTCCACGTTCGTTGGCCATCGACGATGCTTTGCTTGAGCCAGTGTAGGCCGAAGTCGTGGCCCATTCCCCAAACAATATCTGTATCGCCGTCACCATCGAAGTCGTGCCCGATAATCTCAATACTCGCCGTCCCCAATTCGAATTCTGGATGAAACTCCCAGTTGCCATCCGCTTGCAGTGGCTGCTCGTACCAGCCCTTGGGAGCAATCAAGTCGATACGACCATCTCCATTGATGTCGCCATGCCCCATTCCATGCCCAGCCCCCTTGGGTGACAAAACGTGTGGCGTCCACTGGACCTTGGGCGCCGTCGCTGTCAGTTCATAATACATGACTTTATCACCAACATTTGGTATGAACACAGGCTTGCCAATACCGTGGAGATCCAGCAGATATCCCGTTTCCATCGAGCCCGGCGTGTCGATCAGATGTTCTTTCCACGGCTTCGTGGGATCGCCGGGGTTTTCCAGCCACGCGACCTTCTTGGAGAAGTAGGCACAGGTAACGATGTCGATATGACCATCGCCGTTCACGTCCAACGGAGCATCCGCAAAGTCTTCGTAATAGTGAGGGTTGGTGCCTAGTGGTACGTCGCGAACTTTAAATGCCTCCCAATTCGGAGCTGCGTACCACGAATCGCCTGAAAACACATCCAACTTTCCATCCCGGTTGAAATCAGCGACACCCACGGCCTCGAAGGGAGAGAGGTGATTGATGGTGTGCTGTTTCCACATGGATTGGGGTTCGTCGGCCAAGACTGGGCAATATGGCACTGTCATCCCGAACAAAGCGGCCAATAAATAGTTTCGAAGTGATCGTGTCATAACATGACTCCAAAAAGATTATAAAAGAACATCTCGCATGACATTGCCATGCACGTCGGTCAATCGAAAATCGCGGCCTGCATAACGGTAGATCAAGCGTTCGTGATCGAATCCCAGCAGATGCAGGATGGTTGCGTGCAGATCATGCACGGTTGATACTTTTTCGACGGCTTTGAAGCCGAAGTCGTCGGTCGCACCGTACGTAACTCCACCCCGTACACCGCCGCCCGCCATCCACACGGTGAATCCATAGTGATTGTGATCTCGGCCTGTACCGCCTTCCGACACCGGAGTTCGTCCGAACTCGCCGCCCCAAATCACCAATGTGTCCTTGAGCATATCTCTCTGTTTGAGATCCGTGAGCAACGCAGCGATTGGTTGATCGATTTCTCCCGCGTTCGTGCGCAGGTTCTTTTCAATATCGCCATGATGATCCCACGGTTGTCCGGCTCCGTGCCATAACTGGACATAACGCACGCCCCGTTCCAACAGCCGTCGCGCGATCAGCGTTTGCCGTCCATGAACGGTGTCGCCATAAAGTTCATGAATGTGCTGCGGTTCGCCCTGGATATCAAACACATCGGCCGCTTCGGACTGCATGCGAAAGGCCAGTTCAAAGGACTCGATGCGAGCTTCCATCCGAGGATCAGGTTGGGCTTGAGCACGAACCGACTCCAGCTTGCGCAGCAGATCCAATTGCTGCTGCTGAATGTTGGTCGTGGCATGCGTACTGCGAATATTCTCGATCAGTTGTTCGATCTTGCGATACTGAGTGTCGATATAGGTTCCTTGCAACGAGCCCGGTAAAAACCCAGACTGCCAATTGGCTTTATCGGAAACGGGGTATCCATTGGGACACATCGCAATGAATCCGGGCAGGTTTTGATTTTCGGTCCCCAGTCCATACATGACCCAGGACCCAACGCTCGGCCGAGGCTGAACGGAGTCTCCACAATTCATCAGCAGCAGCGACGGTTCGTGATTGGGAACCTGTGCGGTCATCGAGCGAATCACCGCGATGTCGTCAGCGTGGGCGGCGGTTCGGCTGAACAGTTCGCTGATTTCCAATCCGCTTTGACCATACTTCTGAAACTTGAAGGGCGATGGCAAAGCCCCACCCGTCCTTCGCTCGGTGATGTACGATTGCGGCAAAGGCTGCCCGGCATATTTTTCGAGCAACGGTTTAGGATCAAATGTATCGACATGCGAAGGGCCGCCATTCAGAAAGAAATGCACGACCCGTTTCGCTCGGCCAACGAAGTGAGACGCTTTGGCGGTCAGCGAGCCTCCGTCGCTCGGGGCGGCCACCAGTGCGTTGTCATCCGCCATCACGCCCGCCAAACCCAACATCCCCAGACCAACCCCAGTGCCGCGCAGCATTTGGCGGCGAGACAAATCCGTCTTGTGATATTCCGATGGCATGGTCATGGTCTCACGGATACAGGCTACGGTACGATGCGGGCTACGGTACGAACATTCGCTCATTCGAGCACAAGAGCACCTGCGCCAACTGCTCCAGGGGTGACAGCAATTGAACCGATCCGCCGGTGAAATCTTTCTCCGCGTTCCAGGGAATCGCGTCGTCGCGAGCTGGACTCACGATTGAAATGACTGGGGACCACAAAAACTGGTCGGTATTTAGCTCTTGGTCGATATCGACGACGAAGTCAAGCGTTTCGTTGGCTTCCACTGGCAACGCCGCGAGGCTCAACTCCTCTTCGCGATTCTGCACGGTCGCTGATTTCAGAATGCCCTGTCGGCTGGAAATGATAAAGGCTCGAATGCCATCTCCCTCGGTAAACTGGTGAATCACCTTGGACTGAACCGAGATGGTTCCGTTTTCTGGAGCCGTCCAGCGTCGAACGATGGCATGTTGCCGATCATTGCCCGGGTGCCCGCCCTGCGACGTGAGCTGGACCCAGCCCAACGTGGCGTCCGGGAATTGAGGTCCGCCCTGCCACGCGGAGCCCGTAAAGTGCGGCAGTGAAGTAAATGTCTTGAGTTTTCCCTGGGTCTCATCGACTTCGCCGTAGCCGTAGCTCCACGCGGCGGTACGAGGATTCGTTGGTTCGGAACTGATTGCTTGTTCGGCTGTCGTCAAGAACTGTTCGGCAAGCGAACGTTCCTCGTGGGTCGGCATTCGCCCGAGAATAGTAAGGTACAGTTGATCAACTGCGTTCGCTTCATCCAAGTTGGCAACCATCTTCTTGGCTCGAGCGACCACAAACGGATGATTCATCGCAAACAATGCTTGTTGCGGCGTCGTGGTTTCCGAGCGTTCCGGCGAATGCAAATCCGGATTCGCAAAGTCAAAAACGCTGAGCAAGGTTGGCAAGAACTGACGATCGATTGTGATGTAAACGGATCGCCGAGCGCCGAACAAATCCGTACCTGGTCCTCCCATGGTCAAATCCAATTCGCCCGATGTGGCCAACATGGCATCGCGCCAGGCTTCAAATTCCAGCCGACCCCGATTGCTTCGCCAAAGCAGTCGATTCTCCGGGTCTCGTTCTAGGGCCATCGCGAGTTCAGTGGCGTCTGTTGGTCCGTCTGAGTTTTGTCGATAAGCTGCCGACAACATGATGGTCCGATGCAGCGACTTGGTGCTCCAACCGTTGGAGATGAATTGGGTCGTCAAATAATCGAGCAGTTCCGGATGACTGGGCGAGATCGAGCGAATTCCAAAGTCGCTTGGCGTGCGAACTAGCCCCGTCCCGAAGTGATGCTGCCACACACGGTTGACCCAAACTCGTGCGGTCAACGGATTCGCGGGGTCAACAATCGCGTGGGCCATCTCCAGACGTCCGCTTCCATCGGCAAACGGACGTCGCGATTCACCAGCGAGTACTTGTAGAAATTGTCGAGGCACTCGTTCGCCCTTCGTCGCCGGATTGCCGCGTCGAAACACATAGGCGTCCCGTTGGACAGCCGAGTCGTTCAAGACGACGGCACAGGGAGTCGCAGCGGGTGATTGCAAAATCCACTGGTCAACTTCACTTTGAGCTTTCCATAGCGCAACCCCGGTCTCATGGTCCCAATACCATTCGGTATTGATAATCGGCTCGTCGGGAATCACGCACGGCGAGCTTGCCGCATAAAAAGCGTCGTGCAACTGCCGATCGCACTCGTCTAACGCAGCACGATCTCCTGCGGGAGTACTCTGCCAGAGAAGATCAAAGGCAGCCAAAAGCGCAGCATATCGGTCCGCAACTTCTGCCGCCGACTGCGGTGGAACTTCAAACGCTTGAGCGACGCGTGGGTTGAGGGCCAGCGAACCGTCGAGCAGTTGCTTCGTCACTTCTGGAGCGCGAGAGGCGAACTCATCGTCGCGCAGTTTGCTAAAGGCGATCCACGGAGTGAACACCGGATCGGATCGATGTTCGGCTCCCGCCAGGAACGCATGCCACCGTCGCACGATCGCCGGAACCAATTCGTCCTTGCCGGTCAGTTGCACAAACGCAACTTCCGGATACTTTTCGATCTCTCGTTGAGCCAGCAAGTAGTCCTTAACGCGATCTCGAATCCGCTTGTTCGCTTCGACTTGAGCGGTTTCGGTCGCGGAACGCAGCTTCTGGATTCGCTCGTGCAATCCTTGCCGATGGGCTTCCACAGACTCCGAGGCTTCCGCAGGGCCAGTCGGACTGGGCAGCTCCAACTGTTGGTCGACACAGTTCGCGAAGACTCCATACAGCGAGTAATAGTCGGCGGTTGGAATGGGATCGTACTTGTGATCGTGACAACGGGCACAACTTACGGTCAGGCCAAGCAAACCGCGGCTCACCACGTCAATCCGATCGTCGATGATATCGTGCGAAGAGCCCAGGAAGCGACGCCCAAGAGTTAGAAAACCCATCGCGGCCAGCGATGCGGGATCGTTTGGAGCCGCTTGGTCCGCGGCCAACTGCAACAACACAAAGCGGTCGTAGGGCATGTCCTGATTGAACGCGCGGATCACCCAATCGCGATACAAAAACGAATGCACAAACCGTCGTTCCTCGCGGCCGTACACGTATCCTTTGGTGTCCGAGTACCGGGCGACGTCCAGCCAATGGCGTCCCCACCGCTCGCCGTACCGAGGCGATTCCAGCAACCGGTCGATCAATTGTTCATACGCATCGCTGGATGGGTCGTTAACAAACGTCTGAATCTCCTGGTGCGTCGGTGGTAATCCGCACAAGTCATAAGTCGCGCGAACGATCAACGATTCGCGATTCGCCTCGTTGGACGATGGAAGCCTAACTTCCTGCAGCTTGGCAATCACAAATCGATCGACGTCGTTCCGGATTCTCGTTTCGTCAGCGATCACGGGCGGATCGCCGGATCGCAGCGGCTGAAAGGCCCAATGCTCGCGCCACAGATCTTCCTTGAGTTTCGAGCTGGGCTCTTCGGCCGGCCAGACCGCTCCGGTCGCAATCCAGCGCGCCAGATCGTCAATCTGATTCTGCGACAGTGGCTCGCCGGCCTCGTCGGGAGGCATTCGCAAATCTGGATCGAGACTGCGGACTCGATCAAGCAACTCTCCTTTTTCGGCATCACCGGGAACCATCGCGGGACCGCTGTCGCCACCCGAGATCATCGCCGCTCGTGAATCGAGGCGGAGCCCAGCCCATTGCTTCATTTCTCCATGACATGTTTGGCACCGCTCGACCAGGAGCGGGCGAATCTGCTTTTCAAAAAAATCGACATCCGCCGCTGAGGCTTTCGCGTTGGGTTCGTCGGCCAGCGCGTCTACCGACATCCCGTGTAGCCAGCACAGAGCGGAAACGAACACACTGGCGAGCAACCGTTGCGTGTGAACGATTGGCCAATGGCTGAAACGACACGCGTTTGACGTGGTTGGGCTGTTCCCCGGAAGAATCTCAGTGCTTTGAATGCTGGATTCCATGGCAGCTCATTGAGAGGGAGGGGTTCGGCGAGTCGGAGGCGGGGCTTGCGTGTACATTGTATACATTGTACTTTTGAGTTGAGTTCGTCAAGCGGATTGTTCGCCGATTGGTCGTTTTCGGCACCAACAACAGCGTTTAATGGACTGAGGTTCGCCTGAGGCTGGCGGCAGATTGGAATCTACCGGAACGAATCGCAATGGAATTCGCGCGAATTCCCAGCGGTTCAATGCTGAAGGCGAACAGCACGACCGGTCGTTCACGGACTGCCGCTCGTATTTAGGAATCGAGTTTAGGAATCGAGTCTTGTGATGTCGCCAATTCCATCCACTACAGCACCGCTAGTGTTTAGCCTCAGAGAACAGATCGCGGATCGCATTCGAACCGACGTCATCTGCGGTCGACTTGGAGCAGGCGAGCGTCTCAACGAAGTACAATTGGGGAAGAAATTCGGAGTCAGTCGCACGCCGATCCGAGCGGCTCTGCAGCAGTTGCTTCACGAAGGCATCCTGGAGGGACGGCCCAATGTCGGACTGAAAGTGGCGAAGCAGCCGTCCGATGCCATGTATCAATTGGTCACCGAGATCCGCCGGACGATCGAGTCGTTTGCGGGTCAGTCTTTGTTTATCAGCCTCACCGATTCCGACTTTGCAAACTGGAATGCGATTTTGGAGCGGATGCGAGCTGCCTGTCTCGCCCGGGATTTTGCGATGATTGCAGAGCTTGATATCGAGTTTCACCGATCGATCGTTCGTCGTGCCCACGAAAAAGATCTGGAATCGATTTGGAGTTCCATCGTCGGGCGTGTTCGCGCTCACTTTCGCGATACTCAAAAAGAACAATATCCAGACGCGATGGAAATTTACGAGGAACACGTTGGCATTATCCAATCGTTCAAGTGTGGCGATGTCAAGAATGCGGTGGCGCTGCTGAAAGAGAAGATCTGCTAGAGGAGCGAGACCCTTCATGAGCACTAATGCAACACTCTTGAGATCCTCCGCAATCCTGTGCGTAACGGCGGGGTTGTTGTTCTTTGCAAACCATGGTCACGCCAAGAGCGATGACGATTTCTTCGAGGCCCGGGTCCGGCCGCTGCTGGTCAAGCATTGCCAAGACTGTCACGGAGCGAAGAAACAAGAAGGCGGACTGCGGCTAGATTCGCGAGACGCTTGGATGCGCGGTGGCGATCGCGGTGAGACAATCGTTGCGGGCGAGCCGGACCAAAGTCTGCTGATTCAAGCCGTGCGACACGACGATCCCGATTTGCAAATGCCGCCGAATGCCCAGAAGTTAACTGCGGCGGAAATCGCCGATCTCGAAACTTGGGTTCAGCGCGGTGCATCGGATCCGCGCCGAGAATCCGACGCAGAAACTTCACCGCGATTGAGCCTGGAACAGTCCCAATCGCATTGGTCATTTCAGCCTTTAAAATCTGTCGTCCCCCCACAGGATCCCGAGGATCATTGGTCGCGGAATCCCCTCGATGCGTTCATTCATGCTCAACTGAAGCAGCAGAAGTTGTCGCCCGTCGCTGACGCAGACCGTCGCACGCTCATCCGTCGAGCGACCTTCGATCTGACGGGACTTCCGCCAACGCCAGCCGAGATCGAAGCTTTTCTTTGCGATGAATCCGCCGACGCATTCAAAACATTAGTGGATCGCCTGCTCGAGTCCTCCGCTTATGGAGAACGCTGGGGACGACATTGGCTGGACGTCGCTCGATATGCAGACACCGCAGGCGATGGCTCCGACTATCCGGTGCCGGAAGCGGGAAAGTATCGCAACTGGGTGATCCAGTCGTTTAACCAGGACCAACCCTTCAACGATTTCATCCGCGAACAGATTGCTGGCGATATTCTGGCGATCAACGGTCCGCAGGAACAATACGCGGATCGAGTGATCGCCACCGGTTTTCTAGCGATCGGCAAACGCTACGGCTACAAAGACGCTCCCGACTATCAGTATTTAGACTTTGGTGATGTGATTGACTCGGTCGGTCGTTCTTTGCTGGGGCTCTCGTTGGGCTGTGCCCGATGCCACGATCACAAGTACGATCCGATATCCGCCGCCGACTACTACGCCCTGTATGGGATTATGGAAAGCACGCAGTGGGCGTTTCCCGGCGGCGAAGAACAGAAGCGGCCTTCTCGTTTCCCACCGCTCGTGCCTCCCGCTGAAGTTACTAAACGAGAGACCACGAAGGCCGAGCAACTTGCGCAATTGGACCATGAAATCGCGTTGAAGAAACGTGAGCGGTCGGAGCATGATCCAGACTCGATGGCGGGCGGAGTCGACCTGGGCTTCGAAGCGCAGCAGTCCGGAAAGCCACCCGTCCAACCGTGGGTCAGTGCCGGGCCGATCGAAGTCCTCGCCGAAGCGCAAAGTCCGTTCGATCATGTACACCCTCCGGGCAAATGGGGCGTTCGAATTGGAAGCGGGCAACCCAACGAAGGTCTGCGATACGTTTTCGAAAACGGCCTGAGGGCGACGCCTAACACGTTGATGCACTTTGCGATCGACTTTCGGTCCACTGAGGATTCGAAGGAGTCAGGCGCGTTTCGGTTTTACCTTGGGCGAGGCGTCGTCGAGTCGCTGGCGGTTGAATGCAGCGCGACGGCGACTGAATTTGCCATTCGCAATGGTTCCCAATGGGAAGTGATTCGATCGATCCAGCCCGGCACCTGGTACACGTTGCAATTGACCATCGACCCAAACTCCAAAACGTACTCCGGCATCGTGGGCACGTCTGCGGATCTGACCGTATTTCAGGAGAAGCAAACGGGGCCGAACTGGGACGGTGTGATCAACTGCTTTATCTGTGATGGGATCGGACATGTCGCGGGAGCCGCTTGTGTACGAGACCTCGACAATCTGGGGCTGCGCGAAACGGCTTTTGCTGCGCCTGGCTCCGGGTCGGTCGCGGTTCGAGCCATCGACCCCGATGCCCAACAGAAGTTGGCGTTGCTGGATGCCGACATCAAGTCACTGACGGAACGTCGACAAAGCATCGCATCCGAGCCGCTCTACCCAGTCGCTTATGGTGTTTCCGAAGGCTCGCCCACAAATAGTCGAGTGCAACTGCGGGGCGAGCCGCATCGTCCGGGTGATGAGATTCCTCGTAGAAATATCGAATTGCTCGGTGGTGAGCTGGTTCCCGCAGGTTCTGGTAGCGGACGTTTGGAACTGGCAGACTGGATCACGCGACCCACCAATCCGCTCACGGCACGGGTGTTTGTGAACCGCGTCTGGCAATGGCATTTTGGCGAGGGGCTGGTTGCCACACCCAGCGACTTTGGCTCGCGAGGCGAACCACCGTCGCATCCGGAGTTGCTCGATTGGTTGGCAACGGAGTTTATCGCCTCGGGCTGGTCGGTGAAGTCGTTGCATCGGTTGATTATGAACTCGCGAACCTATCAGTTGGCCAGCGTGGACCACGATGCAAACCTGGCGGCTGATCCTGGCAATCGTTGGCACTGGCGGTATTCACGGCGTCCGTTGGATGCCGAGTCCATTCGAGACGCCCTGTTGGCCGTTAGCGGTCGATTGGATCGAAGCGTCCCCGAATCCCATCCGTTTCCAGCGGTCGATACTTGGGGGTTCACGATCCACGCTCCATTCCATGCCGTTTACGAATCCAACCAGCGCAGCGTCTATCTGATGTTGCAGCGAAACCGACGGCATCCGTACCTGGCGTTGTTCGATGCGGCGGACCCCAACCAGAGCATCGCTGCTCGGCAACCGACGACGACTCCCACGCAGGCGTTGTTCTTGATGAATTCGCCCTTCGTTCACGAAGTCGCCGAAGCCTTCTCGCGACAAGTTGTCTCCGTACCCGGTGATGAGCGAGCCAAAACACGCTGGGCATTTGAATCAGTCCACGGTCAAATCCCGGAGGATGCTGTAATCCAAGATGCAATCGCGTTTGTGGCGGCCTATCGAGAAAAACTGGCGAGTCACGATTCGGCCGAGGAGCAGGACCTCGCCGCTTGGGCGGCGCTGGCGCGAGTTCTGTTGACCAGCAATGCGTTTTTGTTTGTTGAATAGTGAGTCGTCCACGATGAACCAATCTCCAACACGTCGCGAGTTTCTGAGCCGTGCCTCGGGCGGATTTGGAGCCCTGGCCTTGGCCGGTTTGTGTAGCGAACTACAGGCGGCTTCAGATGATCCGCTGGCCGCGAAGACGGGTCACCACGCTGCCAAAGCCGATCGAGTCATTTTCTTGTACTCGACGGGTGGCACGTCGCACATCGACACTTTCAATTATCGGCCGCAGTTGGTCGCGGATCATGGCAAGTCGATCACGGCCTCGCGCTGGCTCAACAAGTCCGGAGACTACTCCCGGTTCCTCATCAAGCCGCGGTTTTCGTTCCAACAGTATGGTCAAAGCGGGGCTTGGGTCAGCGAGTTGTTTCCACACATTGGTTCGGTCATCGACGATGTGTGTGTGTTAAACGCGATGCACTGCGAAAGCGATGGACATGACAAGGCCACGTTGGCAGCCCACACGGGTTCAGCACAGTTCGCTCGACCGAGCATGGGATCTTGGGTGAGTTATGGGCTGGGCACCGTGAATCAGAACTTGCCGTCGTTCATGGTTCTGGCTCCCGCAGCACCTTACGCGGGCGCGCAGACCTGGAGCAGCGATTTTTTGCCCGCCTGCCATCAGGGTACTCACGTGATGCCGGGCACGGAGCCGCTGCCCAACATCCGGCCGCGAAATCAGGCCACCGAGTTGCAGCAAATGGAACTCGCTTTTCAAAACCGTTTGAATCAATCGCATCTCGCGCAGCGGGCCGCCGATCAGTCACTCGATGCCCGCATCCGTTCCTTCGAGACCGCGTTTGGCATGCAGCGCGAAGCGCCCGAAGCCTTTGATCTGTCGCAGGAAACAGAAGACACGCTGCGACTGTATGGACTGGAACGAGGAGCAACAAGTGGCTTTGGCTGGCAATGCCTTGTAGCCCGGCGATTGGCCGAACGAGGCGTGCGGTTCCTGGAACTCATCGATGTTGGCTCGAGCGGAAACTGGGATTCGCACGGAGACATGGGCGACCACGTGCGACTGGCGAGCGCGATTGATAAGCCGATTGCGGGTCTGCTGACCGATCTCAAACAGCGAGGCCTGCTGGAGCGAACGCTTGTAGTCTGGACCACCGAATTCGGACGCACGCCATTTCATGAACAGGCCGCTCACGCGGGTCGGGAGCATCACAACTTGTGTTTCTCATCGTGGATGGCGGGAGGCGGTGTCAAAAGCGGCTTGGTTTATGGCCAGTCCGACGAATACGGAATTGTGACCGCAGAGGATGCCGTCCACACTCACGACCTACACGCGACCATCTTGCATCTTCTGGGGCTGGACCATGAGCGTCTAACCTTCCGCCACGCCGGCCGCGACTTCCGCCTAACCGACATCCACGGCCGAGTCGTGCAGGACATTATTGCGTGAGCCTGGGGACAAAAGGGACAAAAGGTGAAAGGGACAAAAGGTGTCAAGTACCGTTTTGAATATGTCGAATTCATCGCTTTCCCGACGAGGCTTCATCGCATCGACGTTGGCTGGCGGATCGTTGCTGGGGTCTTCGCTGCCAGGAGTATTCTCGTTGCCACTAACGATTGTGGGACCGGAGAAACCTCGGCACAAGGTCGAACGCTTGGGTGTGGGTGCGATCGGCTTGCGTTATCAGGGGAGCGTGATCGCCCACAAGGCTCAATTGTACGGTGATATCGTTGCTGTCTGCGATGTTGATCGCAATGTCCGCGATCAGGCCACAGCGGCCTTCGGAAGTACGCCGCATCGCAGCGAAGACTATCACGATTTGCTCGCCCGCAAAGATGTCGATGTCGTCACGATCGGTAGTCCCGATCATTGGCACACCAAAATGGTGATCGACGCTTGTCGGGCCGGCAAAGATGTCTACTGTGAAAAGCCACTGACGCTGACCATTGATGAGGGCAAGCTCCTGACAAAAGTGGTGAAAGAGACCGGACGTGTGGTTCAGGTCGGTTCCTGGCAGCGGAGCGATGATCGATTTCGGCAGGCGGTTGAGATGGTGCGAGGTGGTCGAATCGGCCAATTGCAGCAGGTCGACGTGGTGCTTGGCAAGAACGCAACCAGTGGCTCGTTTGTACCGCGAACGCCGCCCGCCCATTTGAATTGGAACTTATGGCAGGGCCAGACGCCGAATGTTCCGTATATCGAAGAGCGGTCGCACTACACGTTTCGCTGGTGGTATGAATACTCGGGCGGCCAAATGACCGACTGGGGAGCTCACCATATCGACATTGCTCAGTGGGCGATCGATTCCGTGCCGGTTGAAATCCACGGAACGGCGAAGATGTCAACGGTCCCCAACGGTTACAACGTCGCGATCGATTTCAACGTCACTTACAAATATGCGAACGGGGTGATGATGACAGTCGGTGACACGGGCGACAATGGCATTCTGTTTACTGGCGATGCCGGTCGAATGTTCGTCAATCGCGGGAAGATCACGGGCGCGGCAGTCGAGGCGTTACCAACCAATCCGCTGAATCGCGCAGACTGGAAGGTCTACGATTACGACAACCACGAGCGTCCTGCGCGCGCGGGCAAACTGGATGCGATCATCAATCACATGGGTAACTTCTTTGACTGTGTTGAGAGTCGCCGCACGCCGGTCTCGGATGTCGAAAGCCAACATCGCAGCGTCAGCACGTGTCACCTCGGAAACATCTCGATGCGGCTGGGCAGGCCACTGAAGTGGAACCCCGAAAGTGAAATGTTCCCGGATGACGCGGCAGCCAACGCCATGCTTGGTCGTGAACAACGCCAGGGTTTTGAAACCAGCTAGAAGATGATTCGTTTAGAACGGCTGCGAGAATCGATGATCAACCCATTCTGGAGGACTTTATGCAACCGCCATTGCTGACTCGTCGTTCGTTTTGTGCTGCGAGTGCCGTGGTCGTTGGAAGTGCGATCACGCCGCCAACAGCTGAAGAGGCGGCGGAATCGGTGCCGTTCCAATTGAAGTACATTCTCGGTTCCTGCATGTACGGCTATCAGTACATCGGCGAGATCCTGCCGGAAGTCCGCAAGACCGGCGCCACGGCCCTCGACGTCTGGCCCAAGGTGCATGGCAACCAGCGCGAACAACTCACCGATCTGGGTGAAGAGAAGTTCGCAGCCATGCTGAAGCAGCACGAGGTCACGCTGGGCTGTCTTACTCAGTACAAGCTGGGGCCGTTTGGTCTGCAGGACGAAATGCGACTGGCTCAGCGCTTCGGCTGCCGAACCATTGTCACCGGCGGTCGGGGCTCTGTCGGTTTGAAAGGCACCGATCTGAAAGCGGGTGTTCAGGACTTCATCGAAAAGATGAAGCCGCACCTTGAAGTGGCAGAAGAAACCGGGGTAACGATCGCGATTGAGAATCACGGAAACAACCTGATCGAGTCGCCTGATTCATTAAAATGGCTGGCCGAACTTCGACCGTCGAAGCATCTGGGGATTGCCTTCGCACCTTATCACTTGCCGCAGGACGCGGATTTGTTGGGTCGATTGATCGAAACGCTGGGTGATTCGATCGCTGTTTTCTACGCCTGGCAGCACGGGATGGGCTGTCACGAGAAGTTGCCGAAGGAACAGGAACTGCTGCAGATGCCCGGTCGCGGCGATCTCGACTTCGCTCCACTGCTCGCCGCGTTGAAACAGATGAAGTACTCTGGCTGGACGGAAATTTTCATGCACCCTGTTCCGCGCGGCATTCCGATTCTCGAAACCGTCTCCGCGGTGACGGCCGAGATCAATCGCAGTCGCGTCTATCTGGATCAATTACTAAACGATGCTTGAGCGTCACGCGGCGCTAGCATCTTTCATACAGGACGATGACCATGCAACCCAAAGTTCTCATTATTGTCGGTGATGCCAGTGAGACACTGGACACGATGTATCCGTATTACCGACTGATCGAAGCCGGTTTTCAACCGATTGTCGCGGCGCCGGAAAAGCGGCGTTACCAGATGGTTCTTCACGAAGTAAAGCCTGGCTGGACGATTACCAAAGAGTGGGAAGGTTACACCATCCAGGCGGACATCGCGTTCGCGGACATCGATCCCGCCGAGTATCTGGGGATCTTCTACTCGGGTGGCCGCGCTCCTGAGTACATTCGCGACGACCCCCATCTAATCCGCATCACGCGCTACTTCTTCGCGAAGAATGCTCCGATCGCCAGCGTCTGCCACGGCGTCGAGATCCCCGCGCGAGCTGACTGCGTTCGAGGACGGCGCATGGCGACGGTTGCCAAGTGTCGCTTCGATCTGGAAGTTTGTGGTGGGACGTTCGTGGACGAACCGTGCGTGATTGATGGCAACCTTATTTCAGGTCGCACATTCCACGACAATGGCCATTTCGTCGGAGCCTGGATCAAGCTCCTCGATGAAGCCCGCAAGAAGTCCGAATGAACAGGGCTTGGTAATGGGATTAGGCCCGTGAGGCTTTGAATCGGAAAGCTCTTGTACCGTTGCTGATAAATGTGCCCCAATCCGCTGGTGTGGTAGTGGGCATGATAGCGCATCGTATGCGTGCCTCCGATCCAACCCATAAACCGACTCATTTCGCCATCAACCAAAGGACGCAGCACTTTCCAACCACAACATTCACACTCGACTCTGTTTTGCCGGCCCGACTTGCTGCACGCAGGCTTTCGCCGCGTACGTTTTCCAAAGTCCTATCCTGGATCAGCGACCTCTTTGGCGTAGAGAACCGACCATTCGGCGGCTTCGTGGACGAAGTCGCTGGCGACTCGCTCGGTGATTCGCAGGACAGGATGCGACCAACTGCCGAGGTCGGTTTCGCGGTCGGATTGGGCCCGACCGATTTCTTCGACCAAGGTATTTATCTGCTTCCATCGTCCACCCGTTATCGGAAAGTCGGCTGCAGGCGTCAAGCCAATCAATGCCCGAAAGAAGTACTGAGCGGTCTTGGGAAAATTCAACACTCGCTGCGACACTGTTTGCCACCAGGACTTGGTCGATCGTCGGTTTGGCCTTTTTCCGGCCAACATCACACGCATCACCGCCGATCGCTCGGCCAACCGTTGACACTCCGATTGAAACCGAATGCCGCCAACCGCAGCGACGATCGCTGGTAACAACGCCGAAGCAAAAATCAACCAAGGGGTCGCGTCCTTCGCAATTGGCAACCAAGATTCCGGCAACCAGTGGAACGACTTGCCGCCAATCAACACCAGATCGGCCGCCACGATGGCAATCACCAACCAACCCAAGACGCTGGCCACCAACTCCATCGAGTGGTTGATGGAACTCATGGTTCGAGCATTCCGCTCGTGGTACCGGGCCTGCTGGGTGATCCATGCGTCTCGAATCAAGGTGGCGACCGCCAACGGCTCAATACTCAAGACTTTTTGGACATTCAATTCCGGCTGGCCCGCACACGCCGAAAGAGTCAGCGGCTGCGCTTGCGGAAGATCGGCGGGCGAGCTCGCTCGTGTCACCGCGTCGAATAACCAATCGACTGCACTTTGGCGAATAACACGCGAGGCGAATTGCGTCGGCTCGACCGCCGGCGGTTGATGACTGCCAACTTGCGGAAGAAAAATCATGCTCCGCATTCGCTCGGCCAAATAACGATAATCGACCGCCCGCTCATTCCAACCACCTCGGTTCGCCAACCAAGTATTGATTATTATTACGATGACAATGAACAACTTGGCCACCGCCAATACCAGCAGACTGGGCAGCAACCACGGTTCAGCCGTTGTGCTGGCCACCGACGATGCCGAATACTGGCCAGCGGTTTCCAGCAGCTTGGCTATCTGCGAACCGACGGCGGTATGGCTGGATGTTCCCAGCAAAGTCAGGCTGACTGTGGCCAACAACACGGCCACTATCGCCAGTGCATAGTTTCCCAGGAACGCCCCTCGATATTGCCCGCTGTAATGGTAGTTCAGATCCGTGGCACGCGTCCGGTAGGTCGCAAACGGTTGCGGTTTGACATCGCGCTCAAAATCGGGTCCTTGGCGAAAACGCTTTTCAAAGAAGTGCCAGAGTCGCTCGCGGAGCGTGGCTCGGCGTTCGCCGGATTTGTTCGTCGGTGGCGTGTCGACCTTGTCGAAGAATTCGGCCATCAACTTTTCGCCGTGATTGGCCTTGTGCCCGTTCGCAACCTGATTCCCCGGAACGGGTGGTTCTTCGTTCAGCAACAGACCGCTGTCGGGATCCGACGTGATTTGCGTGACCCATTGCCGAAGTTCAGTCTGCCATCGCATCTCGACGGGTGGCTGAACCTCACCCGCAGCGTCGCGTGCGTGTGAGTTGGTTTTTGTATTGGGCAACGTCGCGTGAGCGAGCACTGAGTTCAGATCGCCATCGGGCTCGATCAGGAAAACATTATCGTCATCGCGCCCGGTATGAATGAACACGACGGGCATCTGAAACTGTAGAGCCTCCCGCACGGTCTCCAGCGTGCCGCCAGCTTTCGTGGGATTATCGGGATTGGTCGCGGCGATCAGAATATCGCTATGTCGCAGCAAAAAAGCGCTTTGAGCCCGGTAAGCACGTCCGCGACGAATCCGAGCCAGCCCATCACGAACCTCTCGCTGTGCAGCAGGCATCGCATTCAACGTTTGGGTATCGGGCTTGTCATAAATGCCGTCCAGCGTCACCACCCAAGCGCAGCGCTGCAGTTGTCGGTCGAATTCCGCGCGAAACCAATCCGGGCGACTGCGTCGATAAGTGGCGACGTCGAACGGAAGCACAGCGGCCAGTTCGGTGTCGAGACAACGCGTTTTCGGATCACAAGTTTGATTGGCGTCAGGCCGGATATTGATCTGGTCCAAGATATGGGCGGCTCGCGCGTCCGCCCCTTCGCAAAGACCGGTCACCAACCGCAGCAAGGGGCATTGCGGAGCAAAGTAGGCCGCCACTCGAGGTTTGCTAGATCCCATGACCGGAACGTTCGGCGCGATACAGGCCAGTTCGTGTCCCAGCGTTCTCAGAACGTGTGCCAGCGAATTCTCCAAGCGTCGTCGTTCGGCAACGACCAGTCCCCGCTCCTGCAATTCCCGCTCTCGTTCGGCCTCGTCCGTCGGCAGCGTCTTCGCCGCCAACTCCTCATCGGAAATCAACCGTTGATTCCCCGCAAAGCCAACGCGAAGGACTAAACGGGGACGCGCTGGCAGGATTGAATCAATTTGCGAATGGTTTTCAGTGTGCATAACACTTCATTCAATCGGTTTCGAGTACGGGTCGCAAGCGCTCGCGCAGCAAAATATCGTACTCGCATTAGTGCATGTTGGGAACCTAGATCCTCAACTCGCGAACGATCAGAGTGTACTTGTCTTCGTAACTCCGTTTCGCCTAAAGAGGACTTGCCGGTCTTCCGCGGTCAAGCAATCCCCAGAAAGCGACGGCGGGCGTACCAGTTGACGGTTTCTCCCAGGAGGCGGGATTCGGTTTCGATCAGCAAACGACTGAACTCGCGCTGGGTTTGGGCTTGTTGGAGAAGAGGGATTTGTTTCTCCAGGAACTGCAACTGTTCTTCAGACGTATGCTCCTTGGCTTCCAGGTCAAACGCTGCGGCCAACGAAAGGGAAGCGACGGCGATCACAGGCAAGACGATCGCCAGTGTTCCGAAGGCGGTTGCCAATGTGCTTTCCCACTCGCTGGAAACTGGCAGGCAATGACAAATCAACAGGAGCTTTACCAACGTCGATGTGAGAGCACTGATCGATGCCGCATAAAAAACCGTCCGCGCCAGAGTGATTTTGGATTTGGACTCGCTGTTGGTCTTGAGTTGATAAGCGATCTGTCCACGCCGGAAGTCGGGGTCGGTCAATCGGGACTGTAGGTAAGTATCGCGGTTGGACTTCCAATCCGCATTCCCGGTCTGACGGTTATCTTTCAAGTGTAGGACGCTGATGGTTCGCAGGAGCGGCCTGAAGTCTGGTGGAAACGGCAGCGAAAAGAAATATTCCAGATAGACGGGAGCGGATCCGATGGCGCGAATCGAGCGAGCCACTTCCGCGATCAGGCGAAACCCGGCCCATCGTCGAATGGACTCCGTGTGGTGGATGGCATAGTGAACTCCCAGACCGGCGGTCAACAGCAACAACTCCAACCCAAGTAGCACGGGCGTCACAATGGCATGGTGCGACTTCAACGCACCAACAGCAAGAATGGTCGCCAACACATGACCTACGACAATGATTAACGCTGCGTTTCTGAAACCAAAACGCAATCGATTGGCATGATCGCTCCCCAGGTTCTTGAGTTTTTCGGCAAACGCCTTACCCGTAGGCAATTCTCCAGGCGGAAGCTGGACGGCAGAAAATGGATCGATGTTGCCGTGCGTAAACGCCTCTGGCAGACATGGACGAACAAAGGAGTTCAATCGTTTGTTATTGCGTTTGATCACCGGCTTGTTTTGAGCGTCAACGCCAACTTCCAGCACGATTGTCGGGCGTCCCCGCCGCTCAGCCATCTCGTCAAGTTCATGCGTGCCGCCTTGTTTTCCCGCCTGCCCGGCTCGGATCACGCAGATGAAGATATCGCTGACTCGCACAATCTCCAGATTGGTATCCGTAAAGCGGTCGCGGCGATTTGGTGTGTCGCTAACGACTCGGGTCTGAATCACTGTCGGAGTCTCAAGTAACGATTGGGTTTTAACCGTTTGTTCGGGAGAAAAGTCCGGGCCATTGGAACCCGTCGCATTCAGGTAAACATCGAGCGGTTGGGGCAAGAAAATACGATGCAGGATTCCCAGCCGCTGACAAGCGACCGCAAACGCCTGATCGGCACCAATCGCGATTTGCGAGATACCGCAGAAGAACTCGTGGCCATCGCTCAACCCCAGTTCTTCGGGTAGTTTTTCGAGCAACTCTGTTAGTGCATCAGCGACCGCTCGTTCGAATTCCTGCGCATTGACACGCGGAAACTCGTTTGGGTCGTACAACGTTCTAGCTCCGGCAAATCCAATTTGAATCACAAGGGGCAGAGGTGATGGCAAGATTTTTGAGTGGGTTGATTTCGACTGGGTCATTATCTAATAATCCCGACGGTATGTAAGATTTAAACGGCACAGGGACAACTTCGTTTGCGTACCGCCGAGCAGCACCTGTTCGACGGCAGTCGCAAACTTCAATGTTACCGGATATCCGTCAGCAAATCGACAACCATTTTGGTTTAGTTTGGAGAGGCCTAGTGGTTTGTCAACATTCAATTTTAGGGTTGCCGCCGAGTGACACGAAGCGAGACATCGAGTGTGGACACACAACGCAGCAGCGGATATCGTGATGGACTGGGCAGCGATCCTTCTGTGTCTGGCGGCAATTTGGCAGCACAATTAGTGGGCTACTCGAGCAGATGTCCCTTACTCGATTGGGTATCGCCCGCGTTTGCGTTGAATGTGTCCATGACGATTTGGAACGGAGTGCAGATGATTCTTCGACTTTCCCAAGAAATGAAAACGAAAATCAAGGCCGGAAAGCTCGTCGAGATTCCACTTGATTCGAACCCATATGTTGACTGGTCTTTCGACTTGTTCAACGATGGACGCCGTGACTACATCATCATGATGAACACCGCATCATTCTTCTCGTGCGTATTTTCTGCCTGGAGAATCACCAGCGTATCAACTTTGCTCAGTCCGGCCAAAGAAACCATCGGTGGTTATTTGGCAGACGACGGAAAGCAGTTTGTCTTTAGTAAATACATCGCGCCTTCATTCTCCGCAGGCCGATTTGCCAAGCCGTTGAGCCATTCCGCATCTGAATCGATGAACGATCTTGTTGATGTCGCAAAGACATTGTTGGCTCATGGTATGGGCCTTCACGAGATTGCCTATCAACTGAACAAAGCACCGATGTCGGCGTTAGTTGGACCAGATGGTAGAAGGAACGTGTGTCCCAAGGAAGCCTTTGCGAGCCTTGCTGATCGCATCGTGGAGAAGTGAGGTGGCGAAGAAGATGGACACGTCTCCAACGACGGTGCCGCATTCGGTCGGAGTTGTGGAACTTCAGGAAGTGGTTTGTGGAGTGCCTCGCTCGTGCCGTTGGAGAACACTCCTTTCTTTTCCCGTGGCCGTATCCCAGAGTCGAATTGTCGTGTCAAAGCTGGCCGATGCCAACAGGATTCCGTCAGGAGAACAAGCGACGGAATGCACTCCTTTGAGCCTCTACATCCGACCCATTTGATCCTCCCGGGCAACGATTACAATACGTAAATGGACGAATACCAACATCGGATCTGTCGGGCAATCGATTTTGTTGAACGAAATCTGTCTCGCGACTTCTCCATTCAAGAGGTCGCTAAAGCGGCTGGTTTTTCTAGCTTTCATTTTCAACGATTGTTTCGTGCGGCAATCGGCGAATCCGTCGGACAATTTGTGCGTCGAATTCGCCTGGAATCCGCCGCGCGACGCTTGGTCAACAATCCGCGAGAAGACATCACCAACACCGCGATCCGATTGGGTTTTTCCAGTTCGAAAAATTTCGCAAAAGCGTTTCGAGTTCACTTCGACTGCTCTCCAACCGAGTTCCGAAAGCGGTTCCTAAACCAGCAAAAAGGAGGTGGACCTGGTAATGACGCCGATCTCGCTAGTTCCGTGCCGGCTGCCGAAGCTTTGATGACGCTTCGTTCAAAGCCTTTCGATTTGAAGCGAATCAAAAGTCACGTCGAAGTAAAAATGATGGAGCCCGTGCGAGTCGTCTACCACCGACACTTTGGGTCGTACAACGACGCGGCAGTACAAACGGCCTTTGATCAACTGCAACAATGGGCAGTGGCACGAGGTCGAATCGACCCGACCTATTTGGGTATTCCTTGGGATGACGTGCTTGTTTCACCAACTCGCAAGTGTCGGTTTGATGCTTGTGTCGTTGTCGAAAACGATTTCTTCGGTGGACAAAAAAAGAACTGGCAGGATATCCCTGGGGGACTCTTTGCCGTCTATTCTTGTTCTATTGAAAACCATGACTTCGAGCGGCCCTGGGACGAATTAATGTGGGGGTTGGTTGCCTGAAAGTGGCCTACAACCAGCCAGCAATCATCGTTACGAAGTCTATTTGAACGACGGGCTTGCGGATCCTGAGGGGCGCTGGGAATTGAAACTCTGTTTGCCATTCGAGCCCG
>JAUXWY010000481.1 GCA_030681235.1 Pirellulaceae bacterium | reverse complement strand
TGCCCCAACGTCCCCCGATTTCCGATAGAACTCGGCGGTTCGGAGGGGAAGCTGTTGGTACCAAAGAATCACATAGACCGCGACAAAGGCGATCGGGGCTGAGATTCCAACCAACAACAAGAATTTCTTGGTTCCCATAATTTTGACCAACCGCAAACGTCGTTTCTTCTTGGTTCCCATCGACCCCTTCCGCATCATTACCATCGGAATGAGGTTGCGCCGTGCTCATGAACCAAGTATAGCGGTCGGTCCCAAATATTCGCGTTTCGTAACACGAATGTTACAGCGGCGATTAGGAGGCCGTTTCGTCCTCGCTGCGGAGTTTTGCCTGCCAATCATGAACCAACTGCAGGCATTGAAGTGGTGTGAGGCCGTTGGTGTCCAAGTTTCGAATGGTGTCCACCAAGGGATGGGCCGGCGGTCCAAACAAGGTTAGCTGAATTCGGTCGGACTTGGGTTTGCGCCGCGAGACTTTTGGTTGGTTCTCCGGCGTCAAATAGTCGGCCTCCAATTTCGCGAGCACATCTTTGGCTCGTTGATTGACAGCCGCTGGGATTCCGGCCAGACGCGCCACGTGAATGCCGTAGCTCTTGTCCGTCGCTCCCGGGACGATCTGATGGAGGAAAACGATCTTTTCTTCCCATTCGCGCACCAAAACGGTGAGGTTCTGCACTTGCGGCAGTTCGCGGGCCAGGTCGGTTAGCTCATGGTAGTGAGTGGCGAACAGGGTTCGAGCTTTGATTTCGTCGTGGAGGAACTCGACAATGGCCCAGGCCAAAGAGACTCCGTCGTAAGTGCTGGTGCCCCGGCCAATTTCGTCCAAGATAATCAAACTGCGGTCGGTGGCTGTGTTTAATATATGGGCCGTCTCGGTCATTTCGACCATGAAGGTACTTTGCCCTCGGGCCAGCTCATCACTGGCGCCGACCCGCGCATAAATCCGATCGACCAAGCCCAAAGTCGCTTGTTTGGCGGGCACAAACGAACCCATCTGAGCCATCAGGCACAGCAGTGCCACCTGCCGAATGTAGGTGCTTTTGCCCGCCATGTTCGGGCCAGTGATCAGCGCGATCAATCCGGTTTCGCTGTCGAGTCGAGTGTCGTTCGGAACAAAAGCCAATTCGGGGTTCGTCGCATCCAACACGGGATGGCGTCCGGCCACAATCCGGAGCGAACGATCGTCCGTCAGATGCGGGCGGCAATAGCCATGCCGCGATGCCAAGACCGCCAGACCGCGCAGGGCGTCCACTTGCGCGATCGCTTGGGCGGTTTCACGAAGCGGGTGGCTGTGGCGGAGGACGGCGATCCGCAGTTGTTCGAATAGTTCCAACTCCAACTGAAGGGCTTGGTCGTCTGCCGAGAGGATTTTTTCTTCGTATTCCTTGAGTTCCGGCGTGATGTAACGCTCCGCATTCTTGAGTGTTTGCTTGCGGATAAAGGTCGGAGGGATTTTCTCGCGGTGGGTGTTGGTGACTTCCAAGTAATAGCCGAAAACGCGGTTGTAGCCGACCTTGAGGCTCGAAATGCCGCTTTGTTCCGTAATCGTGGCTTGATATTTTGCGATCCAGTCCTTTCCGCCGGCCGCCAAATTCCGAAGCTCGTCCAAGCGTGTATCGTAGCCGGGCTTGATAAAGCCGCCATCCTTGGTCGCTGGTGGGCAATCTTCGCTGAGAGCGTTGGCTAGTTGAGTCCGTAATTCCTCGAACAAATTGATTCGAGCTTGTAGCTCTTGTAGGACTTTGGCCGAGTGTCCCTCCAGTTTGGCTTTGATGCGGGGCAAACGCGACAAAGTGATCGCGATCAGAGCCAAGTCGCGCGGGGTCGCTCGCCCGGTGGTCACTTTGGAAACGGACCGCTCCAGGTCATGGACTTGGCCGAGCAGTTCTCCCAAGTCCTTTACCACTCGTTCGTTCCGCAGCAGCGTTTCCACGGCGTCCAAGCGGTCGTTGATCGATTGGATCTCGGTCAACGGGTTGTTGAGCCATTCGATAATGACTCGCGAGCCCATCGTCGTGACCGATTGATCCAGGACGGCGAGCAGGGATCCGTGACGCGAGCCGGTCCGAATGGTCGTGACAAGTTCCAAACTGCGTCGGGTCGCGTTGTCGATTTCCAGGCACCGGCCGCGTTGGTAGGGGATCAGCCGATCAATGTGTGCCAGCGAGTACTTTTGAGTTTCCTTCAAATACGTGAGCACACCGCCCGCCGCCTGGAGGGGCAAGGGTTGGTCGTCCGAAAATCCAAATCCTTCCAAACTAGCCACTTGAAAATGGTCTTGGAGCACATTTTTGGCATGGGCCCAGTTGAAACTCCAATGCGGACGGCTCGAACGCATGACATCGGGTGGAAGCGGCGGCAGTTGCCCCGATTCGGACTCCGCGAAGACAATCTCGCTGGGTGCGATTCGGGCGATTTCTGACTCAACCGAGCGAATCGGACAGGACATGGCAAAAAAGCGACCCGTCGAAAGATCGATCCAAGACACGCCGCACAAAAGTTCCGTATCGCGAGCAACTTTGCCGAACTTCAAGCCCAACAAATAATTGGGTTGACGCGGGTCGATCAGGTCGTCATCGATGGCGGTTCCCGGGCTGACGACTCGGGTGACTTCTCGTCGGACCAGCCCTTTGGCCGTCGCCGGGTTTTCCATTTGATCGCAGACGGCGACCCGATGACCGGCTCGAATCAACTTGCCCAGGTAACCTTCCAGTTGATGGTAGGGAAACCCAGCCATAGGGGTCGGGTTGGAAGTCTTGTCGCGACTGGTGAGCGTCAGGCCGAGGATTTTGGAGGCGATCACCGCGTCATCATGGAATAATTCGTAAAAATCGCCCATTCGGAACAAAAGAATGGCGTCCCCGCATGCGGCTTTGGCGTCCTCGTACTGCTTCATCATCGGGGTTGTGCTCATAACCTCCAGTTGTGAGTAAGAGGCTCGGGTTGTCAAGACTGGACGACAGAGTCGAACGAATTGCTGAATTCCGACGTAGAAGTCGTGAGCGGCCTCTCTGGACCGCGTTTGATAGAAGCGATTGGATAAACTCTGTCGATTTTGCCGGCTAGGTGCGGATGACACCATGGGAAAATGACTTCAAACCATTGTTGGAGGGGATCGCTTGGCTATACTTAGTCTGTCTGGGTGGGGTCGAGATGGCTCGTTTCCGATAGCGGTTGCGAATGATCGAGTGGTCGCGTTTTTTCGCGACGGAAGTGCAAATCTTGAGGAACGTTATGGAATCGGGATTGATCCAAAATTCTCACCAAAATGGCAGTTATCTCCCATCAACTTCCTACCCAACGATCGCCTACCAACCGCCGATGCCCTTCGACGAAGAAGCCGGGTCCAGTATCGACTTTTGGGGGATCGTTCGCCGCCGGTTTTTCTTGATCTTGTTTTTCATGATGATTGCGGTCGGACTGGGTACTTTCTACGTTTTCACGGCGACACCTTGGTATGAAAGCGTCGCCCGCATTCAGATCATCCCGGAAAAACCGACCGTCGTGAACTTGGGTGCGCAGATGTTTA
>JAUXWY010000469.1 GCA_030681235.1 Pirellulaceae bacterium | reverse complement strand
TCAAACATGGGTGAGACTTTCATTCCTCCACCTTCCACAAACCTATTTTACAGCAACCTAAATCGAGTGATTGGTTGGCTCGACGCCCTTTCAAGAAACTTGCGTTCAGCTCGTAGAACCTGAACTTCCCCTGGCGATGTTGGGTAATCAGGTCTGCGTGAAACAATATCTGCAAATGGTGTGAAATTTTTTGGATCTCTAGATCCAACTGACCAGCCAATTCTGAAACGGTTTGTGGGCCATCTTGCAATGCCCGAACAATTCTGAGGCGAATGGGGTCTCCTAAGGCTTTCATATAATTGGCACAGATATTATCTGTGTTCGCTTCAGAATCCATTTTGTCGGTCAACTTTCCTCGGAACGAAGAGCCTCGCAAAACCGAGAACTGACCTTTCGAGTCGAGTCAATTTTGTGCGTTTTGTTAGGCTCGCCGGAAACGCAGCAGACCCCGTGCGGCAGACTCCGTATCGGACGAGCGCGCAGGCAAGCAATGCGTGCATTATCTACAAAACACGCGCAATGAACAAGTCTCCCTGCCCACAACTTCAGTTCAATCTTCGGTCGCGTTCATAGCGAACTCCGTGACACTGCTTCAAAAAGAGCACGCCGACGACTATTATCATGTTCTGACGAACGTCGGAGAGTTGGGTCTGGAAGCGTTGCCGATTTACCAGCGCAAATTTGGAGAGGGCAATTGCCCATGCCCGCTCCGAGCGTTGCTTGGCGTTTTTGAAAATGAAAGGCAAGTGAGTTGATGACGAAGTTCATATGGTTGGGAATCGCGGCGTGGTTTCTGGGCGGAGCGTTGGCAAATGCTCAGATATCGCTGATTTCGTGCGACGAGGCGAAAAGCCTCATCGAGAGCGTGGGCGAGAACAAACGTCCGATCGTCATCGACACTCGAGGAGGATACAAGGATTATTTTCGCGGACATCTGCCGACGGCACATCATCTCAATTTTGACACATTGCGGGGCACCGATGCGGGAGTGCCCGTTCAGTACTTGCCGGACGACTTGACCGGGGAACTGCTCAGGCGGGCGGGAGTGGATCGTGACCGAACGCACCTTCTGTACGCGACGGGCGAAACACTGCCCAACGACGAAATCTTAAGTACGACCATGGTTGCGTACGTGCTCGAAAAAAACGGAGTGGAAGACATCCGAATTTTGGACGGCGGGTTAGCCGAATGGCAACGGTTGAGTTTTCCGACAACTCAGGAATATTTCGGCAATCCATTGGGGAAACTGCCTGCCACTTCCAAAAAGTCCATCGGTATCGACTTGCCGGAACTTCTCGAACGAAAGAACAAAACGAATGTCGTCCTCGTGGATGCTCGGCCTGACAACGAGTATCGTGGCGAAGACGATGTTTGGTTGCGCAAGGGGCACATCCCGGGTGCGATCAGTTTTCATTGGGCTCGACTGATGGAGCAAGGCAATACACACAAGTTTATCGCGGCGGAGAAAGCAGCGTTGCTACTGCAAGAAATTGGGTTGTCTCCCGACCAAGAGATCATTGTCTATTGCGGCACATCGCGTGAAGGTAGCTTGTTGCGTTTTTATCTTGCTCACGTCGCCGGTTACTCCAATGTTCGACTGTATGAAGGGTCGTGGAAAGAATATGCCGCGATGAAACAGCTACCGACCGAAACCAAAGTCAACAAACTTCCGTAGGACGTTCATCGTTGTTGATTCTCGTGATCATTGCGGTCGGCTTTGTGGCGTTTGCCAATGGAGCGAACGCCAATTTTAAGGGCGTTGCGTCGTTGTACGGCAGTGGAACAACGACTTTATGGACGGCCTTGCTTTGGGGAACTTTCACCACTTTGGCCGGTTCTATTGCGTCGATGTTCGTGGCCAACGGCATGATCACAAGTTTCAGCGGCAAAGGACTGGTAAACGACGGGTTGCTGGCGTCCCCCAATTTTACTGGCGCGGTCGCAATGGGTGCGGCGTTCACAAGTATTCTGGCCAATCGGCTGGGGTTTCCCGTTTCGACCACTCACGCCTTGGTTGGCGCCCTGGTTGGGGCAGGGCTAGCGGGGACCGGCGAGTTCGTTCGATTTTCGGCGCTGTGGCAATCTTTCGTCTTCCCACTGTTGTTCAGTCCCTTGCTCGCATTGATTCTCGGCGTTGTGATTCTGTGGCTGTTTCGATCGTTGAAGTTAGCTCCTGATCACTCGAATCGCTTCTTGAACGCCGCTCATTTCGCCACTGCCGGTGCCGCCAGTTTCTCGCGAGGCCTAAACGATACTCCGAAGATGGCCGCGCTGTTGTTGATCGTCCCCAACATCAGTGCATCCTCGGCGTTGTTGTTTGTCGGAACTTTGATCGCATTTGGGGCATTGGTCGATTCACGACGCGTGGCCGAAACTCTCGGGAAAAAGATCACCGGAATGACTCCCGGCCAAGGTTTTGCCGCGAATCTAGTGACGGCCGTGCTCGTGACTACCGCCAGCGTTCACAGTCTGCCGGTCAGTACAACTCACGTCAGTGTGGGTTCAATGTTGGGGATCGGAGCGTTGACGAAACAGGCGAGATGGAAAAATGTCGGCCAAATTGTTTTAGCTTGGGTGACGACCGTCCCATGCGCTGGCCTCATTGCGGGGGCGGCCTATTCTTTACTTCGAGTGTCGGGTATTCAGTAGCCAAGGTGCCATTCGAGCCTCTTCCAAACACCAGTCTGACGCTTACTGAAGCGGCACCCTCATGAGGCGACTATTTGATGCGTCCCGGCAGCGTCAATTTCGCGGGCGGACAAGATATTCGTTGGACGCTGTTTTGTGGTGAAGCTTGCGGCGGGCATCGGCCATCACCGCCAGAAACGTGCGCCCGATGTCGTCGCGCCGTTCCGCGTACTTTTGGGTCTCGAAGCGACTATCGTCAAATGTTTTGGGATCAAGGAACGTCATGGAGAACCGGAACGCCGCACCCGCGACATCGGGGCAGTCCGCATCGGCTTCGGAACAAACCAAAACGGCCGCAAATCCGGAGCGGGGAT
Source organism: Pirellulaceae bacterium (assembly GCA_030681235.1). GTDB lineage: Bacteria > Planctomycetota > Planctomycetia > Pirellulales > Pirellulaceae > M30B19. The sequence goes on along the minus strand of JAUXWY010000469.1, from coordinate 20,377 downwards.
TCGACTTGTCGTCATGCATTTTCGAGAATTCCACGCCGCTCAGCCCTTCGCCCCAGGCGATGTCAAAGATTGGATTGGAAAGCTGGATCTGGCCGCGTTCGGCTTCCTTTCCCGTTGGTTCGATGTGAAATCCGATTTCTTGAAGGGTCGTGATCGTGCGCGGATTAAACGCTGTTGGCGCAGTCCCGCCAGAATAGAATCGAACGTTTTCAAATCCATAATAGGCGGCGGCCATGTTGCCCATCTGAGCACTGAGAATGCTGCGCCGCGAATTGCCGGTGCAAGTCGTCACGAAGTTCAATGGCTCGCCTGTCTCCGACTGCTGGACGATCCAATCAGACAGCTGTTCAATCGCCCGATACCTCGAAGGAGCGATCATGTCAAAAGACGTGGTGAGTTCAATGGCGTGATGTTTCAATTTCGGGAAGAGTCGCAATCGAGCCGCCGGAGTGGCAGTAACCAACGCCGCAGTAAGTTCGGCGTCCGACAATATCGAGTCTTCTCCCGAAAAGTTTTGGAAGACTTCGCTATCTACCAATTCGGACATTTCTTTGAGTGACAGCTGGCGATCATCCGCCAGCGATTTTGCCAAGAAATGCTTGACGTGTTGATCCTTCTCCGCCGCCGAACATGTCACCTTCCCATACGCGTGTACAAACCACAACGCTTTGGAAAAAACACCCTCGTCGTCCGCCACTGTTTGGGGTTGGCAAACAACCATCATCAAATAGAGCCAAGCCATCGCCACTTTCCGAATCAAAAACGCACAATGCCCCGGACGGTCACCGGTTTAATAATGACCACAAACCATGATCGGGTCAATCCAATCATGGTTTGTTGGCGAGCGGTTCAGAGGAGATTTGACTAGAATCCGACTTATGGGAATTCGTAATCTTTGTTGTTGGGATCAAAATCCTTGTCGGTCAAGCCGACATTGATCTTCAACTTGGCGTAGGTGTAGCTTTCCAGTAGTGGCAGTTCGGTTTCACCTGGGGCAGGCCACAAGTACGCTTCGTACCGAATTGGGACTTGGTGCTCGTCGTCGATGTAAATGCGACCAATGTGGAAATCCAACGGTTCTTTCTCTACTTCATGTTTGACTTGAATCATGGTGCAAGAGCGATCCATCACCTTGGCGTTCTCGAAGAATTGGACATCGCACAACCCTTGAGCTCGATCTCGGGTCCCTCTTTCGATCAATTTTTCAACCAAGTTTTCAATGCCGGCATCTGTGATCGGGTAACGATTTCCGCGCATGGCTAAAGTGCCCTTGGGAGCCAAGTTAACGCGAATCATACCCAGGATCCCAGATTCGTGAGCGACCAAATTATCCGAGTTGTGCCCTTCGACGAAAATGACTTCTCGGCCTTTGATGGCGTTGGGGCGTAGAAACCGCATGTAGACGGAGAATGGCTGACGACCATTGGCGCGTTCACGACGGTTGCGAACCTTGATGGCCATGTATTCGGCAGGCAGCAACGCCCCGTCGATACGTTCTTGCTTGATCATCACGGCTTCATAATCGTGAACGTTCTTGCGAAGGTGGTCCAATTTCTCTTGCGCGAACAAGAGCGCTGGATCCAGTGGATGTGGTGTCGCATTGGCGACGGGGTTGGCTGCGACTCGGTTTGGCACGTTATCGTCCGAGACCACTTGAATCGGCCTATTCAGACTCACTCGCAATTGCGGTTCGACCGCTGATTCCTGGGCGTCAGTGACGCTCGACCATAGGGCCGCAGAACCGACAAGAGCGCAACTTAACAGCTTGCGCCAAGATTGGACAGCGAACCGAAATTTCTTTACATCCATGCGTATAAATTCCTTTGTTTGGCTCAACGTTCCGTCCAGAGCCCAGACCCGGCTGATCGTACTGGAAACTGGTCTCTGATCGAAGACTAGAATCCCCAATTTCTTAATTCGATGTCGACGTGCTAGCGTCGATCGTGCGGGTGAATTTTCAATCGGGCTGGATTGACCGTGACACCTTCGCGCCGGTCTATAATCGAAAAATGCCAGCATGGAACACGAATCGAAGCCGACTTTGATTCCTGGATTTGCCGATCGCCAACCATGTATGCCGGTTATGCCGACCGCACAAGTCGTTTTTTCCGGCAATCGGCCGTCGTGTCCGGACCCGTGCCGCGGTGCCGATGGATGGGCCGGGGAAAAAGTCGCCGGGAGAAGCGACCTGGCCCGGGCGGGAGGCGCCCATATTGAATTATGGCTCCGTAATCGGTACCTTTACGTGCGAATTGCTAGCACTGCTTCGCGATTGCCCGTTCGAGTGAAATTTGTCGGGTCCGATTTTTCAGTCGGGTTTGCGACAGAATTCATCCTGCCGACGATAGGGCCCCGCAGGACGTTTGTTGAAGTGTTGGCAGTCATTATGAGCGTAGGTTTGGGGCCGTGGTTCCGGATTTTGGTCATCTAACTAAAGAGTAGTTGAATGAAGACAGACACAGATTCATCGGGCGTGACGGCTCCCAATGCCCATCGACTTTTATGGGCCGGGTTTATGGCAATCTTGGCCGCGGGCGTGGGCTTCTCGGTTCGCGGCGGGATTCTCGGACAATGGTCGGAACAATTCGGTTTCACGATGACCGAGTTGGGGACCATTACGGGTGGTGGGCTAACAGGTTTTGGGATCATCATTATTTTGACCAGTCTGTTCACGGATAAGATTGGTTACGGAAAACTGATGATCAGTGCCTTTCTGTTGCACTTGATTTCTGCTGGTGTCACGTTGGCGGCTCCGGCGGCGTTTGCAGCGGGTGGGAAAGATGCTGCATTTCAGTGTTTGTTTTGGGGAATGTTCATTTTTGCGATCGGCAACGGTGTCTGCGAAGCCGTCGTCAATCCTTTAACCGCAACGTTGTTTCCCAAGAAGAAGACCCATTACTTGAACATTCTACATGCCGGTTGGCCAGCTGGGTTGGTCATCGGCGGTTTGGCATCGGCATTCATGGCGGGTTCGGAAGCCTCCGCAGGTGTTGAGGCCGTGAAAGCAATCGATTGGAAGATTCAAATGTCGCTGTTTCTCGTGCCTGTGGTGCTTTACGGCGCGATGTTGCTGGGACAGGCGTTTCCAAAGTCGGAAGTCGCCGAAGCAGGTATCTCGGTTGGCGAAATGCTCAAGGCGTGTGCAGGCCCGTTGTTTGTCGTTTTACTGCTCCTGCATGCCTTGGTTGGCTACGTCGAGCTAGGCACCGACTCGTGGATCTCCAAGATCACGGGTTCGATCATGGAATCGCCTCAGAAGGGCTTGATGTTGTTCGTTTACACGTCGATGCTGATGTTCGTTTTGCGTTTTGTGGCTGGGCCGATCGTTCATCGGATCTCGCCCTTGGGATTGTTGGCGGTTAGTAGCGTCTTGGGTGCCGTCGGCCTGGTTCTCTTGGGTTCAGCCGAAGGTGTCGCGATGTGTGTGGTTGCTGCCACGATCTACGCTTGCGGCAAGACCTTTTTGTGGCCGACGATGCTGGCTGTTGGCTCGGAGCGATTCCCTCGCGGTGGCGCCGTGGCGCTTGGTCTATTGGGCGGAGTTGGGATGTTGTCCGCCGGTTTGTTGGGTGGCCCAGCGATTGGCTACAAGCAGGACTTTTATGCCTCGAAGCAGTTGAAGGAAGTCGCCCCAGAGTCATACGATCGGTATGCCGTCGGTAGTCCGGCGGGTTTCTTGTTCCTGCCTGAAATCCGCGGGCTTGATGGTGCGAAAGTCGGTATCTTAGGAGATGGCGGCAAAGAACTGGCGAATGTCAGTGCTGCTCTAAAACGAGATGGCGTGACCGACGACAAGAATCAAAAAGCCCTGGAACAGTGGTGGGCCAATGCCGAGTCCTTTGCGAATGTCGACAAGGAGCCCGTTAGGCTGGCGGGTCTCCAAGGAGGTCGAATGGCGCTGACGTTGACGGCGGTCGTTCCGGCGATCATGGCCGCGCTGTACCTTTTGATCATGCTGTACTTCAAGTCGATCGGTGGCTACAAGGCGATTCGCGTCGGCGACGAGCATTGATCACCTCGAAGGATCTACGAAACGACAACGTCGGGATTGCCCATGCAGTCCCGGCGTTTTCTCGTCTCTGGAACGAACAAAAACCGGCCTATCGAGGTGACTCTTGGTGAACCTAAGTCGTTGTTCGATGCCTTTCGGTCGGTTCACGATCGTACTTCTGCTGTTGTTATTGGGGGCTTTTCTGCTTCGACTCGCCGCCGCGACGGTTTGGCAATCTCGCGCCCCGGAGAACACCCAGCTGGTGTGGGGTGATAGCGGAACTTACTGGGAAATCGCCGAAACGTGGATCGAAACGGGAACCTACCAGTTCGGTGAACCTCCCCAACGCATGTTCCGAGCACCCGGCTACCCGGCCGTTCTGATCGCCGGCATGCAGATTGCCCATTCGTTCGGAATCGAATTCACCGTGTTTCATGCCCGGCTGATTGGCTGTGTGTTGGGAACCTTGGCGGTCTGGCTACTCGTGGCATGGACCACCGATCTGACGGGGGATCGCCGAATAGGTTTGGTGGCCGGTGCCATCATGGCGCTCGAGCCGGGGGCCATCGCCATGAGTGTTTTTGTCTTGGCGGAAGCCGCTTTTATTCCGCTCATGATTCTGTCGCTTTGGGCTTGGACCATCGCATGGAGACAGGCCTCCATCGTACGTCTTGTTTCGCTCGCGTTATTGACCGGCCTGATCACCGGAGCGGCGATTCTGGTTCGGCCCAGTTGGTTGTTGTTCGCGCCGGTCACTGTGTTGCTGGCCTTGGTCGTGTTTCCGCAGAAGCTCAAGCAAGTCACCATCGCCTTGGCGGTCGGGATCGGCATTGTCATCAGCATGCTGCCGTGGTGGTATCGCAACTATCAACTGACCGATCGCTGGGTCATCACCACGCTGCAAGTCGGTGCCAGTCTTTACGATGGTTGGAACCCCTCGGCAGATGGCGGGAGCGACATGACCCATGGATATCAAGCCACTCGGCCGTTGTTGCAGAGATACCGGGCTCGATTGGAGGAGCGACTGGGCGATATCGATCCAGAGGTCTTGGACCAGATGACCGTCGCGTTGGAAACCGAGAGCAATGATCACTTGATGACGGAAGCTCTGAACTGGGGCCAGCAAAACCCGGGCAAATTGCTCCAATTGGCCGGTTTGAAGATCTGGAAAACCTGGCGACCTTGGCCAGCCGCCGCCGAAGTCCAATCGCGGTGGATAACCGTTTTGACGACTCTGGCTTTTGTGCCGCTCTTTGGGTTGGGCGTTTTGGGAGCTTGGCGATTGGCGAGGCAAAATTATGCGTGGGCGATTTGCGTTTGGCCGACCATTTACGTCACGTTGCTGCACGCCGTGTTTGTGGGCTCGATTCGCTACCGACAACCCGCAATGATTCCGCTCATCGTCTTGGCAGCGGTGATGATCGGACGTTGGCTTTGGTCCAATCGCAAACGTGATTCATAGTCGCGTTCCGCATGAAGCGAACAAAAATCGACACGACGGTTTTAGCGATCTTGGGGGATCGTTGGAGTCGTTGATTCTTTTAGCGTCTGGATTGGCGCGTCATTGATCAGCAGAAGCGACTTGATGGTGTCCGGATCGGTCTTTTTCGACAGGAATTCCGTTGAGCCATCGGCCCGAGCTATATACGCACCTTCGGTCGCTCGCCCAAAGATCCCCGGTCGTTCGGGACCATTGATCTTGAAGTTCATTTTCTCAAACTCCAAATCACGGGGTTCAGCCCAACAGACATCCACCACGTCGCCACCTTCGACGATCATGATCGAATTGCTGCTTCCGTCGAGGAAATCTCCAAAGTTGGTCGGGCGATCCAGCGGCCAGGCCGTATCTGGACCGGTCACTGCAAAGTAGTCGGTTGTCGCCCCAGTTTCGTTGTTTGGCCGACGATAGAGTTCAAAGTCCATTTCCGAAAGATGGCGATTTGCGGGACTGTCCCAGGCCTGAGTAAGATCGAACTCAGCCATGAATTTCCGAATCTGGCTGCCGATTCGTCGGTCGACATGAGTTCTTCGGCGAAGTTCAAAATAGTCCCAGAGATCGGTACTACGGTCCCAGTCATGATTTCCTTGGGTCGATTCGTCATCGTAAGAAACCAAAAACGGCAACAGGAGGACGCGCCAGCTATATAGCTTCTCGCCTTCTTCGTTGTAGACGATCGCGGGTGGAAATGAGTTGTAGATGTCGTGGTAGTTGTGTAACGCTAGGCTGATGTTATGCAACGCTCGTTCTTGTTCGGGTCTTCGATACTTAGTTTCAATATTGACGGCCGGAAGCAAACCGAGCAACAAAAATGCAGCCAAACCAACCAATGCCAAGATCACCCAACGACTCTTCATCGCGTTCTCCGATCCATCGACTATTTCTGGGCAGAGGCTTGCCGTACCAAGTGAACGGCCCGTACATCGACCAAAGCCGCGTTGGCGATTTTGACTGCAGCGAGTTTCAATTCGTGTCGCCCCACATTCTTCAATTCAATATGTCCGATCGTCCGCCATCGGAAGTTCTGAAAGTGCCCGGTCTCTTCGACTTTGAACGGCAAGTTTGCCACCTCCGAGTTTTCTTGTCGCACCGTGATCTCAGCGTCACTTCCGCCCTGCCCTGCGCCGCAGCCTTGTAGAATCGCTACGGCGAAATGCCCGGGGCGCTCGATTTGAAAATCCCAAGCCGCGAAATCCCCGGCATTCGCCCAATAACCAACCGTGTTCTTGTACGGTTGCGGCTCGTAACGCAAACGAGTGCCCTCGGTACGAGCTTGATGGGCCGCCAACCAGATCGAACCGTCGGCGGTCGCTTCGATTACGGGAGGATGTTCCAATGAATCCGGCGCTGATTCCAATTCTAATTCAATCACCTTGGTGTCTGGCAGATTCTGAGTCCACTCCAACGTCCACTCACCGGGTTCCGGTATCAGGTTAATTTTTGAATCTTGGTTACCCGACCACCCCCAACGGCGCACCGACGCATATAACCTGGGCAACGAGACCCGTTTGGCCTCACTTCCAGCCGCTTGGACCGACAGGAACAGCCGATCGCCTTGCCGAAACACTTCGACGGAAGCATTGCTCAACGCCTCTTGTCGGACCGCCGTCCTCGGTACCGTATCCTGCGCCATGACTTGTTGGCAAAAACTCCCGTTCCACGCGCCGCCGACGCAGACAAGCGTCAACAAGCGGATAGCGAAGTTTGTGAGCATCTGCCGTCGGCAGTGAAGCAGTGAGTTGTGCATGATGTTGGCCTTTTTGGTGTCCACGTCCCTGGTTCATCGTGCGAGAATTTCGATCGGGAAGCAAGAGGTCGGCTCAAAGTTCCCCGGTACATCTTGCCCAGCCGGAACTTTCCGCCTTCGATCGAGCGAATATTCGCTAGGAACGGCTCGATCCGTTTAACCCATGGCGTTTCGCTCGTCGATACGATTGGCGTAATCGTCGCGTCGGCCACTGCCGCGGAGATGGTTCGTCCCAATCGCCATGTAATGATCATGCTTTCACGAACAGCAAACCAAATCGGATGGATCGTCGCGGGCGGCTGCTTGGCTGTCGGGCTCAGTGGCTGTGCGCAGCGTCCTCAGCTTTCTAGTTTGCTTCCGAACTTGGGTCGGGGAACTAGCAGTCCAACATCCGTGGCCTCGGACCAGTGCTACGAACCGACCGTTCGGAACTCGTTGGCGACGATTCCGTACGAGCAACGCCAGCCCACGTTGCTTGCCGGAGCAACGTCTCCGCTCCTTGGCCGAGTCTTGGCCGACTCCACGCCTGCCCAGGTCCGTGAACTATCTTTGTCCCAGTGTGAATCGTTGGCGAGCGACGTGGCACCCATTGCGACGCAGCTCCGTCAACATGCTCAATGGCTCGAGGGACACGGACAAGCCACCTTGAGTGCGGCGTTGCGGGAACAAGCCCGTTTCGAAAGTGACAAGCATCGACTTTTGGCAGTCGAGGCGTACTTGAATTTGGCGAATGTCTACGCTCAAACGACGGTCATTGACCAAAGTCTGACATTCTTGAACGACCTCCGCGAGTCCGTCGCCGAATTTCGCCGAGCTGGCGTTGAAGTTGCCGTTACGAATAATGAACTGGAGCGACAGGAATTGGCGATCCAAGAGTCGATTGTCGAGTTGCAGTACAATCAGACTCGTTTGATCGGCGGATTGGAAGCGGTGCTGCAAATCTCTCCGCAGTCCGACGCGATCTGGGTCTATATCGCGGATCAACCCCCCGTTTCGATGGTGGATGAGAACGCAGCTTGGGAATTTGCTCGACAACATCGCGGGGACCTCAAGGCTCTCGAGATCTTGGCTGCCAACGCCGACGCGATCCCAGGCGAGACGCTGCAGCAGTTACATCCACTGTTATCCACGGGTGTCCCAATCCCAAATGTCAGTTGGTGGATGTGTCTGGCCAAACGTGAAGCCGAGTGTTTGGAACTGAGCCAGCGTCAACAACGCACCCGACTTTTGAACGCCATGGTGGCCGCCAAGATCGAACAAATCCGGACCGAAGTCCAGTCCCAATGTCTCGCGCTGAAGAAAGTCGAGTCGTTGTTGGAGTTGAAAATTCAACAGCGAGCTCTGTTGAGGGACGCACAACAGAACCGCAACGTTGGTCAGGGGCAAATCGACGTCGCCTCTTATGTCGCCGATTCTCAGCAAGAGTTGAAATGGACGTCCGAGATTATCTCGCTGATGTTCCAACAACAAATTGAACAAGCCCGTCTGCAACAGGCCATGGGGCATGATTCCAGAAGCCGCTGAGGGGATGTTTCTTCAAGCCGCTGGGATCGTTTCACTGCCGATTGAAAATGGCCTTTCGCAACTCTTCTTCGAACGAGCTCGAGCTTTGAACCACGGTCTGGAAATCGTCCTTCTCCAACACAAAACAACTGACCGGCGTTAGCGCGCGAACGGTGGCGTTGCGGGGTTGGTCTCGGATCAAGGCCATCTCGCCGAAGAACGAACCTTGCTCGAGCGTGTTGACTTGACGGCCATCGATCTCGATCGCGACGCTTCCAGCTCCGATCACAAAGAACTCGCGTCCGACGCCGCCTTGTTGGATGATTTCCGAGCCGACCGCGAATTTGCGGAGGTCGAACCGGTCGGCAATTTTACTCAGGACCGTCGTGCTCAGAACTTTGAAGAGTTCGATCTGTGTTAGGAATTGCGACAGCAACGCATTGCGACGGACTAGCACGTTGGTCACAATCCGGCCATCAACCATGCTCACGATGCGGTCGGCGACATCGAGAATCCGATTGTCATGCGTCACAATAACGATGGTGCATTGTTTTTCGCGTGCCAGTTCTTGGAAGATGGTGACGACCTCACGACCGGATTCAGCATCCAGGGCGGCGGTTGGTTCATCGGCCAGGATCAACCCAGGCTCATGGATCAAGCCACGCGCGACCGCCACTCGTTGTTTTTGTCCGCCCGACAAGGCCTTGGGACGATAGTGGATTCGAGCGCCTAGACCCAATCGCCGCAACGTGGCTTCGATGCGAGCGTTGGCCTGGTCGTCGGGTATTCCAAGCAGTTCCGTGGCCATACGAATATTTTGAAACGCGGTCAATGACTCGAATAAGTTGTGGGCCTGGAAGATGAATCCGATCCGTTTTCGCAGTTCGGTGGTCGACGTTGGAGTGATCCCCAACAATTCCTGCCCCAAGACTTTCAGGCTACCTTCTTGGACACTCCGCAAAGTGCCGATCAACGTGAGCAGCGTTGTTTTCCCCGAGCCGGAGGGACCGGTCATGATGACGATCTCACCGGGAAGAATCTTGAGCACGTTGTCGAACAACACCTGCTTGCGCATTTCGCCGGTGCCGTAATGATGGTTGACATGATCGACATCGACACTCAGAGCCGCATGATCGACCGGCCAAGTCGCCAATAGCTCGCTCAATTGCTGATCGTTCAGTCCAACATTCATCTTGTTCCTCTTGTCTCTCCAGTGTCGGCTTGTGAGGACGACCAGTTCCTGGGCAATGGCGTTGGCTGATCAAAACAAACTGGCAGGGTCCGCAGCGAACAGTTTTCGCAACGCCAGCATTCCGGAGATGATGCACATGACTAATGTCGCCAACAAGATCACCAACACGCGTTCCAAGGTCATCGACATCGGCAGAGCCGTGAAACTGGCGTTGAATTGAAACAGTACCCATGACAAAACGGCGCCAGGTAGAAAGCCGAGGGCCGCCAAATACACGCTTTGCTGGATCGTCAGGCGAACGAAATACCCATTGCTGTAACCCATCGCTTTGAGCGTCGCAAATTCGCCCAAGTGATCGGCAATTGCCGTCGCCAATACTTGGTAACAAATGATGACTCCCACGACGAAGCCCATCAAGGTTCCGACCGTGAAGATGACCCCAATTGGCGTGCTGCGGTCCCACAACGCAATTTCGCGTTCGATCAACGCCTGCTTGGTCAAGACGGACACTTCATTTCCCATCGTCTCGCTGAGCCTTTGTTGGACTTGCGAGATATCCTCCTGGGGATCGACTTTGACCAATCCTAGATCGACTTGTTGCAGTGGGGCCAGTCCCCGGTGTGTGAAGTAGGTCGCGAAGTTCTCCTGCGACATGATCAGATTGCCGGTATGGGCAAAGTCGCGTCCGCTCGTGAACGTACCCACCACATGAAGTTCGCGCCCGTTCAATTCACCAGTTTGTGGGAACAAGGCTTGGGAACCGAACTCAAAGCCGTAGTCCGACCGGCTGAGTCGATCCATCAGGGCCGTTGATGGTCCGTCAAGCAGATTTCGTTGCGACGCGAACTCGCGTGTCCGGTCCCGCAACATGGGGCGATCCAGGTCGAAGGCCAAAACCCGAATCGGTCGAGCCTTCTGGTTTTCCCGACGAAGGCGCGCGCCGAGGTTTTCGACATACAGCGGTACGGCTGAAACGACTCCCCGGTGCGAGGCGGCCACATCCAGAAGACTTCGATCGAATCGAGTTTCGACGGACAAAGCAAACCGAGTCGGACGCAGCAATACCAAGTCGCATTCCAACTCCCGCACGATCTCCACGGTGCTATCGAACAACGCATGCTGGAATCCACGCTGCTGAAACATCAGCACGACGGCAAACGCAATGCCGCTGACCGCGACAACCAATCGACGCGGATCGTAGGTCAGGTTTTTCCAGGCCAAAGGGATCTGCGTCATGGGGAACTTTGGGCCAATTTCGCTGAAGGTTCGGTAGCTCGTAAGCGTAGTCGTAGCAAGGTTCAGTCGTAACAACAATCCGGGTTGAACCGGTATCGCCCACTCAGACGTACTTGTAACGGTTTCGCTCATTAAGACTGTGATAGCATCGGTCGGAGTTTATTTCACCCATTGCCATGAGGCGGTCCGATTCCTAACTTGCCAACGATTCTTCCCTTTCAGCTATTTTGAGCGAATCCCCATGACCTCCAAGAAAATCCGCCTGGTCACACGAGAAACCAACGGCGAAATCCGGACGCGAGATTTCGATGGTTTTGAGGACATACAGAAGGTTCACGAACAGGTCGGGATCGAAGATTCGAGCACCGATCTGACTTTGCGGGGAATGCCGGTTTTTCGCGGGTTGATCGGGCCGATGCCGGAAGGTCGTTCGTTTGCTCGATACGAATCACCCGAGGTCTTTGAAGTCTTGACCAAAGAGTGGGCCAGCCAAAAAATCCCTCGTCGCCGTCGCCGCCGCTCGGTCGTGGTCGAAGGCGAAGAAACGATCGTCGCGATCGCCATTCAATCCGAATACACCGAGATCAGCGATTTCGACTCGGAAGACGACTCCGACATTTGACCCCAATCGTTAGCTTCTCGCAGGCCAACGAATCAGAACGCCAACAGCCTGTATTCCTACTGGGGGAGTGCAGGCTGAGCGTTTTTTATCGGTAATGCCGCTACGGCGCGATAGCTCAGCCAGGCAACCGCCAAAGCGTTCAGAAACAAAACGTTGCCTTGAATCATCCAACGCAGAAACGGAACGGCGTTCCAATAAGCCTGGCCCAGCCCCGCAAAACTACTCGGATACCACGGCGTCCCGCTCCAAACCACGAAGCTGGTGATCAGAAAAAATAGAATCGCTGCTAGAAAGGCCCCCACGTTCAACAAGCCAAGCTCGATGGCCATCCGCCGAACCGTTCCAATTCCATTATTGCGGCAGTTCGGAAAACATCGATCTACAAGCGGTTGAATCCATGGGTGCCAAAACACCGGCAATGCCAAGCAAACGTATACGGCGACCATCAACGGTCCCTCGTAAAATCCCAAGACAACGTCCGTTACCAAAGCCGAAACCAACGGTACCGACAGGGCCAATCGCCAATTGCCCAAAATCGCGCCCGCCAAAATTGCCGCCGCCATGCTCGGTTTGAAGTTTGGTTGATCCAACAGCAACCGACCCGCAATACTCGCGATAATCAGAATCGCAGCTACTGCAAGCGACTCGAATTGGCCGGAACTTTGCCACCAGCCGAGCGATCTTGACGAAGGTTTCAACGGATTCATGTTTCTTCCTATTCATACTTGCCGAACGACCAGACAACCTCGTCACCAGCGTCAACTTCATAGACGCCACTGCTGCGATCGCCCAAATTTCCATTGACGCGATAGATCCAGTTGTCGCCCGCCGAGCCCAAATTGGCTTGGCCAGCTATAGACTTTACAAACAACGACTCGCCTTGACCAGTGCTTTCAACCGCCACGACGGGCGAAACGCCCGATAAAGCGTCAAAAACCGTCATTCCCGACGACCAAGAAGTGGTGCCAACCAACGGTTCGGTGCCCACGCCCCGAAAAATTTTGACGCGAACGATCTGCTCGGTAGGTGATGCGGTCGGCGGTTTCTCCGCGTTGTCTTTGGGCGATTCAAGCTGATCGATCGGACCGGCTGAGCCGCCCGATACAGTTGGCTTTGGCGCCGGAACCGATGTTTCACAACCAAGGGACAAACTGATCGCAATGGCGCCAAGCCAAATCAAAATCCCAACCCGCCCGCCAACGATCTCCTCGTTTCGCCACCCGCGCCGATTTCCGTGATTGTGATCTATTCTCATCTGCTGGTCTTTCCACGAAACAGAACGCCCGCTCAGAACGACATCGTGCAAAAAAAACGATCGCTTGGCAATGAGGGAGACAAACCGCCATGCTCCGCAAAAAAGGTAGCGAAACTTGCCAAGAGTTTCGGTTGTGTTGAGCAAAATCTCGTCTGTTCTCGTCTGCCGAAAGTCTTGGCGACTTTCGCTAGACGCGAGGCTCTCGATATCTCGTCCCAACGGCGACTCGTCACACCGATCCCAATTCGCCTCGCCAGGCTCTTTCTACCCAATCGGTCGCCAATCGGCTATTCTTAACGTTGACCCAGCCCCAGTCCTGCGGGACCGACGGACAATTCATAATGACAGCCAGACGAGTCATGCCATGAGCAACTTCCCACCGCCAGCCGATGGGTTCGAATTTCGCGTCACTCGGATGGAGTGGTTGCCCAATCAGATCTTATCGTTGGTGTTGGACGATCCCACATCGAGCGTCAACGTGATGAACGAAACGCTCCAAAGCGAACTCGAACGCCGGTTGGTTCAGTTGCACGCGGTCGCTTCGGATTGTCGCGGGTTGTTGGTTTCTACGGGTAAGCCCAAGATTTTTATCGCAGGGGCCGACATCAAGTACATCGCAAAGACTGCCGATTTCACCCGCGACCAAGTCATCGAATTCTGCGAACGCGGCCTGCGACTTTATCAGGCGTTCGCCGAGTTGCCAGTTCCGACAGTCGCGTTGGTTCAAGGAGCTTGTTTGGGCGGCGGATTCGAGTTCGCATTGGCGTTGGATTGGCGAATCGCGTCCGATGCTTCCACCACGATCTTCGGATTGCCCGAAGTGCATTTGGGACTGATACCCGGCTGGGCGGCCACCGTTCGCGTACCACGCCTCAGTTCGGTGGAAACCGCCATGCGGCGGATTGGCGTTGGCAAGAATTTTTCAGCCGCCGAGGCCCTCCGCGTCGGTTTGGTCGATCAACTCACGACGACCAACAAACTGCAGGAACAAGGACTCGCGAAACTGGCCGGAGTCGGTCCAGCGACAGAAATGAGACGGCAAACGATGTTGGGCCCGGCGACTCGGTTGCGAGAAATCGAGATCGGCGACAGCTCGCTTGATTCGCAAACCGAATCAGCCGGTTTCACCGAAGACGACTTGGGCCAATTGGCCAACTTGATCCATCAAGAAGTGACGGCTGACCCCTCGTTGCCCTCGTTGGCCCCGCAGTTGGTCGTCGAGTTGATCGCTCGGTCGGCCAGTGTCGATTTTTTCGAAGCGTGTTCGATGGAGTCGCAAACGATGGCCGAGGTATACACTTCGCCCACCGGGCAGGCCTTGGTCCATGCCTTTTTGCTGAACGATCGAGCAAAGAAATCGCCCGGGGTCGGGCCGCCTCCCAATCCACTGCCTAAACTGGAGAAGATCGGCATCGTTGGTCTAGGTGTGATGGGACGCAGCATCGCTCGGTTGTTTGTCCGTTCACCTTGGAAGTTTGTGCTATTCGACAAAGACCCCGCAGTCCGACAAGACGTTGCGAGGGTTCTGCCGTCCGAGTCATTTGAAATGGTTGAATCGTTGTCGGCGCTGCAGGACTGTGATGCAATTCTAGAAAATGTTTACGAACAAAAGGAAGTCAAGCAACAAGTCCTGCGGGAGTTGGAGTCGATCGTGCGACCGTCAACCTTCTTGTTGACGAACACCAGCGTGATTCCGATAACGGAATTGGCGTCAGGTCTGGAATTGCCCAGTCGGTTTTGTGGCTTGCACTTTTTTAATCCCATCGAGCAAACGAAATTGGCCGAAATTGCCACACATGCCTCGACCGACCCCGCCACGATTTGGGTTGCAGCACAATTGGGCAAACAGCTCCAGAAGATGGTGCTGGTCGTGGGCGATGGACCCGGACTGGTGGTCAACCGTTTGCTGATGGCGATGTTGAATGAGGCCCAGCGGTTGTTGGCGGAAGGGTATTCTATACCACAAATCGACCGAGCCGCGCGGGGCTTTGGCTGGCGATTGGGACCGTTCGAAATTCTCGATGTGATTGGGCTCAAGACGGCACTGGATGCCGGCTCGCAAATTGCCAAACACTTGGCGACCGCTTTGTCGGCCCCTCCGTTTTTGGTGCCAATGATCAAAGCCGGAAGATTGGGCCGTCATCATGGTGCTGGGTTTTATCGATACGCTGTCGATGGCACATCTCAATTTGACCCGCAGACAACTCGGTTGGTCGAGGCGTACGTACGCCCAAGTCTCGCAATGCGCCCCAGCGACCCCAGCGACCCCACGGAGCAAGCCCGAGTCGACGAATCGCTCGCGCATCGCATGTTGGCGTCGATGTTGATTCAAGCGAAACATATCGTAAACAATGGCCAGGTTCGTGATGCCGCCGAAATCGACCTGTGTTGCTTGTTGGCGTTAGGATTTCCTCCCCATCGCGGCGGGCTGCTGTACTGGTTGGATCATTATCCTTTGGGACGATTTGTGGAAGCCTTGTCCGATCGCGAGCTGGCCAAACAGGTTGCCCAAGCCACTCTCGATGTCCAACGATTCTATCCGAAGATTTGAGCGTGTCGGTCGACGGAAGCGAGCGGTCGTAACCCATGGTTGAACAGATGCAGGTCGATCTCCGTTGGGCTCAGCAACACCTGAAGCTGTTGCAACAGCTACAACCGTACGACCGCTCTACAGTCTTGCCAACGATCGAAGCCCTGCAGCGATCCATGAATCGCCCGAAGTTCTCGCAACCGCAAGGCTTTCGCTACCAGCACCAGGGACGCGTGGCAGTGAATCTGATCGCGCAAGTTTCACCAATACTCCGCGACTCGGCTGGGAACCCCATTGGAATGATCGGGTTCTATGCGGCGCTACCGGGTACGGCACCTGCCGTCGCCACTTTGCACACAGCGGTCGATTGGCTTCGCAGGCAAGGTTGCCAAACCGTGATCGGTCCAATCGATGGCGATACCTGGCATCGTTATCGCTTCAATCTTGGACCGCATGCAAAGTCAACGTTCTTGATGGAACCGACGAATCCCGACTACTATCCTGCCGATTGGGAAATGGCTGGATTTAGAGCAACCGCAACGTACCATTCCAAGCAAGTGAGCGATCTACCGGCGGTCGTGCGTTTATCGGCGCCAGCTGAACAACGAGCCCACAGCCTTGGCTATAAACTGCGGCCGTTCGTGGCGAGCGATTTCGAAAATGAGCTTCGGCGGATTTACGATCTAAGCGTGATCGCATTTCAAGGCAATCCGTTCTACGAAAACATGGAATGGAGCGAATTCCTCGAGCTATACAGCCCGAGTCGACCCATCCTGCACGAACGACTCGTTTGGTTCGCCCTCGATTCCGACGACCAACCCGTTGGCTTCTTGTTCTGTTTGGTCGACTACTTTGCAGCGGCCAAAGCCATGGGAGGTTCGCGAAGTGTCTGGGCCAAACTCCGGTTTTTGTGGCATAAACGTCAAGCGAGGGCGGTCAACTTCAAATCGATTGCCGTCCTGCCCGAACATCGCCGCGCTTCGATCGGAGCGGCTTTGATGCACCAAGGCTATCGCGAAGCCTATAAAATGGGATATCGAATCGCCAATCTCTGCCTGATTCACGACGACAATCCTTCCTCCAAACTAGATCAAGAGCAGGCGAAACTCATTCGACGCTACGCTTTGTACCAGTACGACGACCGTCATTATTTGCCCGCCAACCACGAGGCCAAGAATCGGTAACTCCATGATTGAAAAAGAAGCCGCTGAGGTCAGGCATAATGTTGGACGACTGTTGGCGAATGTCGCAGAGCAGATGCCCGACAAGTTGGCTCTTGTGCTGCCGGATCGATTTAAAGTTCCACCGATTTCGTTCGGCGAGTTGTGGGAGCGATCCGGGCGATTGGCGATGGCCCTACAGAATGCTGGGGTCCAAACCGGCGATCGAGTGATCGTGATGGTGCCGATGTCCATCGATCTGTACGTGGTTTTGTTGGGCCTGATCCGCTCGGGGTGTGTCGCTGTGTTCGTCGATCCATGGATGTCACTGTCGCGGATTGCCAAGTTTGCCAACTACGCTGAACCGACCGCGTTTATTGGGATTCCCAAAAGTCACTGGATTCGTTGGTTGCAACCCAGCCTCCGCCGATTGCCCGTCACCGTTTCCACAGGGAATCGCTGGGGCGGTTGGGTCGCTAAGTATCCATTGAGCGATTGGTTGAAGATTAAGAACGATGACGCACCGCTGATTCCAGTCCGACCAAGTGACCCAGCCTTGATCACCTTCACGAGCGGCTCGAGCGGCGAACCCAAAGGCGCGAATCGTACACATCAGTTTTTATCGGCGCAGCATCAAGCGTTGTCTCGTGAATTTCCGTACGAGGCCTCGGACGTCGACTTGCCGATGTTTCCGGTCTTCGCACTCAATAACCTTGTGTCGGGTGTCACGTCGATTGTGCCAGACATGGATTTTCGGCGAGTGGCCACTGTTTCGGGAAACACCATTTTCGAACAGATGCGCCGACATGACGTCACGACTTGTACGGCGTCGCCGCCGCTGTTGGATCGGTTGGCCGAAACTGGTCGCACTCATGAACTGAGTCTGCGGCGAATCCTGACCGGCGGCGCTCCGATCTCGGATCGGCAATTGGACCATTGGCATGCCGCTTTCCCCCACGCAAAAATTGTCGTCGCCTATGGCTCGACGGAAGCGGAACCCGTCGCCGACATCGATTCCCATGCCCGACTGCAATTGGCTCATCCTCGACATGGGTTCTGTATGGGCCAGCCGATCTCCGCCATTGCGACTCGGATTATTCCGATTCAATCCGGGACCATTGGAACAACGGAATGGGAGCAAACCTGTTTGCCCCAGGGTGAAATTGGCGAACTAATCGTAAGCGGCGATCATGTTTGCCGCGACTACTATCGCAACGAAGCAGCCACCCGTGAAAACAAACTCATTGATCAACAGCGACAACTTTGGCATCGCATGGGCGACACGGGCTACTTCGATTCGGATGGTCGCTTCTGGTTAGTAGGCCGAGTCCATTCTTCGATCCAACGTGCGGGTCGTTGGTTGCATCCGCAGTTGGTCGAGCAGCATTTGATGGAACAGTTGCCGCAAGTCAAACAGGTGGCAGCGGTCGGTTTTCCCGACCCGGAACTGGGGCAAGGTTTGGGCGTGATCGTGGTGGCCGCGCCCGAAGTTGTCGAACTTGCCAAAATCCATTTACTTTTGGAACAAGCCGGCTACCCCTGCGACCAGTGCTTGATCGTGCAAGAGCCGCTGCCGGTGGATCCTCGGCACAACTCGAAGATCGACTACGACCGAGCCCGGCGCGTTTTGCTCAAGTCCATGGGGAACCCAGCGGGGAACCGTAGACCGCTCACGGCGACCTCTCCGGCTTGGGAGCGCTGGCTGGCTTACTCGCGTGAACGTTTTCCTCTATTGAAGCACGGGATTCTGATCGCATGTTTCTATTCGTCGACGCATTTCTTGGCCCAAGTCTTGAACAACCCGACCGGCGGATTGAGCTACGACTTGGGATCGTTGCTGGGCATGTTGACATTGTTTTTGTTCTTCATGCACTTGCGAGTATTCGACGAGCATAAAGATTTTGCGGACGACGCGCGGTATTATCCCCATCGCGTTCTGCAACGAGGGATCGTCACGTTGCGCGGGCTAAAGATGGTGGGAGCGGTGGCCATACTGTCTCAATTGGCGATGGCGGTCGGTTGGCGACCTTTGCCGCAGTCGGGTGCAGCCGTGTCGTGGTTGACGGCCTTTTTGTTTTCCGTGTTGATGTTGAAAGAATTTTTTGTTCCGCAGTTCTTGAAGAAGCATTTTTTGATTTACGCCGTCAGCCACTTGCTGGTCATGCCCCTGTTGGCAATGGTCGTGTTCAGTTTTACGACTGGTGATTATTTGTGGAACGCGCCGGGTTGGTTTTGGTTGTATGCTTGTGTCGGGTTCTTTGTCACGTTCAATTGGGAAATATCGCGTAAGATCCGAGCCCCGGAGCAAGAGATCGACGGCGTGGACAGCTATACCAAGCTGTTGGGGACTTATGTCGCAGCTTGGTGGGTGTTGGTCATGCGCGCGATCGATACCGCGCTGGTGATGTTGGTCGGTTGGCACCTGCAGGCCAGTGTCTGGTTCTATTTGGCACTGATCGGTCTGTTCGTGGGTTGTTTGGTCGGCTTCGTTCAATACCTGCGTCAGCAAACACCAAAGACCGCTGGGCAGATGGAGACGTGGGCAGGGCTCTACATCATTGCCTTCGATCTGATACTATCGATCGAATTGGTGGCCCGCTACGGATTGCGATGGGAGTGGTTTCCGCAATGAATCAGTTCTTGATTTCTTCCTCCGAGTTTCAAAACAAGTCCGCCGAATCAGGGGCGCACGGTCATGCAACTCGCTCCAGCCCGTTGGCGGCGGTTCAGGCCTTGGAGTCGCATGACTGGGGTGGCAAAACGATCAATCTGTTACGATTGGCGGCAGCTGGTTTTGCAGTACCGCCGCTGGTGGCCATTTCAGCTCAGGTTTTTCGGCAATTGGTCGACCGACACCCAGAGATTCGGCGACTGTTGCAGGAATTGGACGGCCCGCGGTCAGCGAATCTGGAAGCCGTTGCACAACAACTTCGCGAAGCCTTTCGAGCCGCCGAATTCCCACCGGAATTGCGAGACGAGTTGTCCGAACGACTCCGTGTGAGCCAATTGTCGGAAGCCTCGGTGGCCGTTCGGTCGTCCGCCAGTGACGAAGATGGAGCGGATTTTTCTTTCGCTGGGATGCACGATAGTTTTTTGTTTGTCCAAGGGTTCGAGCAAATTCTTGTCGCAGCAAAAAATGTGTGGGCTTCAGCGTTTCAGTCTCGGGCGCTGGCCTATCGCTTGGAAAACAAGATCCCCCTGGATCGCTTGGGCGTTTCAGTGATCGTCCAGCAAATGATCCAGGCCCAGACGAGCGGCGTGGTGTTCACGATCAACCCCGCCAACAATCGAACCGACCAATTGTTGGTCAGTTCCGTATGGGGCGCGGGCGAAGGACTGGTCAGCGGCGCGCTGCCTGCCGATACGTTTGTCGTCGATAAGTCGAGCGGTGAAGTTCAAGCCGAGGTTGTGGAAAAAACTCACCGCGTGGAATTGGATCGCGAAAAGAAGCACGGTTCGCGAACCGTTGTTGTGCCTGTGCCTCAACAAACTGCCCCCACGCTTTCCAATGAACAAATCCAAGAAGTGGCCTCGGTCAGTCAACAAATCGAGCGGCATTACCGTCGCCCGCAAGATATCGAATTCTGCTTCGATGGCTCAGGGAAACTGTTTGTCGTACAAACCCGTCCGGTCACTCGAGTCG
>JAUXWY010000467.1 GCA_030681235.1 Pirellulaceae bacterium | reverse complement strand
GAACACTATCCGACTCCGATTGCCCAAACGGTATTTGGGCGCGAAGTGCATTTCCATCTCCGCGATAACAAAATCTTGTTCGTGCCGTTTGATGACTTGGTCCAACGTCTGCGAGCCACTTGGGAAACACACGCGGAACGGTTGCCCGTCGGCCAAACCACAACGGAAACATTGGGACCGATTGGTGATTTTCGTTTGCAATACGAATTAGGCAGTGAGGAAAAGACACTCCCTACGGCGAACGGTGCCGTCACGACGCGAGTCGTCGCGTTGAATCGTTTTTGGTTGTTGCCAGTCCAAGCTGGCCTGGGTGAACCGGTCGAGCAAGCACTGCGATCCGATTCTCAATTTGCAGCCGCAATCAAGAAATACGGCCCAAGTGACACGACCGTCTCCATTTGGGTTTACCCGGAGAGTTATGCTGGATTCTTGGAATTACGGAAAGCACTGACCGAAAAGGGTTACCGCGTCGCGGTGTGGCCGTTGACGACCGACCAAAAAATCTCGGGCAGTCCCGACGGACTTCGCGCCACCGCTCAGTGAACATCGCCCGCTTCAGCCGCACCAGTTTGTCCGTC
Source organism: Pirellulaceae bacterium (assembly GCA_030681235.1). Taxonomy (GTDB): domain Bacteria; phylum Planctomycetota; class Planctomycetia; order Pirellulales; family Pirellulaceae; genus M30B19. The sequence continues at coordinate 7,256 of JAUXWY010000467.1, read as the reverse complement.
GACGAAGTGCAGAAAACGTTATTCGTTTTTCTTTGGCGATTCGACCGGTACCAGGCGAAGTTCTTTGAATTCTGCGGAAGTTCGCCAAGAAGCGAAGCCCAATGGGGCCATCGGCTTTTGTTCCCACCAAATCGAAAACTTTACTTCTTCGGTATCCAATACGAACAGGGACTTGTCATCCACCCACAACTCCACCTCGGCAGGGGTCACTCGCAAGCGAAACTTGTACCATCGGTCTTGTTCAAAGGCCACATTCCGCGTGGTCGCGTTTTCGATGGCCGAGTAACTGTTGACGTTTGAAATCCCAACCGTACCGCCGCCCCATCCACCCAAGATCAACGTGCCTTGCTGATCATCGAAGGGAAACGTCAGGCCGCAAAAGAAATCGTCGCCGCCAGTACGCCGAGCCTGGAAATGAATCTCGTAGTTGTTCTTCGGCACTTCGAAGTTGGCAACGACACCCGTCCCCGGCGAACCGGCGGGCAGCGACAAGATGTCATTCTCCCATTTCACTGTACCGTGTTTGTCAAAGTAGCTTTTCTCAGCCACCTGCCACGGCCCCATCGAGTCGCCATGAAACAGCCACACTCCACCCGCTTCAGAAGGTGGCAACTTCGTCCACTCGATCTTGCTTGGTGTAGGAGTCTCTTGCTCGATAAAATCTTTGACTGATTCTTGCGTCCAAGCCATCTCCACCGCGATCAACTGGCCCAAGACACATAGAATCAGGGCAAACACTTGCAACCGTTTACCCCCGAAACACGGGCCGCCGCAAATATGGCGATTGAATCTGTTATCTAACGCTAAGTTGGAGTTCGCCAAATTTGCTCTGGCCACGCGGTTAAACGAAACGGCCACACGGTTAACCAACTCCTCGGATAGATTTCGCAGCATGTCAATGGTTTGCCGATCTACGATTAGTCCAGCGGGAATTCGTCTTCTAGTGCCTCGGTGCGATACAGCGGCAGATGGCGATAGTAAACTTCTAGGGTCATCACTGCCATGGCGGTGGTGTACAAGCGGCCACCAACTGCGGATGAGTGGCCATTGGCAAAGAACCATGAGCCTTCGGAGAATCCTTCTTTCGATTGGGATTTGATCAAGAACTCGCGCATGGTTTCATTCCATTTTTCCCACGGCTCGCCCCCGTAATGTCGCATGATCTGGGTCGTGTAGTAGTTGTAATACATATTGGCTTCCGCATCGGCAGCGCCATCGACGATTCCACCTGGTTCACGAATTCGCGTGTCCGGCCCCATTGCCGACAAGGCCGCAACGGCCTCTTTCAAGGTCTCGTTTTCTTTGTTCCAGCCCAAGTACATTCGGCTGAGCACCCCAACCGATGTAGTGCCTCGACCAGGAAACTCGGATGGCCCCGTGTATCCGTAACGTGTTCCACCGCCTGATTGAACAAAGTTCAAGAACTTCTTGGTCCGCTCGAATACAAACGGTGGTGCTTGTTCCCCCATCATGCTTCCGCTCTTGAGGGCCATCAGTTGCCAACCAACGGCCGATGTATCACCGGCTTGTTGCGGTAAATATCGCCAACCACCGCCGATCGGATCTTGTGCATGCACGATAAACCGCAATGCGAGAGCCGCCGGCTCGCGAAGTTTCGGATCCTTGGTCATCCCAAAGGCTTCACACAAACAAATTGTGCAGATGGCATGCGAATACATATTGCCGCGCGCGTCCATATACGAGCCGCCGTTGGCGCCTTGCAATTTGATATTGCGGATCAAATATGCCAAGCCATTGCGGACCGTTCCTTGGTACTTGCCTTCCATGTGCGTGTAGCCTTTGCCCAAGAACGGCAACAAGGCCAAGCCCGTCGCGCCAAACTTGCCCTCTCCCACCCCTGGGTCGGGAGTTTGACGAAATCGACCTGGACCAATTTGATGATTCAAGTCCCAACTACCATCGGGCAGTTGATGGTTGGCCAACCACTTCAAGCCCAACTCGACCGCCGCTTCACTGGCGGCTGTACCACCATTGTTCTTGAGCATCTGTTCGCGAGCTTCGCCCGAGTTGCGATGCATCAGCGCATCATTCCCCATCGACCCGGCTGCTGGTACGGCTTCGGCCAATGAAGCCATGGAGTCCGGAACTACCAAGGGCATGGTATCCATTACATTGGGCGTCTCCATTTCAAATTCGGTGGGCGTATCCAATTGCGACTCGATCGATTCTGACAATTCGGCTTGCTCCAGTTCCGTTTCCGAAAGTTCCAAATCTTTCAGATCCATTTCGTCGGTAGCCACGCTATCGGAATTGGACGCGTTCAGTGCAACCTGTAGGACTTGCGGACCCGTGAACACGATCAAGGCCGCTACGGCCGTCATCAGGACATGGACAATCAAACTGATCAAGAAACTGGGCAACGCCAGCAATAACGTGAAGCGGTCCAACAATGCCGGGCGTTCTTCTTCGGTGTTCGAGTCGGACTGGCCAGCGCCCGAACCATTCGCGGCGGCATTGTCCTTCGACATGAATGCAGCCGCGGTTGCGGCAGGTGAAGCGGCTGGCTTGCCCGATGACGAGACGGGCTTGCTCGGCGATGTGGTGCTGATCTTTGGAATCGCTGGAAAATTTTCCGCCGCGGGATAATCACCTTTGAACTTCGACATAGGCGGCACCCAAAATTTTCGTTGGCAAGAGGAGTACGGTTCTCGTCCCTGGAACCTTTATAGTCTAGAATCCCGGCAACCGAAAAGCAACAAGTATTCAATACCCTTCCACGTTGCGCGGCCAATAGGAGCCCTATGTCCGAGCAGATAACCCGAGCGACCGTTATCATTGACCCGCTGACGTTCCAGCGTCAATGCCTGGCCTGGCAGAGGCAAGGTGAGCGAGTCGGGATGGTCCCGACCATGGGGGCCCTTCACGAAGGTCATTTGAGCTTGGTCCGAGTTTGCCGCCGACATTGTGACCGAGTCGTCGTGTCGATTTTCGTGAATCCAAGCCAATTCGGCCCCGGCGAGGACTTCGAACGCTACCCCCGGACCTTGGAATCGGACGTTGCGGCTTTGGATACGGTCGGTGTTGATGCGGTCTTGGCACCCGCCCCGATCGACATGTACGGACCCGGTTTTTCGACGGTCGTCCAACCAGCACACGTGGCCCAGACGTTAGAGGGGCAGTTTCGCCCCAGCCACTACCAAGGGGTTACGACAGTCGTGGCGAAGCTGTTGAATTTGGCCCGAGCTGATGTGGCGGTTTTCGGGCAGAAAGACTATCAACAATTGGCGGTCATCCGACAAATGGTCCGCGAATTGAACATGCCGACTGAAATCCTGATGGGGGAAACCTGCCGGGAATCCGATGGCTTGGCAATGAGTTCGCGGAATCGATACCTCACGGCGGAAGAGCGAAAACGGGCCCTTGCCATTTCGCGAGCCTTGTTTGCCTGTCGCGACCGAGTCCGGCGCGGGGAACGAGACGCTCGTGAGCTGGCCACGAACCTGATGCAAGAACTGATCGATGGCGGCTTGGATTCGATCGACTATGCCGTGATCGCAGACGGACAAACGTTGGCCAGCTTGGATCAAGTCGGCGCCGGAGCCGTCGCCCTGGTGGCTGGACACGTGGGCAAGACTCGATTGATCGACAACGTTCTATTGGACCACGCGAGTTGATGCATGTTACAGACTTTGTTTCACATTCCCTTATGGCCGTTTGAAAGTCCATGGATCTGGGTCTGGACGACCGTGATGATGCTCGGGGGTCTCGTTCATGGAACCAAGAAAGGGTGGGCCGATGCAGCCGGATTTTGGGGACCACCGCTGGGACTTTTGTGGGTATTTTCGATATTTCTCATGGGCGAAGTCGTCGACTACGGAATTGACCCGAATGCTCCAACGCAAGCCGTTCCCTTGGGGATTGCCGTCCGCGGCTATGGCCTGATGATGCTGCTGGGCATCGTGGCCGGGGTTGTCTTGGCCGTTCATCGCGGCCATTCCGAAGGCTTGACGGCCGATCACGTCTTTTCGCTGGCGTTGTATTTGGTGATTTCTGGTATCGTTGGGGCGAGAGTCTTTTATGTCGTTCAGTATTGGGAAAGTTTTTCGGCCGAGCCGATGCCGCATCGAATCATTGCAATGCTCAACATGACCAAGGGCGGCTTGGTAGTCTTGGGCAGCTTCGTCGGCGGTCTAGTTGGGATGTTGTATTGGGCCAAGCAACATAAAATCCGCTTTCTAAAGTTGGCCGACCTGGTGGGCCCGTCTTTTTTAATCGGCCTATCACTCGGGCGAATCGGCTGTTTCTTCAACGGCTGTTGCTTTGGTGGCTACTGCGAAATCCCGCAAGTCGGAATCCAATTTCCAGTCGGATCGGCTCCCTATGTGCGGCAACTGGAAAATGCCGCGATCCTGGGTGTGCAAACTTCGGTCGCCGACCAAGCCGACTCGAACTCGACTTCGAAATCAGAGGAAAGTGCCACCAAACAATCCTGGCGAACGGTCACCGCAGTCCCAGCCGGTTCGGTTGGCGAACGCTTGGGACTGGAAGTCGGAAACAAAATTCGCATCGAATTGTTTGGGCATCCAGATTCGCGAATTAGTACCGACAAAGTCTTGAAAGCCGGCGTCAGTAGCGTTGACTTGCCGCCCGCCGTGGTGGTACGGCGCGACGGATTGGACCCCATCACGGTCCCGTGGAGCACGCTACCGCCAGTGACTCAGCCCATTCATCCGACCCAACTGTACAGCAGTGTCAACGCCTTCATTTTGGCAATTCTGGTGGGACTGTCGTATCGTTTCCGCCGGTTCGACGGCCAATCGTTTGCTTGGCTTCTCGTCCTGTATGGAATCACACGTTTTATCATCGAGTGGATTCGTGTCGACGAGCCGGGTCAGTTTGGGACGGATCTTTCGATTTCGCAGTGGGGCTGCATCGGCCTGCTGATCGGCGGCGTGATCCTGTTCGTCTACGGCTCGGTTCGTGGCACAAAATTACCAACCGGGACGATGCAAATGTCGCCTGATGGGTCTCGTTAAAGCCGGTTGCAGTTTGCTGCTTGTTTGGTTGTTGGCAGATTATTTTTAGCACGCGATGGATCGACCGGCTTTAGATCGATCCGAGAATCCGTGACGGCAACGGTTGAGCGAGCGCTGGTGTACCGGCTTTAGCCGGCCGGGTTGGAAAAAAGCTCTTTTCAGCTAACGGCCGGCTAAAGCCGGTACACCAGCGGTCGCTCAACTAATTTTGTTCTGAGAATTAGGCAGTCCTTCTACGTCGTCTGCGACGAAACGGACCGACTTGGCCGGGGACAACTGGTCCTGGACCGTCGCAAGAGCCATAATGCTATTTGTATTCCTGACCGAACGAACTCCTGCCCCACCCGATTGCCCATGCCCCATTCAAAACTCTGTGTTCAAGTTGTGCTTGGAATCGTTTGGTTGTTAATCGGAAACCGAATCGAGGCTCAAGAGTTGCCGGCGATATCGAAAGTCGATTTTGACTCGCAAATTCGCCCGTTGCTCTCGGACCGGTGTTACACCTGTCACGGACCTGACGAGGGGACACGCGAAGCCGATCTGCGATTGGATCTGGGCTTGGGCCTGTCGGACCGAACGGCCGAATCCAGTGGCCGAATGATCTTGAGTCCCGGCCAACCGGCCGACAGTGAACTGTACTTGCGCGTGATCGCTACTGACGACGAACAAATGCCGCCCCCGGAAAGCGGACTGAAATTGTCAAGTACTGAGATTGCGGTGCTCCAACAGTGGATCCAAGAAGGTGCTGTTTGGGATCGGCATTGGTCGTTCCAGTCGATCCCGACCGAAGTTGCGATTCCTCAGGTCGACGACCCAAACGGTTGGATTCGCAACCCAATCGATTCGTTCATCCTACAGGACATGCAGAAACAGGGCCTGAGCCCCACAACCTCGGCCACCGACCACCAACTGTTGCGGCGAATGTATCTGGACTTGATTGGCTTGCCACCGACCCCGGAAGAAGTGGCGAATTGGTCCCGCGTGCCAACACCGGAGCGATGGTCCAACGTCGTCGATCATTTGCTGGCGCGCCCAGAATATGGTCAGCGCATGGCCAGCGATTGGTTGGATGTGGCTCGCTATAGTGACACCTACGGCTATCAAGTGGATCGCGAACGATTCGTCTGGCCATGGCGAGATTGGGTGGTCCGAGCTTTCAACGACAACATGCCGTTCGATCGATTCGGCACACTTCAATTGGCCGGTGATCTGCAATCAAACGCTTCGTTCAACGAGATCCTGCCGACGACGTTTGGACGACTGCATCCACAAGAAGTCGAGGGTGGCAGCGTCGAAGAAGAATTTCGCATGAAGTACATTTCGGATCGTACCGAAACCTATGGGATGGCATTCCTCGGCCTGACCTTGGAATGCAGCCGTTGCCACAATCACAAGTACGATCCGATCGCACAAACGGACTACTATCGAATGACCGCCTTCTTCGACAACATCGACGAAGCCGGTTTGTATTCGTACTTTACTGAATCCGTCCCAACTCCCACGGAGGTCATGCCCAACGACACGCTGGATTTGGAGACCGCTCGTCTGCGGGCTCAAATCAGTCAGCAGGAACAGGTCGTCCAAGACCAATTGCAAGAACTCCATCGCACTCGACCGTGGTCGCCGTCTTCACGCGCAGAGGAGTCATTACCAGCCGATTCACCAACGGCAACCGACCCCGCGAACTTGGCCGGACAGCTGACATATCTCACTTACGGGCCCGATGCCAAGCTGCCTGAGAATTCCGAAAATCGATTGGTTCCGTTTCAACCCATGTCCAATCCTACCGATCGACAAGCGGTCGAATTGTCCGGAGACGAAGCCATCCGATTGGATGTCGGCAACTTCCGTCGCTGGCAACCGTTTTCATTTAGCCTGTGGATGTGGGTCCCCAAACCCATGGAACGAGCCGTGGTCCTGCATCGCTCGGCGGCTTGGACCGATGCCGGTAGTCGCGGTTACGAACTATTGATCGAAAACGAGCGTCTGAAGTTTTCCTTGATTCACTTTTGGCCAGGAAACGCGGTCAGTGTCCGATCGACTAAACCCGCAAGTGTCGAACGCTGGTTCCACGTAACCGTCACGTACGATGGAAGTAGCCGAGCGGACGGCTTGGCAGTTTTTGTTGATGGGAATCGCATCGAAACGGAAGTCGTGCGGGACAACTTGACCAAACAAATCACCGGCGGAGGTGGTGATCAAATCTCGCTGGGCGAGCGATTTCGCGATCAAGGGTTTACCAATGGCCGAGTCGCGGAA
>JAUXWY010000430.1 GCA_030681235.1 Pirellulaceae bacterium | reverse complement strand
GAGCGTTGGTGTACCGGCTTCAGCCGGCCGGTAGCGAACGAGAGCGTTTTCATCGCTCCAGCCGGTTGAAGCCGGTACACCAGCGCTCGCTAACCCGACATTGTTTATGAGTTCTCGGATTTTCCAACGCCGAAGTCGCCCAAATCTAGATTCTGGACAATTCCCATAGCCTCACTCCGTCGGACCGATTTGGATCGCAGCAACATTCCAGGCCTTGCCTAACCGGGTTGTCGGCGAGTACCATACAGCCCGTCTGCGACGAATTGTCCGAACCTGTTCGTGCCCGTTGTTTCTCGATGGGCATCACGGGTAAGGCACAGACGCCTGTTTGGAGGATAAGCGAATGGCTAGCAGGTTGATTCGAAATCAATTGCCGGGTAACCGGTTGCGGGTTCGAGTCCCGTGTCCTCCGCTTCGATGAAGAAACCCAGCCCCCGAGTGGCTGGGTTTTTTTGTGCCTGTCTTGGCAACTATTCTTGCGACTTTCTCGTATCGAGCCCGTCATCCCGGGAGTAAGCGATAGGTCGCAGCGGCTGGGCTTCTGGTCGCTGGATCGATTTGGCCGGGAAGAATTGTTCCAGATTCGGGGTCGAGTTGATTTTGTGGGTGGGCTCGGAAGGCCAGGTCAGTTTCTGATATAAACATGTGGCAACGTTGCCAAGCCTTTTTTCGGCTGGGGCGTTGTAACGAGAGCTTCTTCAAAAAATAGGAAAGCGTAGGAGATCATGCAAGTCAATCGTTGGTCGTGGTTGTTGGCATTGGTGTTGATGCTAACGTTGTCGTCAAATTCATGGGCACAGTCCAAGCCAGCGCCGGCCTCGGTCGCGTTTCAGTTGAAGATGGCGGATTTGCTGAAGTCCGACCTCGGAAAATCGATCCCGCTGGATCAGGTCACAGGAGGGCCGGGCGGTGCAATGGCCGAGGCGTTTTTGCAGGCCCAAACGATTCGTGGCGTTGTTTCGTTGCCGGACGAAGTTGGCGAGTTCATGATGATGCAGGGCGATCAATTGCCGATGGACATCTACGTCGAAATGTCGTTTGGCGATTCGTCCGAGGCCAAAAAAGCTTTGGAAACGATTGAGAAAGAGTTGAAATCCAATTCCGACATTCGTGAAGAAGGCGACTTGCGATATTTCTCGCCGAAAGGCAAAGACGCAAACATTGCGATCATCCTGGGCGTTCCGGGCAAGGTCGTTTTTCTGTCAGACACTTACAAGCACGATGCCGCAAATTTCGACAACGTCACACCGGCAATCAAGCAAGCCATGGCCAAAATGGGCAATGCTCCGGCCGGTATTTTCTTGGACTTCGATCAGGCGCGGCCATTGATCAAGTCGGGCCTGAAGATGGCTCGCCAGGGTGCTCCGCCGGCCGCGGTGCCGTTTTTCGAAATCCCATCCAATATCAGTCTGTTGCAATTGGTCGGCAATCCCGGCAAAGAACCGGCTCTAGCGTTGACGGCTGTTAGCCCAGATGAAGAGAAGGCCGAGATGTTGCGAGAAACGCTGCAAGGCTTGGTAGGCATGGGCAAGATGGCGTTAGGGCAAGCCCCTCCGGGTAATCCGCAAGCCAAATTTGTCAACCAAATATTGGGTCAAATGAAGCCAACCCGCGAGGGGAATGTTGTGACGCTTTCGATCTCGAAGATTGAAGGTCTGGAAGACATCCTACCATAGATTTTCAGGTAACTGGTCGCGATTGGATCTCGCTTCGTTCAGGAAGAGACTCAACATCCAATCGTATCGCAGGGGGTTGATCTCGATAGGTCATTCGGTACAATAGCGACCCGGTTTGGCAACAGACCGGGCGCGACCGAGACCAACGCGGTCGCCCACTCCACGCGCCTCCTTAGCTCAGTTGGTTAGAGCAGCTGACTCTTAATCAGCGGGTCCAAGGTTCGAGTCCTTGAGGGGGTACTGATGGCACCATTACAGGCCATCTTGATCCATCAGAACCCCGGTTTTCCCGGGGTTGTTTATTTCCGTGACTGGCTAAAGTTGCTCACGTTCGGTTCCATGACACCCGGTCCGTGTTTGCCTATCGGATGTTATTGTCTATTCACATCGTCGAACTGAAAAAGTACGATTTTGAGGTTCGCGACGTGGATGTTTCTCAGCCCCGTGGAACGTGAGGGATGGGCTAGGTTTGTCCCACGGCGAAGACCTGCAGCAATTGCCCGCGTTGTTTTCCTGGGGCGATTTTGCAGTGGTTCTTTTGCTAAAAGGGTAACGCATGTCGCTGGGTTTTCCAAGGGTTCCTTGGCTCAGAGATCGCTTACCCGAATTAGGGATTTGCACTAGAATAGGGCGGGTGCGTGTCGCACCTTCCAAGACGATTTTGATGGAATACGCTGTGTCCAAGTTGATTGCTTTGCCGATAGTGCCCGAACGACCCGCCCAGGCGGAGGTTGACTCGGTGGATGGTTCAACCGTCAAGCGCTTGCCGCGATGGTTGAAAAAACCCTTGCCCAAGGGCGGGGTCAACTTCACGGCAGGCCTGATGGAAGAGTTGGGGCTGGAGACCGTATGCGACAACGCCAAATGTCCGAATCGGTCCGAGTGTTATTCGCAGCAAACCGCAACCTTCATGATCCTGGGGAATACCTGTACTCGGCCGTGCGGGTTTTGCGCGGTGAAACGTGGTCGCCCGGAAGTCTTGGAAGCGGACGAGCCAACTCGGCTTGCCCAAGCGGCCTTGCGATTAGGACTAAAGCACGTGGTGATCACCAGTGTCACTCGTGATGACTTGGCTGACGGTGGCGCGGAACACTTCCGACAATGCATCGTTGCAGTTCGCGAGTTGGTCCCGGATGCGACGATCGAAGTATTGACTCCGGACTTTGTCGACAACCCCGAAGCCGTTGCCAAGTTGTTGGAGGCCCGCCCCGAAGTCTTTAATCACAACACCGAAACGGTACCAAGGATGTATCGCCGAGTTCGCGGTCCCAAATCGCGGTATCGCTGGACCATGGAGTTGTTGCGACTGGTCAAACAACTGGATCCGCAGGTTCGCACTAAGAGTGGTCTGATGTTGGGCTTGGGTGAAACGCAAGACGAAGTACTGGACGTGTTGACGGATCTGCGCGATGCCAATTGTGACTTCTTGACTTTGGGCCAGTACTTACAGCCGTCGGAAACTCGTTATTTGAGTGTCGTTCGTTACATTCATCCCGACGAGTTTGCGTTTTACGGCGAAATGGCCAAGAAACTCGGTTTTCTCAAAGTGGCCTCCGGCCCATTTGTGCGTTCGAGCTACCATGCCCGAGACATGGCGGACGCATAGGATTTGTCCCGAAACAAGTTCCGGAT
>JAUXWY010000429.1 GCA_030681235.1 Pirellulaceae bacterium | reverse complement strand
AGGGCTTGTCGGAAAATTTGATTTCGCAAAGGTTGATGCAGCGATCCGCTCGGTCTAGCAAGAGATCGATCTGAGCCCCTTCTTCGTCGGTGCCAGTCTGGGGAACATATCGCCAGGAGGCAGCTTGTGTCTCCACATCGGCGATCCCAATGGCCCGACGAATGGCGTCCAAGTGTTTGAAGCAAATCGACTCGAACGCATAGCCACACCAAGCCTCGTAGCGGCGTCCGGAAGATTGACGCAACCAAGAATTAGAAACGGCAGTGGAATGCATCCAGTGCCAATAGAAGACCGAGAACTCGTCGGTCAAACGCAGTAAGTTGCCTTTGATTTTCTTGTCCAGCGAGAAAGTTTCGGTTACGAAGCCTGAGAGCTGTAGCTCTTCTATCGCCTTCGTGACTCCGCCACCGCTCCGTAGTCGCGATTTGGCGAGAACTTGATCGCGGGTCATACCTGCCCAGCTGGTCGCCAAGGCCTTGACGATGGCTTCGTGTGTTGCGTACGACTCGAAGAGAGCCGAGTACACGCTATGATACTCGCTGCGGAGCATGCCTTCGGGGCGAAAGCACTCCGCCTCGATGCATTGGGCAGCAGACTGGCCAGGTCGAATGAGATTCAAGTAGTGCGGTATGCCTCCCAGTGCCATATAAGCCATCACGATCTGGCGTTGGTCCCAGCGAACCTTGCGGTAGTGCAGATATTGATGCACTTCAGCCAAACGAAACGGTTCCAGTCGAATGCGTCGTGTCAATCGATTATGCAGGCCACCGCGAGCCTGGACCACGTTGCGAATCATCCACGCAGCGGCCGATCCACAGATGATGACAGCCAAATCGCGCTGCCGACTCGCGTAGCCATTCCAGAAATTCTCGAAGGCGGACACGAAGTTACTCTTGCGAGTGGCGAGCCACGGGAACTCGTCCAAGAAGATGATGCGTTTCCCTTTGCCCGGTCTTGGTTGCTCCAGGCAGTGTCGCAACAGTTCAAAGGCTTCCAGCCAATTTCGGGGTTGCACCAACGGCACTTGGGGGAAGGACTGCCTGAGTGAAGTCAGAAAGTTGGCCAACTGGATCGCGGTGCTTTGGTCATGCATCCCGACGACCTCCAACACCAGATGCGATTTCAAGTATTCACGTATCAGGTACGTCTTTCCAACGCGGCGGCGACCATAAACGGCGACCAACTCGGGGTCCTTGGACGCCAGTACGATATCCAATACTTGTTTTTCCGACGCTCGACCGATGACCTGCTCGCTCTTCACTTCGCTCTTCGCCATGAATCGGTCTCCTGCTTTCCGCGAATCGATGTCGCCCCGTTTTGGCCAATTATAGACAAAATACCTCGCCAAATCTATGTCGCAGAACCAACATTTGGCCAAGTATTTTTAAAATAGGTCGCCAAATCTCAGTGAGAGACCAAGGTCCGGTCCGGGGCATTGTCTTAAACGGTCGTCTCAAGCGATTGGTTTCGAGACTATCCCAAAGGGGGCTGACCTTATCCGACGAGTCTCGTAATTAAAATAAGTTGAGAAAGCGACTCTCCCCCAAATGGGCATGGGGGCATGAGTGGGGATGCCGGGTCGGCGTTCGATGATGACGAAAGGGGCGTACCGCTGCTGGTCGTGGCTTCCACCCTGGTGAGGTCTTCGTCGCGGTTGGTGGGTTCGGACATCACTACCTCATCGTGGTGATCGGTTGGGCGACTACTGGAGTGCCCCCAGCAAAGAATGACAAATCTCGGTATGTTGTTCGCGAGTGCCCTCGGGATGTTGAAAGGCAATCACTTGCAGTAAGGCGCGATGGAACTCTTGCCGAGCGGTCGCGTATTCGTGATGCAACCAATCGGCTTCGACGTTCCAGAGCTTGGCGATTTCGCGAATGGGTGTTTCATTCTGAAACCGCAGTTGCAGCAATTCCACCCGCCGCGTGGCCCGGCCGCCGGATTTGGACGACCGTTGATCTTCAACGGTCGCCAATTCTCGCATCACGCGAGCCGTTTCCTTCATCATAGCCCGAGCCCAAGCGCGGTCAAAGACGGTGGCGGCCCCCGACTCGTCAGCGACAAAGTCAGCATGTTGCATTGAAATCTTTCGCCGGTCACGATTGGCCAATCGCTCTTCGTGCCGTCGCGCGACGTTGCGAACCACGCCATACAGGAACGGTCGGAAACCACCGGGCTGAGTGGCGTCCACTCGCTGCAGCGCCCCATCAGCGCGCAAACAATCTACAAACACATCTTGAATCGCGTCATCGACGTCCAGGGCACCGGCCGCCGTTCGCCAACGTTGTTTTAAGAACACTCGCACTACCGGCTGATAAAGCCGCGCGAATTCGTCCCGCGCGGCGGAATCGCCATCAGCCGCATTGCGAATCAAGGTCCAGCAAGTTGTTTGATCCATGGAAATTGCTTTGGGAACACTACTTTTGATCATCCAAGTTTGCGACAAATTCTACGTTCATTCTTGGGACCTCGCCAGTAAAGCGGCAACCGAATCCCACAAGCGGCGAAAGCCATCCTGTTCCTTGCTAGGGAGTTTTTCCAACATTCGATCGCTCCGCACGGATTCCAAATCTGGGTCTTGCTGCCAATGTTGAAGGGTTCTAGAGACGAGCGACTTCGCTTCGTCAGAATCGGATTGCAGCAGCGCTGCCAAGCTTTCCAGTTCGGCTTGCAGCCATGCCAAAGCCTGGGCACGTAGTTGGGCTTTCGTGTCCGAGTCCAGCGGAGGTTCCGTACGGTCTTCCTCTGAAATCGCACGCAATGCACAGCAGGCCGCATTGTATCGCAACTGCAATTGGTGATTCTCGACTGACTTCGGAAAGGCTTCGATGATACCACTAAAAAGCTCCACGGCCACGCGGAAACGTTTCGTTTCATAAGCGTGTAACGCCAACTCCAAGCGTTGGAACAGATCTCCCGGCGATTCGGTTCCGTTTAGCACTCGAGACAATCTGGCATCTCGAGCCTGAACACTTTCCGAATTGACATACCACTCCGCCAGCTCTTGTTCGGCAGTCGCCATCAATTCGGAGTCTTCTAATCCCTCGGCTAACACGTTCGAGGGCTTGAGATCCCGGTGGATGATCCCTTTTTGATGAGCGTGTTGGACGGCCGAGCAGACTTGACCGAAGAGTTCCAACCGCTCGCGAATTGAAAACTGTACCTGATCGCAGTACTCCGTCAGCGGGATGCCTTTGACCAACTCCATGGCGAAGTAGGGGCGACCGCGATCGGTGACACCGCCATCGAGCACCTTGGCGATGTTGGGGTGATCCATCATCGCCAAGGCTTGACGTTCGGCTTCGAAGCGAGCGAGGACTTGTCGCGAATCCATCCCGGCCTTGACCAACTTGATGGCCACCTTTCGTCTGACCGGCTCCTTTTGCTCGGCCAACCACACACTGCCCATCCCGCCTTCACCGATGGCCTGGATCAGTTTGTACTTTCCTCCGACCAGCATCCCGACCTCGGTTGGAGGCTCCGTCGGAGGCCGAAGTTCGGTGGATGCGGAAAGGCCGAAGCCAGCGGCGATGCCGAAGTCCAACTGCGACGGTTGGGGGTCGGCTTCGGCATGGGGTTCCATGGGCCGAACCGGTGCAGGTGGTTGCCACAGCGGTTCTTTTGCTGGCACGCCCAAGTCTCGGGTTTCGTCGTCATTGTGAGAGGTTTTGCTCATGTAGCTTCTCGCGGGTTATAGACGTTGTCGATCTGACGGTTGAAGTGGTACAGCAGGGTCAGCAAGAGGGCGTAGATACCGACCAAGCTTCACGTCCCAAACGCCCAGTTCACCTGTTGTATTGCCACTTACAAGCCACTGCCCATCGGGACTAAATTTTAGACTTGAATTGTTTGCGGGTGTATTGGCGGCAGACCAAACAACTTCGCACGATTCCACGTCCACCAAGTCGATTCGCCCCCACAGGTCACCAATGGCAATAGATTTTCCATCTGGGTGAACATCCAAGCCGGTCGCAGGTGACAATGACCCTGGAAATGCCGCGTCCGACCGACGCCGGACGGCACCCGTTTTCGCATCCACGATCTCCAGGCGATCATCGCTGTCGGTCTTTACAATCCAAGTTCCATCCGGTCCAAAGGCAATCCGATTGGATTTGATTGACGTTTGCTCGGAGTGAACGACGAGCCCATCGCTATCGCCGGTAACCGACCAACGTTTGACCGTGCCATCAAAGCCACCTGAGATCAAGAATCTCCCTTGGGTATCCCAATCCACAGATGTCACGTGGCCATAGTGTCCCAAAAAAGTTTGCACCAATTCTCTCTGTCTCCAATCCCAGACTTTCACAGAACCATCGGCGCCCGCCGATGCCAAGTGGCGCCCATCGGGCGAAAATGACAAGTCACGAGTGGTGAACTCGTGTCCACTAAATTTCTGCAACAATTGCCCCGTTGCCGATTCCCAAACAGTAATAGTGAAATCCATTCCACTGGCCGCTAAATGCAGCCCATCGGGGCTCCATGCCACCGCCATCAATGAACCGCTCAATGCCTGAATGGTCCGAACATGCTTCGCGACATCGACGTCCCATATTTTGATCGTCTGATCCCAACTTGCCGTTGCCAATTGTTTGCCGTCTGGGGAAACGGCCAGCGCGCGAATGGCTCCTGAATGGGCATCTGCGATCGAATGGACGAGACGGTAGTTGTTGGCATCCCGAAATTCGATTCGATTCGAATTGACAATGATCAAACACGTACCACGAGATTCGTAGGCGAGAAAACCAGCGCCGTTGAAATTGCGATCGATATCGTGGAGCACACGCTGGGTCGTCACATCCCAGACCATTAACTTGCCATTCTCGCCGGTCGCGGCCACGAAACGGCCTGAAGGATGCATCGCAACGTCAGTAACCGAGCCCGAAAATTCATCCAAGTGAGCCAATTCACGTCCGTCCTCGGAGTCCCACAAGCGAATACTCCCTTCGTCCCCACATGAGACGACTACCGAGCCCTCGGGCGAATAGCGAACTCGGTACACTTTGCCTGTGTGACCCGTCAGCGACGAAGTCTCGTCATGATTTCTCCTCTTGAGCAGATTCCATTCAAATCCACGGTCCACGACCGGACAATCTTCTAGCAGTTGATCAGAACGTTGCACATCCCCGCTTTGAAACGCAGAATCGGCAAGCGCAATCTTGTGGAAGTAGGCGTATCGTTCGGCCAATTGCAAGGCTTCTGTGGTTTCTCCACGCGCTACTTCAGCGACCACTCGCTGTTCATTGGCGATTTCTCGCGATTTGTTTGCTGCCTCCCGTGACAACTCGGCTTGTTGGCGTTGTCTTTCGGCTTCTACGCTCTTTTCCTCAGCCATCACCCGAGCTGCCGCTTCCTGATCAAAAGCGAGCGCCAGACGTCCGGTGTACGAAAGTGAGACGGCAAATCCTACCAAGGTAAACAACGCCAATAGCACCATGGCTCCCGCCAGTGTTTGCCACTTGTTTCTGGCAACAAACTTCCGCCAGCGATAGATTCGGCTCGGCGGACTGGCCAAAACCGGCTCGTTGTTTAGGTAACGCTGAATGTCCATCCCCAAGCCATTGGCCGTTTCGTACCGTCGATTGCGGTCTTTTTCCAACGCTTTCATGATGATCCAGTCCAGTTCGCCGCGGATTAGTCGCGTAAGCTTGGCTGGTTCCACGTGCCGGCGGGCAGCGACGCTGTTTAAGGTGTCGCTGGACGAGAGCCGAGTACTGGGTCGCTGCGGCTCTTCCTCCCGAATCAAACGACACATTTCTGCCCACGCCGCCTGTTTCAATCGCTGTCGTTCAATCGGTGTGGTGCCGGTCAGCAATTCATACAGAATCACGCCGATAGAATACAGATCAGCCCGAGTGTCCACGTCCAGGGCACTGGTACCAAGCTGCTCAGGTGCCATGTACAAAGGCGTTCCCAACACCGCACCAAAAGCGGTATTCATCGACATCTCGGTTAGCGTATGCGAACCGTGCAGGGCCTTGGCCAGACCAAAGTCGATAACTTTCACGACCGGCCGGCCATCATGTTCGGTCACCAGCACATTTGACGGTTTAAGATCGCGATGGATGATTCCCTTTTGATGAGCGTGCTGGACGGCCGAGCAAACTTGAGCAAACAACTCCAGGCGTTCGCGGACTGAAAACTGGACTTGATCGCAGTAGTTGGTAATTGGAATTCCTTTTACCAATTCCATCGCGAAGTAAGGTCGGCCCTGGTCAGTCACCCCACCATCAAATACCTTAGCGATATTGGGATGGTCCATCATGGCCAAGGCTTGACGTTCGGCCTCGAACCGTGCCAGTACTTGCCGTGAATCCATCCCGGCCTTGACCAACTTGATGGCCACCTTGCGTTTGACCGGTTCCTTTTGTTCGGCCAACCAAACCGTTCCCATCCCACCTTCGCCGATGGCCTGTGTCAATTTGTACTTGCCCCCAATCAGCATCCCGACCTCGGTCTGAGAAATCGCTGGTGGCCGAAGTTCGGTCGGTTCGGAAAGCCCGAACCCGGCCGCGATACCAAAGTCCAGCTGCGACGGGTTGCGGGTCGGGGTCGACGCGAGGTTTAGCGGGGCGAATTGGTGACGGTTGTTCCTGCTGCGGTTCTTTTGCCGGCGAGCCCAAGTCCCGCGTTCCGTCGTCATCGTAAGTGGGTGCCTTCATAAATCTTCTCGCGGTTTTTGTGCATGGTGGTCGGTTGGTGTTTAAAAAAGGTGAGGGAAGGTTAAATCAGACCGACGGAGCGGTCAGCGACATTGTAACTCCCGGCGAGACCTCGTTTTCGCGGCGGGCAACAGCAATTTTTCTAAAAACAGTGCTCTCAAAGGCTGTGCAGACTCCCGTTTTGGCGATTCTCTCCAGAGCCTGGTTGCTATCCGTCTCGCCCCTCGCTTTGGCGAGCCGAACGACCCACATTCTTAGCGGTGACCAAGCACTCGGCTGTCTTCAATCTGCGGTCCTCCCTGAATCTGCTGGAAATCATTTGAGGGACCCGAGCCCCGGCTGAGGTTGCTGGACTAGAATTTGAGCTGTGATACGGAAACAACTAAGAGTCTTTCAGTTCCACGGCCAACCAGGCTCGGGCATACGCCCACCAGGTGTCGGCGGTTCGGGGCGAGACGCCCAAGACCTCGGCACATTCGGCCAGTTTCAAACTACCGAAGTAACGCAGTTGCACCAATTGGGCTGGCTGGGGGTGCGTGGTGGCCAATCGCGCCAGAGCTTCATCCAGCGCTTCAATTTCATGATCGCTGATCGGAGTGCAAAGATGGATCGACTCCAATTCGACTTGTTGGCCACCACCGCCTCGTTTGGCTGCGTTCCGCGCGCGGGCTCGATCCACCAGAATCCGCCGCATGGCCTGGGCTGCGGCTTGCAGGTAATCGCTACGAGAAGCAAAGTCGCGTTCGCCACCCAGTTTCAAAAACGCTTCATGCACCAGCGCCGTCGCGTCCAGAGTTTGCCCTGGCCGCTCCGTCGCCAATTTAGCCGCCGCCAACTTGCGCAGCTGATCGTAAACCTGCGGCAGGAGTTCCTCGGGTGTCATTGATCGGTCGAGCCCTTTTTCAAATCTTCCAGCAGCGAACCGGCAACGTCTTTCTTACACGCTTCAATATTAGATCTGACATGGAACCCCTTGAGATCGCACTAAACGACCAACGACGTGCATTGCAAGCTGGTGAAGTTATTGGATCTCGCTTCGAAAGGCGCGGATGAAAGTGGTCTCGCCAGCCTCCAAGCGTTGCTCGAGAAAACGGTTAATAAGAGCCGCGTCCAAGCCGGGCAGTTCGATACTTGTTTGTATTGGTTCGTAACTCCCGTCCACCCAGCGATAGAACTGAACGGATGTGCCGTCATGCCGCCAGACTTCGTGGACGTGCATGGCTGAGAAAAGCTCCAGCTTGTCGATAGCCGACGAAGTGAGTTCCACTTCGATCACTAGATCGGGGGCCGGATCGACTTCGAAATCAAGTTCCTCTTTCACCAGCACTTGGTCGATATTCGTCACGTAGTAGGACTCATCGGCCTCATAAGCTTTTTTCAGATCGCTGCGTTTCACCGTAACTGACGCAACGCTTAAAATCTCGATCCCTTTGATCTCCGAATAGACTTCGATCATCCGCCCGATGAGGCGACCAATGTTCTCGTGTTTACGTTTCGGGCTCATCATTTCCAGGACTCCTTCGTTGTAAGTCATCCGCGGAACGCTCCCTCGACGCTCGTCTGCTAGAGCCACGAAGGTTTCCCAGCTAACGTTTTGAAGCACCATCCGCGTCTCAGGCACTTCGCTCATCAATGCACTCACGTTAACCTCCTCTTCGTTGATTCTTTCAATTCGAATATTGGACAAGCATAGCCTACTTCTTGAAGGCTCTCGTATCCATCATTGTACTTCTCTGATCTCACGTTGGCCACCAGCATGGCAGAGAGTTGGCCCCATACAGGTCGATGCGAATCGCTGCCAATTGAAGCCGGGGAGAACGTCAAAGCGGATGGTTTATCGACCGAACTACTAGAGGATGCTCGCCGAAAGTGGCCTCATCTCAGCCCGGAATTGGCACAAACCTTGTCATCACTCAGCATGGCTCTGCTTAGCGAACAGTAATATTTCGCGGTTGAACCCCTCCTGCGCAAATGCCTGCTCATCCGCAAGCAAAGCGAACCGGACGACGGGACCACCTACAAAACGTATTCACTGTTGGGCGGTTCTTTATTGGGCCAACAGCGATATGCCGAGGCCGAACCGCTGCT
>JAUXWY010000426.1 GCA_030681235.1 Pirellulaceae bacterium | reverse complement strand
CGATGGCAGAACCGGTTTCGGCACGTCTGATTTCGTGGCCCGACGCGGGCAAGCCACGTTTGAACGATCTATTCTTGGCCAACGGGCGCTGGTTGGACCCCGAACGTAGTGACCAAGTCCTGGCCAGCGATTCGTTTGTTCAAGCCCATCAACTGAAATTGGACGATCACCTGGATTTTGTGATCAATGGACGCAAACGCCAACTGCAAATTGTGGGGATTGTATTTTCTCCCGAATACATTGTTCAGATTCAGCCGGGCAGTCTGCTGCCGGACTACCAACGCTACGGCGTTTTTTGGATGAGCCATCGTCACTTGAGCGCGGCCGTGGACATGCAAGGCGCGGCGAACGATGTGACCTTGACTTTGGAACGCGGTGCCACCGAAGCCGCCGTCATTAAAGCGGTCGATGAGATATTGGCGCCCTACGGTGGAACGGGTGCCATCGGACGTGAGCACCATGTGTCCCATCGATTTCTGGAGGATGAGATCAAGCAACTGACCATCATGGCCTGGGTCTCGCCGACGATCTTTCTCTTGGTCGCCGCTTTTCTCCTGAATGTAATGATTGGACGAGTCGTCGCCTTGCAACGAGAACAAATCGCCGTACTCAAAGCCTGTGGTTATTACGATTGGCAAATCGGGATTCACTACTTGAAGTTGGCATTGTTGATTGCGGTGGGTGGTGCCGTTCTGGGGCTCTTCTTCGGATATTGGATGGGACAGAATACAACAAACATGTATGCGGAAATCTATCGGTTTCCGGTACAGCAAGGATCTTTGACCGGAACGATTGTGTGGGGCAGTCTTCTGATCAGCATTGGCTCAGCGGTGATTGGTACGTGGCGATCCATTTCCGCCGTCATCTCGCTGCCCCCCGCGGACGCCATGCGTCCCGCCAGTCCTCGTAGTTTTTCGACCAGTTGGCTGGAGCAGATCGGGCTTCGTTCGCTCTTGCCACAAGTCGTGCGAATGTTGCTGAGGCAAATTCAGCGTCAGCCGATCAAGTCACTTTCCACCGTGTTCGGCATGGCGATGGCCTTGGCCATCATGATCTTGGGCAGTTTTTCCTTGGATGCGATTCGCTATCTGATCTGGTTCCAATTTGATTACGCTCAGCGTCAAGATGCAACCGTGGTCTTCAACCAGGTTACCGAACAGGATGTCGTCAACGAGTTGAAATCACTGCGCGGTGTTACTGAGGTCCAATCATTTCGCGCGATCCCGATGACGGTCCGACATCAACACGCCTCGCGAAAAATCAGTGTAATGGCTCTGGGGGACGAGGCTCCGCTGTATCGGTTGGTCAACATCAAAGAGCGAATCGTTTCGACGCCTCCGGAAGGTTTGATTTTGTCCGACAAATTGGCTGAGATTTTGGGCGCTCAATTGGGAGATCGCGTGAGTTTGACCGCACTGGAGGGTACCCGTCGGTCGGCTGAAATTGAAGTCGTGCGAATCATCACCGAATACGGCGGCCTGAACGCTTATGTTTCGCCACAGGTATTGGCCCGCTGGAGTCACTTGCCAAACACTTGCTCGGGAGCCCATCTCAAGATCGACTCGGCCTCAACCACGGACGTCTATCAGCGCTTGAAGAAGATGCCGCAAGTGGCTTCGGTCAATTTGAAGGGCGCGGCCATGAAGAGCTTCGAGGAGAGTTTCGCGGCGAATATCCTGACGATGCGATTGTTCAACTTGATCTTCACCGTCATCATTGCGTTTGGTGTGATTTACAATCACGCTCGGATCTCTTTTGCGGAACAAAGCCGCGACTTGGCAACCTTGCGCGTGATTGGTTTCACAAATGGAGAAATCACTGGCATCTTGTTGGGTGAATTGGCGATCCTCACGGTCGCTGCTCTACCGCCGGGCTGCTTGATTGGTTGGGGTTTGGCCGCCATGTTGGTGTGGGGGATGGACACGGAAATGTATCGCATTCCGATGGTGATCCAACCGGAAACCTATTGGTTCGGAATGGTCGTCGTGGTCGTCGCAGCCCTGCTGTCCGGGTTGGTCATGTTGCGGAAAATTTGGGCTTTGGACTTGGTGTCCGTGCTGAAGGCAAGGGAGTAACAATCGTGGGTCGAATTCGCAGTTGGTTGATGGGCTTGGTCGTGGTCGGACTGATTGCCGCCGCTGCGATCGTTTCGCTCTGGCCTCGACCGCAAAAAGTTCAAGTGGCGCTGGTGACTGCGGGTTGGATGGAGGTCGCGATTCAGCAAGATGGCGTCACGCGGATCAAAGATCGCTATCAGGTATCGGCAACGGTGGGCGGCAAACTTACGCGGATTGGCTTGCGACCCGGCGATGAGATCCAACGCGGAAAATCGAGCATCGCGGTGATTCAGCCCAGTCCGCCCGCGATGCTGGACGCTCGGCAAATCGCTCAGTTGAATGCCAACGTGGAGGCCGCCAAACGCCAAGTGGAATTATCCGAAGCCCGTCGCACGCAAGCCGAAGCCCAACTCCACCAATCCGAATCAAACTTCGGGCGTCTCAAGTCATTGAGTGAGAAAGGCGGTGTCTCACTCTCCGAGGTCGAACTTGCCGAGGTGGACTATCGGACCAAAAGCGAAGGACTACGAGTCGCCAATTTTGAATCTGAAATTCGCGGCTTCGAACGACAACAAGCTGAAGTGGCCCTGCGGCATTTTACGGACGACGAGACAAACGACCCGCTCCAGTTCGAAATCCGAGCCCCGATCGATGGAGTGGTCCTCCGAGTCTTCGAAGAAAGCAGCACGGTCGTTGCCCCAGGGGCACCTTTGCTGGAAGTTGGCAATCCCGCGGATCTGGAAATCGTCGTGGATGTGCTCAGTACGGATGCCGTCAAAATCCAAGCGGGCAACGCAGTCATCTTGGATCATTGGGGCGGGGACCGGAACCTATTGGCTGAAGTGCGTCGCGTGGAACCAGCCGCATTCACCAAAGTAAGTGCCTTGGGCGTTGAAGAACAACGCGTGAACATAATCGCCGACTTCCGTGAGCCGCCAGAGGTAGTGGCCCGACTGGGCGATCAGTATCGAGTCGAAGCACGGATTGTGGTCTGGAAACAAGATCATATTACCCAAGTCCCCAACAATGCGTTGTTTCGACTCAATGGCCAGTGGTCCGTGTTCTTGGTCGACGAACAAAAACTTCGAGTCGCAACGGTCGAAGTCGGCAAACGGAACGAGACGCACGCCCAAGTACTCGCCGGTGTCCAACCCGGTCAACAAGTTGTGATTTACCCCAGCGACTTATTAGAAGACGGCCAAGCGGTCGAAGTTCACCCCCAATAGCGACCGTCGTAGCGATCCGTCGTAGCGAAACTTTTGGCGAGTTTCGCGACGTGGCAGCGCTACCATCGATCGCAGGACGGGATGGGTTCGTCTTGACGCCCTGCACCAAAAACGCTACATCCCTCCGTGCCGTTTGAATTCGCCCGATTGTCCTCAAAGCCCC
>JAUXWY010000418.1 GCA_030681235.1 Pirellulaceae bacterium | reverse complement strand
TGGGGACACCCAAAGAAGCTTGGAAAGAAGCTTGGGGACACCCAAAGTTTTGACCGACTTGGCTTCAGACACGTCCGCAAGTAGGCCAATCGGTTTTCGTCTTGGGTACAGACCGTCCGGACTTGCGAGTGCGAGTCGTTGCGGTCTCGGCGTGTTTTGGTTTGCTAAACAAGTCTGTCTCTCGACCGCTTCCCCTGGGACTGACGTGTGCGTCTTAGTGGTGAATCCTGGGCTCCACCGAGGTGAACTCGGTGGCGGCCCGGTCTGTGCCTGGATGACATTCCTTGCGGACGTAGTCGGCCTCTCGACCGCCGACCTTGTTGTCAGTTGTCAGTGGGGCGAGGGACAGACCATGGGGACACACAGGGTTCTCGGATTTTCCGAAGCTGAGCTCGCCCAAACCGGTAATTTATTTCGCGACAGATCCTAGGCGGCTCGGCGTGCCGGTTGGTCCGTCCAGGCCCCGTCCAAGGCGATCTTTCGATGATAGGGCTGCATTGCCTTCATCTGCAGCAACATCGTCTCTGTATCCGAATTCTCGATCGG
Organism: Pirellulaceae bacterium; assembly: GCA_030681235.1. Classification (GTDB taxonomy): domain Bacteria; phylum Planctomycetota; class Planctomycetia; order Pirellulales; family Pirellulaceae; genus M30B19. The sequence goes on along the minus strand of JAUXWY010000418.1, from coordinate 22,175 downwards.
TCTTGCATCCTGTCGACGTTGCCGCGCCGCAGTTTCGCGCGCGTGTGCGGTGACTCGAGTGAGGGTGGCTCCCAAAAGGACCACGTAGGTTCCGTAGTAGGCCCACATCATTAGGCCCATGAAGACACCGACGACACCAAATGTGTGATAATTATCGCTGATAATCAACCAAGCCAAGAAATAACGTCCGACTTCCCACGTAAGCGCCGCCAAGCACCCGCCTTGAAACGCATGCCGCCACCAGATCCGCTGACGCGGTAAAGTCCGGTAGATCATAGAAAACAACAGTGCGTTCAACGTCAACGAGGAGGCCAAGTGACTGAGCTGCCACCAACGCTGCGAATGGTGGAACTCCCCGAGCCACTTGGCAATCATCTCGATGGCAAAGTACGACACGAAGTTAACCATGATCAAACAGGCGATCATCAACAGCAACATGAACCCGCGGATGCGGTGCAATAAAACCTCAAACGCACTCGCGATGAGCCCCTGAGAACGATCCGTTCGCTCCCAAATAATCGCAAAGCATCGTTCAAAGTTGACAAAGAGCGTGAGGGCTGTCATCAGCAAACAGAAGACGCCTACCGGACCGCTTACGATCGCCGCCGTTTCGACTTGGTGCAGCAGCGACTGAACTTGCTCGGCCAGAGACTCTGAAGTTTGGTCTGCCAAGTAGCGAATCAAACCCTGTTCGTAGCCTTGCCCCCAAACCGTATTTTGCAGAAAAAAACCAAAGCTGGCCAAGAGAATCAGAATGACGGGGAACACGCAAAAACAGGCATAAAACGACACGGAAGCCGCCAACAGACTCCCGTGGATGCGATTCCAATGTCGGAGCGTTTCTTGGGCACTACGACCGATCAAGGCCAACAACCGAATCACTGCTTTTCCAATTCCATTCTTAGTCTCACCGTCGATACCATTGAGAAATCTATGGATTCACCTGGAAAATAGCAGGAAACGCATCGCTCTCGAAGGCCAATCCTCGCCGTTTCGGCGTCCCATTCGCCCATAATCCGCACTTCCCAAGGGCACCATCAGCTAGCATCGCCCTGCTAGCTGGTAGCGTGAAGGAATGATGAATTATTTTCTGCGAGAATCCTCGCTCGTGGCTCGTGATCCGCGTCGTAAACCGCTGACTTTCAGCACCTTAAGTCTGCTTGCCGGCAATACTACATGTTGTGTTGACTTTAGGTTTTGCCACGATATATTGGGGCTCCCGGTGATGCAACGGTCGCATTTTTGTCGAAGTCGTTTTTGGCGAAGTCGACCTAGTTGTCTCGATTGTGTCGATGTGGATGATCGTCGGAATCGCCGGGCGCTTGCGAGTGGCCTGTGGTCGGACAAGCTGCGATCAACACTACATGTAGTGACGGATTACGATCGGTTCGCAACACTAGGAGGAATAAAGTGTCAAGTTCGAAGTTCTTTCAAGTGGCATTCTCGATCGGCTCTTTTCACTCCCGAGTTCGACTTGTCTTGAATTGCCATGAGCCAATCCAGTAGCCGTCGCTAGGCGACGGTCGGAAATGGGGACACTCCCCCGCAATTTCAATAAGTCAACTTGTTTTTTGCATTTTCTTAAAAAAGAAAGGCAATTAGGTTTTAGGCACCGATCATTTTTTGAGTTTAATTGGACCTGGCGTGTCCGGCGCGCACGTGATGTTCTGTTCAAGGAGCATTGGGTGGGAGTCGTTGGGGCGGGTCAGTGAATGGCAGGAGCGACACCTGTCGCGGTTGGATGCGGGGCATTTTTTAAGTCGGTATGTTTCAATCACGGTTGAGGAGAACAGTGGATGTTGAATAGGACGCAACAGGATCTGGTGGTTGGGAAACGGGACGGACGTCAAGTTTCCTTCAACGAGAACCTGATTCGAATCGCAATCAGCAAGGCGTTTTGCGCCGAGCAACAGGTACAGGACAGCGCGTCCTTGGACCAAACGTTGCTGGACCGGATTGACCAAATGACGTTAGACGTCTTGGCCTCCTTGGTCGAGGAAGCTGGCGAACAAGCCTTGGATGTCGAGAAGATTCAAGACTCGGTCGAACGGACGTTGATGCGATACGAGTACTATTCGGTGGCGCGTCGCTACATCCTGTACCGTGAAGAGCACGCTCGGATGCGGAAGCTTCGAGCTGAAGAGCGATTGGAAATCGACACGCCGTTCCCTTCGGTCCTGGTCAATCGCGATGGACGAATGGAAAACGTGGACTTTGATCGGTTGCGGGAGCAAATCGGCAACGCGTGCCTGGGTCTCGAGCAGCTCTGCTCGGTTGAATTGATTTTGGAAGAGGTCAAGCGCCAGTTCTTTAACGGAATTGCGCCGCGCGAAATTGCCCGCGCGATGGTCCTTTCGGCTCGGAGCCATATTGAAATCGAACCTGCGTACGACAAAGTTGCGGGACGATTGGTACGTCAGATTATTTACCGCGAAGCGTTGGGCAAATCCGCTCTACCGAAGGAACTGCCAACCCTGCATCGTCAGTGTTTCCAGAAGTACCTCCGCGTTGGCGTGGAGGCCGGTCGACTGAGTTCCGAGTTATTGAAATTTGATCTGGAGCGTTTGGCGGCTGCGTTGGTTAGCGACCGCGACGAATTGCTTCCTTACATGGGATTGCAGACGATCTACGATCGTTATTTATTGCACGTGAACGACCGGCGCATTGAAACTCCGCAATATTTCTGGATGCGGGTCGCGATGGGTTTGGCGATCGAAGAAGGCGACGTCAAGACGGATCGAGCCATTGAGTTCTACGAGATTCTTTCGCAATTGTTGTTCACGAGCGCGACGCCGACGTTGTTCAATTCGGGCACCTGCCACCCGCAATTGAGTTCCTGCTACTTGAGCACCGTGATGGACGATTTGGAGCACATCTTCAAGTCCGTGGCGGATAATGCGAAGCTCTCAAAATGGGCTGGCGGCTTGGGGAACGATTGGACCAACGTTCGCGCGACCAACGCCCATATCAAAGGCACCAACGGTCGCAGCCAGGGCGTGATCCCGTTCCTAAAAGTCGTCAGCGACACGGCCGTGGCCGTCAACCAGGGCGGCAAACGCAAGGGGGCCGTGTGCTCGTATCTAGAAACTTGGCACTTGGACGTCGAGGAATTTTTGGATTTGCGGAAGAACACGGGCGATGATCGCCGCCGCACCCACGACATGCATACCGCGAACTGGATCCCCGATCTGTTCATGAAGCGGCTGTTGGCCAACGAAGAATGGACTTTGTTCAGCCCGAACGACGTCCCCGATTTGCACGACTTGGTCGGTCAAGCATTCGAGGAACGTTACTGCTACTATGAGGAGTTGACTCGGTCCGGCAAGTTGAAGCTGTTCCGACGTCTGGCGGCCGTGGACCTGTGGCGGAAGATGTTGACGCGGTTGTATGAAACCGGACATCCGTGGATCACATGGAAAGATCCGTCCAACCTGCGTTCGCCGCAGGATCATTGCGGGGTTGTGCACAGCAGCAACCTCTGCACCGAGATCTTGCTCAACACGTCGGAAACCGAGACGGCCGTCTGCAACCTTGGCTCGATCAATTTGGCCAACCATGTGTGCAATGGTGAATTGAACGTCGAGCAGTTGGCGGTCACGATTCGTACCGCCGTCCGAATGTTGGATAATGTGATCGACATCAATTTTTATCCGACCGCAGAAGCCGGAAATGCCAACCGGCGTCATCGCCCGATTGGCTTGGGGCTGATGGGCTTCCAAGATGCGATGGCCATGTGCGGGATCTGCTACGCCAGTGAAGCCGCAGCGGAGTTTGCGGATCGAAGCATGGAAGCCATTTCGTACTATGCTATTTTGGCCTCGACCGAATTGGCCGAGGAACGCGGCACGTATCAGACCTATGTTGGCTCGAAGTGGGATCGTGGTTTGCTGCCGATCGACACCTTGGACTTGTTGGAACAAGAACGAGGCGTCGCCGTTGAAGTCGACCGTTCGGTTACGCTGGACTGGCAACCCGTTCGCGAGCGAATCGCACGGTTTGGCATGCGAAACAGCAACGTGATGGCGATCGCTCCCACAGCCACGATCAGTACGATCATCGGGGTCACCCAATCGATCGAACCGACCTACAAGCACTTGTTCGTCAAGAGCAGTTTGTCGGGCGAATTTGTCCAGGTCAACATTCGTTTGGTCAACGACCTGAAGGAACGCGGCCTGTGGAACGCGGACATGCTGGAGGCGATCAAGTACTACGATGGTTCGTTGGGCGAAATTCAAATTTTGCCGGACGATATCAAACAGCGATACGCCACGGCGTTCGAGATCGATCCGAAGTGGTTGATTGCTTGTGCCGCTCGGCGACAGAAGTGGATCGATATGGGACAATCGCTTAACTTGTACGTGCAAACTCGCAGTGGAAAACAACTCGATGAGATGTATAAAATGGCGTGGTTGCAAGGCTTGAAGACGACCTACTATCTCCGATCTTTGGGCGCCACACAAGTTGAAAAATCGACGGTCGATATCAACAAGTTCGGCATCCAGCCTCGGTGGATGAAGAACCGTAGCGAATCCAGCAATGTTGCTTTGGATCGACCCGCTGCGGAGAAGACTTGTAGCTTGGATAACCCCGACTGCGAGTCCTGCCAGTAGTTTGTCGAGCGACCGTGAATAACGGTTCGCTTTTGCAGTCAAGGTTGAGGGGCTGTTGATTTGCCAATGAACCAATCGCTGGCCGGAACGAAACAGTTTGTATTGTTCGTTTCGGCACGCGGTTGGTTGGGCGGGGCGTGTTTCGGATTATCACAGAAATAACGGAGTTTTAGCTTATGGCAACGGTCGTGGACGCGGCAATCGAGCAGCAAAATGTTGAACTGTTAGGACGCGAAGCCCGCGTCATAGCCAATGAGAAGCGGTTGATCAACTGCCATCAGGTGGATGTCAATCAACTGATGCCGTTGAAGTACAACTGGGCATGGGAGCATTACGTCAACGGCTGTGCCAATCATTGGATGCCGACCGAAGTTCCGATGAACAAGGACATCGAAATCTGGCGGAGCGACAAGCTCTCGGATGACGAGCGAGCTGTCATCATGCGAAACTTGGGGTTCTTCTCGACGGCTGAAAGCTTGGTTGGCAACAACTTGGTCTTGGCCATCTTCAAGCATGTAACTAACGCAGAATGTCGCCAGTACTTGTTGCGCCAGGCCTTTGAGGAAGCCGTCCACACGCACACGTTTTTGTACATTGTCGAGTCGCTAGGCTTGAATGAAGGCGAAGTCTTCAACATGTACAACGAAGTTCCGGCAATTGCTCGGAAAGATACGTTCGAGATGGAACTGACCAAAGAAGTCATGGACCCGAACTTCGTGACCGATTCCTTGGAAGGTGTCCAAACGTTTTTGAAGAACCTGATCGGCTACTATCTGATCATGGAAGGCATCTTCTTTTACACCGGCTTCGTCATGATCCTGTCGTTCCATCGACGGAACATCATGACGGGAATCGGCGAACAGTTCCAATACATCTTGCGAGACGAGTCGATCCATCTGAACTTCGGTTTGGACCTGATCAACGGAATCAAGGCCGAGAATCCCGATGCCTGGACGACCGAGTTCCAAGAGTACATTCTGAGCTTGGTTCGACAGGCGGTCGAATTGGAAATCGCGTACGCTGAGGATTGTTTGCCAAACGGCGTCATGGGCTTGAATGCGGCACTGTTCCGTGACTATGTTCAGTTCATTGCCGACCGCCGCTTGGAGCGGATTGGGTTTACCAAGATTTATGGTAGCTCGAATCCATTCCCTTGGATGAGCGAGACCATGGATTTGGCCAAGGAAAAGAACTTCTTCGAAACTCGAGTTACCGAATATCAAACCGGTGGCCAATTGGATTGGGATTAGTTCTCAGCTTCACGGTGACCGCGGTGTCGTATCGGCGTTCCGCAATCAGAGAAACTAAAAGCCCTGACGCCAAACGCCAGGGCTTTTTTTACGATCACTTGGAAAGCGGTCCAGTCGGATTCATTTTGGAGTTCCGATCGGTTCCACTGCGTATGCAACTTATTCGGAAGACTCCGGCAGCGTGGCGATCAAGAGACTGAAATCCCCTTCGCTCTCGAGTTCCAATGGCTCGGCCGCATAGGGAACCAACACACAACTGCCCAATGTCAGTGTGCGATGGGTCATTTCATCGCGCAAGCTTCCCCGGTCGGCCGGGACCAAACGCCCGATCCCTTTCAAGCCGATCAAGATCTGGCACAAGTTCGGAGTCAGCCGTACTCGACCGTTGATTGTGAGTCGATGAAGCGAAAAGTACGGGCTATGAACCAAGACCTCACAAGTGGCGGACGAGTCAGTAGTCAAGCAATTTTCGAAGAGAATGGTTTGCGGCGATACGTGGGCGACAGGACCTCGTTGCCAATCCGCCACGGACAGCGCTTGGGATACTTGCAGGGGCCGGGGTTGTCCGTTGTCGCCGATTCGATCCCAATCGTACAATCGATAGGTGGTGTCGCTGGCTTGTTGGACTTCCGCGACCAACAGTCCTGCACCGATGGCGTGAATGGTTCCGGCGGGAATATAAATGCAGTCGCCGACTTGGGGACAGTAGCTATTCAAGACTTCCTTGAGACGACCGGCGAGCAGCGCTGCTTCACATTCGGCTTGGCCAATACCTGGCAACAGTCCCGCGTAAACTCGGGCCCCAGGCAGCGCGTCAGCGACGTACCATGCCTCCGATTTGCCCAAATCCGGTGGGAATTGTTGGGCGGCTTGTTCGTTGTTGGGGTGCACTTGCAACGATAGGTTCTGTTGGGCGTCAAGCCACTTGACCAACAACGGAAACCGGCCCTGCAAGGCGACGGGGAAGCGATCCGAGTGAATTTCGGCAAACCACTTCGGGCCGATCAAGCTGGCGCCACGTTGTTGCATCAGCTCTGCAAGCGTTGCGCCGGCAAGAGTTTTGGAGCCAACCCATCCCCATTCGACGGTACTTTGGTCGGCACCGTGATCAACGACTTCCCAGCTTTCGGCAAAGCGCCCCTCCGGTCCGATCGGTTTCCCGAGAACTTCGCCCAGGCGGCGCCCGCCCCACAGATATTGTCGGAAGACCGGAGTGAACCACAGGGGCGAAATGAATTCATCGTGCGGACGAGACACTGGGCACTTTCTTAGAGTTCGAGACAGCAGAGACCGACGCTCCCCTTTCGGCCCAAAGTGGATCGTCGATGGATAGGTTACGGTCGATTCTTGGCCGGTCCGGCTGATTATGCTTTATGGAGGCACAATCGTGCAATCCGATTTGAAAAGAGAGCCCGAATCCTCGGACAGAGGGGCCTGATTGAAAACTGGATCGGTAGTTAGAATAGCAATCAGCCGTAATGGACCACTGGACCTGCGGCGTGATTGTTGTCCGGAACCCGAGTATTTCTTTATTGATTTAGCCATCCATGCCTCAGACAAACGACGACCTATTTCAAGACTCGCGCATGACGTTTGGCGAGCATTTGGAGGAACTGCGGGCCACGTTGGTCAAAGCCATGATCAGTTTGGTGATCGGAATCTTGGCGAGCCTGTATTTTACGCCATCCGTTGTTCAGTTCTTGCAGACACCCGTGGAGCGAGCGATTCGCGAATATCGCGTCCAAAAGGCGCGCAAGGAATTGGAGAAACAGTACGGGTTTGTTCCGGACGAAATGGCGTTTTTGCTTAGCGAGTACAGTTTGGTCCCGAATGAAGTCCGCGTGAACCCAGCGGATTTGCTCAAGTTGCTTCAAGCTTATCGCCCCGAAGAGTTTAGCCGTCGGATCGACGACCTGGAGTTTTCGGGCCTCAATATTCCGGTGAACCAAGTCCAACCGGTGGCGACTCGATTGTTGGCAATGGACTCGACCGTCACCGCTGAAGAAACGCTGGGCGCGATCGCTGCCGTTCATTCTCAACTGACCGACGCGGAACGCCAAGTCCTACAGCAGCTGCGGGGATTGGACTCGGCCCAAGTCGGCGCGGCTCAGCAAGTGCAGGTTCTTGGCGTCTTGAATCGTTTGATCAAGTCCGAGTCGCTGGCTAGCGATCCCTCCCTCGAACCAATCTTCAAACAAGCAGAAACCAGTTGGTTGACGACGTTTTGGAATGCGTTTTGGGCGGCAGATACGAGCAATGAGAAACCGATGTTGAAGATTCGTACGGCCTACAATGCCAACGGCGAAATACGCTTGATTCATCGACTCAACCGCACGATTCTGGAACGATACGTCTTTCCTACCGCACCACCGAGTCCTTATCTAAGCTTGACCATTTGGCAACCGACACAAGCCAGTACAGTGGCGTTGGGGGCGGGCGAAGGATTCATGATCTATTTGAAGGCGTCGTTGCTGACCGGCACGATCGTCGCTGGTCCGTTTATCTTCTATTTCTTATGGACGTTTGTAGCGGCCGGATTGTACCCGCAAGAACAACGCCACGTTTATTTGTACTTGCCATTTAGTTTGGCACTGTTTGCCGCTGGTGTGTTGGTAGCGTTTGTCTTCGCGTTCGAACCAGTCCTGAAGTTTTTATTTTCTTTCAATTTGTTGTTGGGGATTGATCCACAGCCTCGCATTGGTGAGTGGCTGTCGTTTGTGATGTTGCTGCCCCTAGGCTTTGGGATCGCGTTCCAGCTGCCATTGGTGATGCTGCTGTTGTTTCGAATTGGCATCATTAGTGTGGAAACTTACGTGAGCCAATGGCGAATGGCGATGTTGATCATCGCGGTGATCTCGATGTTGGCGACGCCGGCTGACCCAATCAGCATGTTCCTGCTGGGTGGACCCCTGGTGCTGCTGTACGTATTCGGGATTGGGCTGTGCCGGTTGCTACCGGTCAACAAACGAGTATTTCCGGAAGGCTATGATCCGGTTTGACAGCACGATTGGTACAAACCGAACGGAAATACTGAAAAAACGTCGATGCCGAGCAATGGGTTTCGTCCGCCGGGCCCTTTCTGACACACCTTTAAGTTTGGAGCTTTGAAAACCTTTTTGGCTCTCCGCTTTGACCCAAGCGGCACGTCTGTTCGCCACCGCTGAGCCTTTACGATGGAACATCCCGCGTTTGCGACAATGATGTTGACCCCCACAAGTCAACTCCCCGAGAATCCAACGGAACAGTGGCTGATTCAACTACATCCCTTGAATTTGGAACACAGCAAGATCAAAGTCCATGGTGACGGCATGGTCATCGGCCGCTCGGAGTTCTGTGACTTGCAGTTGGACGATCACTGGATTTCTCGCCAGCATGCCAAGATTCAAAGGACCTCGGCCGGTTTCGAAATTCGCGACTTGGATAGTACCAACGGCGTGATGGTTAACGATCAACCGGTTTCGACGGCGATCTTGCAAAGTGGCGACCGAATTCGAATCGGAAAGAGGATCTTTCGTTACTTGAGCGACGCTGATGTCGAATCGAAGTATTACGAAACCGTGTACTCGATGATGACTCGGGACGGTCTAACCGGTGCATTCAATAAACGATACCTGTTGGAGTATTTGGAACGCGAGGTTCTTCGCAGTCGCAGGTTTCAACGTTGCTTGTCCGTGATTCTATTCGACGTGGATCATTTCAAATCGATCAATGACACTCATGGCCATTTGGCTGGCGACGACGTTCTTCGGGAAATGTCGAAACGCATTCAGTCGATCATCGGAGCGACTGAAGTATTTAGTCGCTTCGGCGGCGAGGAGTTTGTGATCGTCGCGGAGTTGGGCTCCGATGATGCTCTGCAGTTGAGCGAGCGTTGCCGTCATTTGGTTGCCATCGAACCCTTTGTGACCTGTGCTGGGCCGTTGGAAGTCACGATCAGCGTGGGCGTTGCTTCGCCCCCTGCAGAATTGTTGGGGCAGCCCCAAGACCTATTGGCGGCGGCCGACGCGCGGCTCTACGAGGCAAAACGAAGCGGTCGAAACCGCGTCTGCGGCTAAAGATGGACGAAAGGCTCTGGGCCTTGTTCATCCGTCCGGATGGCTCGTGTCGTGATTCTCGATTGGTAGTCGATTTGCAGGAGCACAATGGATGTCTACATCGAACCTAGAACAACCGATTCGAAACCCGAACCTTGATAAAGATGGTGCAACCGTGGCAGGGGGGGCACGGAGTTCACGGCCTTGGAGCTGCGTCCACACAAGAAGAATCCCTTGCGTTAGTTCATCCATTGACATCAACCAATTACTTCGAATCTAATGAAGTGTCGGATCTCGAAGATGAACTGAGATGGGGCGAACAAAATCCTCGGAGTTGGATGGCATCGTTGGACGTAGAAACCCAACGACGTTTGACCCAAATTCCCTTGGGATGGCTCCGGTTCTCGACCTGCCAACCGATGACAGGCGGCGGCTGCGGCAAGATTTGTGTTGCCAACGACGGGCAACTCAATCGACAGGTTGTCATTAAGAAGATCAATCCCGAGTTGCTGAACGATCGCGCGATCCGGCGTTTTTTAAATGAAGCCAGGATCACCGCTCAATTGGAACACCCAGGAATTGCGCCCGTCTATGAGCTTGGGGTCGACGACCAGGGCTTGCCATTTTATGCGATGAAACAACTCCGCGGTCAAACGCTCACAAAAAGCCTGACCGACTACGTTGCCCTGCCGTCCGGCGCCGCGAAGGATCGGATGCGGCATGAATTGTTGCAGCGCTATCTCAGTGTCTGCCAAACCGTGGCGTTTGCGCACCAACACGACGTGATCCATCGTGATTTGAAACCCGACAATATCATGCTGGGACAATTTGCGGAAACAACGGTCGTCGACTGGGGCCTGGCACGGACGATCAAACGATCGCACGATCGCAAGTCACGTGATCGGGTCAGTCCCGCACTTCGCGATGCGACGCCACCGACGACTCCGTGGATCGACACTCCGGGATCGTTGACCGTTCAAGGGACGGTCATGGGCACCGCGGCGTACATGTCTCCGGAACAAGCTCAGGGGCTGAACGATCGCGTCGACCAACGCTCTGATGTTTTCTCGCTGGGCGTGATCCTGTTTGAGCTATTGACCGGACGTTCACCATTTGCGGCCGCGACACTCCCAAAAACGATCGATAATGTCATCAACTGCAACCGAGCGGATCTATCCAAACGCCTGCAGCATTGTCCGCGACCGTTAGCTTGGATTTGTCTCAAGGCGATGTCGCCCAACCTCGAAGAGCGACACCCGTCGGCCAGTAGCCTGGCTCACGACATGGAAACCTATTTGGCGGGTCAGCCGATTGCGGGCTTAAGCGAGAGTTGCTTTGAACGATTCGACCGGTGGGCCAGCAAACATCGGGGCGCATTTCGCAATTTGTTTAGCGGCTTGTTGATTCTGCTCTTGGTTCTGACCGTTGCGGCAAGTCTCGGACTCCGACTGAGCGTATCGCATCAGGCCGAACAGCACGAAATGTTGCGTGTGTCGCAGGCAAGCGAGCTTGAACGGGAAACACTGCAATCGGAAAATGAAGCGCTGCGAAATGAACTAAAACAGCTGCGAGAAACGAGGCCCCCAAACCAGTTTCAAAATCCATAAGTGAACGCAGACAGATCGATTCAGGACGTAGCAGAACCGGAACTCGGTGTCTATTCATTCCCTTGTCCTAAATTCGCTTGTCCTATATTCTCCGGCCTTGACGAACAACCGCCCGACGTATATCGTATATCGACGATAAGCAATGCGATTCGCGGCTCCAGTTGCCCAGGCGAGACACCGATGGTCCCAATCAAACCAGAAACCCAGGAATGCTGTATCACCGGCGAGAATTTGGCTCTGCCCGATGTCGCATGGGCTGCGGACTTGGCCAAGTTGACTTGGGCGCTGGCCCATCCCGCCCGAGTCCGAATCGTTCGCCTGCTGCTCAACCGAAAGTCATGCATCTGCGGTGAAATCGTGGCAGAAATGCCGCTGGCGCAATCGACCGTCTCGCAGCACCTGAAGATCCTGAAGGATACGGGGTTGGTTCAGGGCGAAATCGATGGACCTCGTGTTTGCTACTGCATCAACAAAGCAGCTCTCGCACAGCTGAAGAAGTTGATCGCAGGGCTCAAGGGAAATTAGGCCCGGAGCACCGGGCGACCGTCCTTTACCCACAAACTTTTTTTCACAACTATCGCCATTCGGCGATGGGCGATAGCCGTCCAAGGAACCGTCCCATGAGTGCACGCATTAAAAAATGCGTCGCCGTTGGCAACCAAATCCATTCCAATTCCGAATGTTCAACCAATCTCGAAGGAGAAGACCGTGAAATCCATTCGCGTTTACGACAAACCGATGTGCTGTTCAACCGGCGTCTGTGGTCCCGAAGTCGATCCAGTACTTCCACAATTCGCGGCGGACCTCGAATGGCTCAAGAGTCAAGGCCACCATGTGGAGCGATACAACTTGGCACAACAACCTCAAGCGTTCATTGAGAACAAAGTCATCCATCAAGTACTGAGCACTGAAGGAACAGAATCACTACCAGTGGTTGTCATCGATGGCGAGATCGTGAGCCGCAAAGTTTACCCCAATCGAGATGTGCTCTCGGCCTTGGTCGGCGGCTCACCAGCGAGGCAACTACTGCCGGTTGCGAAGGCAAGCGGCGGATGCTGTGGCACCAGCGGCTGCTGTTAGTCGTCTGCGTTCAGAAAAACCGACAGTCTCGTAAGGAACGCCTATCATGAAGTTTTTAAATCAGCCAACCCGCAACCTGTTCTTCACAGGCAAGGGTGGTGTTGGGAAAACATCGGTGGCATGTGCGACCGCGGTTCGGCTGGCCGATGCTGGCAAGCGAGTTTTGCTAGTATCGACAGACCCCGCGTCCAATCTCGATGAGGTCTTAGGTGTCACACTCGGAAACCACGCGACTGCTATCCCAGCGATATCCACGCTGTTTGCCATGAATCTCGATCCCGAAAAATCAGCGGCCGAGTATCGCGAACGAATGGTCGGGCCGTATCGCGGCTTGCTTCCGGCAGCCGCAATCAGAAGCATGGAGGAGCAATTCTCGGGATCTTGCACTCTCGAGATCGCAGCCTTCGATGAGTTTTCACGGTTGTTAGGCGATCCCAAGGCCACCGCTGGGTTCGACCATGTGATCTTTGACACCGCTCCGACGGGGCACACGCTGCGATTGCTGACGCTCCCATCGGCTTGGGATGGGTTCATGCAGCAGAATACAACAGGCACCAGTTGCCTGGGACCGCTGGCTGGCTTACAAAACCAACAGCAGCTTTATCAAGCATCGGTGAAAACCCTCGGCGATCCGGCTGTGACGACGCTCGTACTGGTAGCTCGCGCAGAAGCCAGTGCACTGCGCGAAGCGGCGCGAACCAGCGGTGAGCTAGCGGAGTTAGGCGTTCGCAATCAACATCTCGTGGTCAACGGCGTGTTTCAGGCGAGCGACCCACGTGACCCATATGCCGTAGCACTTGAGCGACGAGGAGTCGGTGCACTTGCGGCCATGCCAAAGGGTCTGCAAGACTTTCCGCTGACGATCCTTCCGCTCAGCCCCAATGGAATCCTGGGCATCGATGCGCTACGTCGACTCGGAAAAGCTGATCCTACAGGTTATAGTTCGACAGCGGACAGCACCGAGCGAGTCGATGGCTTGCCGCTGCTCTCCGAGTTGCTCGATGACTTAGTCGCTCCGGGTCACGGCGTCATTCTCGCCATGGGCAAGGGCGGCGTTGGCAAAACAACGGTCGCCGCAGCCATCGCTGCTGCAATCGCCCAGCGTGGCTACGACGTGCATCTGTCCACGACCGACCCAGCAGCCCATATCGCCGCGGCGATGAACGATGAAAGTTTGCCGAACTTGTCTGTCAGTCGTATTGATCCTGAAACAGAAACGGCAAAATATTCAGCGGAAGTCCTTGGAAAAGCCGGCAAGAATCTCGACCCACAAGGCAAAGCATTGTTGGAAGAAGATTTGCGATCACCGTGTACCGAAGAGATCGCGGTGTTCCGTGCGTTTGCAGACGCAGTGGCCGCAGGCACCAACAAGTTTGTTGTCCTCGATACGGCGCCCACTGGACACACGGTTCTGCTGCTTGATTCGGCACTCGCCTATCACCGCGAAGTCACACGTCAGTCGAGTGCAATGCCGGAAGCCGTGGAGAACCTGCTGCCACGCTTACGCGACCCCAACTTCACGCGAGTATTGATCGTCACACTTCCTGAAGCGACACCCGTACATGAAGCGGCCGCGTTACAGCGAGACTTGCGTCGTGCCGAGATCGAGCCTTACGCCTGGGTGATCAACCAAGTGCTAAGCCCCCTGCCGCTCACCGATCCGCTCATGAAACAGCGTCAATCGCACGAGCAAAAGTATTTACGCGAAGTCAAAGAAGTTCAAGCCAACCGCGTGGTGATCATTCCATGGCAGATAGAACCTCCGATCGGGCTGCAAGCGTTAAGCCGATTGACGCATGCAGAGTTAACCCCTGCGAGATCCTAAGAAATTACCCCGAATCCATTCCCGACTTGGGAGAGCGTTCGACTTTGAGAATCTGAGAACCCGTAGCGGTATCGATTTAGCAAGCGCTGGTGTACCGGCTTCAGCCGGCGGGGAACTGAAAAGATCGCTTTCACAGATCCCCCCGGCTGAAGCCGGTACACCAGCGCTCGCTAAATTGCGTTTGTATCGGCGGGGCCATCGAAATCAGGAACTTGTTTCGCGACAAATCCTTAGCTAAGAAGAATTTATCGTGGCCACACGTCTTGAATTTCTGTGAACTGAGACCGCTCGATGTTGCGATTGCTTCAGTTCAGCTTTGATCGGTGGCTTTGAATGGAGCAAACGACGCACTAGTTTTATTGGCGTAAGCTACCAGCGCCAGCATGACTGGGACTTCGACCAGAACTCCGACAATTGTGGCCAAAACAACCGGCGAGGAGGCACCGAATAGAGTGATGGCAACCGCAACGGACAGTTCGAAGAAATTTGAAGCGCCGATCATGCCGGCGGGAGCGGCAATGTCGTGACGGCAACCCAAACGATAACAGGCCCCGTAGGCCAAAAAGAAAATCAGTACGGTTTGGATAATCAATGGAACGGCGATCAGCACAATGTGCAGTGGATTATTGACGATCACCTCGCCTTGGAACGAAAAGATCAAGACCAGTGTGAGCAATAGCCCGGCAATCGTGAAATTATTGAACTTGGGGATAAAGGTGTCTTGGAAATACGCTTTTCCCTTGGCCCGAATCACCAAATTTCTCGTGACCACACCGCCCAACAACGGAACAACGACGAAGAGGACGACGGAGACGATCAAAGTCATCCACGGGACTGTAATCCCACCAATGCCGAGCAAGAAAGCGACGATCGGCGTGAATGCAACTAGAATGATCAAGTCATTCGTTGCCACCTGGACCACGGTGTACGCCGCGTTTCCACGCGTCAAATGACTCCACACGAACACCATCGCCGTGCACGGAGCGGCTCCCAACAATATGGCCCCCGCCAAATAATCCTGGGCTAATTCCGGTGTGATCCAAGTTTGGAACACAACATAAAAAAAGAGCCACGCGATCCCAAACATCGTGAAGGGCTTGATCAGCCAATTCACGACCCAAGTCACCAACAGGCCCGTTGGATTCTTGCCGACGTCCTTTACACTAGCGAAATCGACCTTCATCATCATCGGGTAGATCATCAACCAGATCAAAACGGCGATCGGAATCGAAACATTGGCGTACTCGAATTTCGCGAGAGACTCCGGAATCGTCGGCAAGTACTTTCCGATCAGCACTCCGATGACCATGCAAAGGGCGACCCAGTACGTGAGGTTCTTTTCGAAGAAGCTCATGGTCGCGTGCTCCGCTTTTTCCATGTCGGGGTTCTTTCTGATTCATTGACTTGAAAAGGGATAGGATCTAAGTTTTTGCCGCGTTGCGTTTCGGACGGCAGCCATCGATCGCTTTTGCCAACGCGCGAAAGGCGGCGGTCATATGCTTGTATCGCACCGCGTAGTAGACGGTGCGACCTTCTTTGGCAGCGGTCAGTACGCCAGCCTTCTCCAAGACACTCAGGTGCCGAGACACCACCGAAAAGTCGACCGCACAGCACTGGGTCAGTTCGGTAACGGAGCAGGCGTGTCCACACTTGGCCAAGCAAGCCAGGAGTTTCAATCGCGTCGGTTCGCCCAACGCTTTAAACAGTGCCGCATTCAGCAACTCGTCGATCGGCCCGCAGCATCGCGCAGCTTCTTGTGGTTTCATATCCAACTTCCTTCGATTGCATGTATGCGTCACAATGCAAGCGTATCGGCTTCCGTCGGTGGCGTCAAGCTGCTAAACTTTGGACGAAAGTATTGAGCACCGTTGAGCGAATTCGAGATCCGTCGACGGCGTTGCGTGTAATCCACTCTGCAGAAAGTCTTCTGATGACGGAAAAACAACCCGCGGCAAAACAGGGTTCCTTTTATCCCGAGTTGCTGGAGTATCTCAACGAACGAGCTGCTTCATTCGCAGGGATACCGGCCGATCGAAAGAGCGACCTGGCCAAGGTCGCGGACTACATTCGCCAATGTTTGTCGCAAGGGGAACCCGCAAAACTGACTTTCATCTGCACCCACAATTCGCGGCGGAGCCATTTATCGCAGATTTGGGCACAGGTAGCCGCCCAATATTATGGACTGGATGGTGTGGAAACATTTTCCGGTGGCACCGAGGCCACCGCGTTAAATCCTCGCGCGGTCGCGGCCCTGCAGCGCGGCGGTCTAAAGATCACCGCCGACGAGCCAAACTCGGCGAATCCGCACTATGCCGTGTTCGTTTCGGACGGTTCGAAACCACAACATTGTTTCTCGAAGGTTTATGACGCTCCGCCCAACCCAACCACAGGCTATGTTGCGGTCATGACGTGTTCGCAAGCCGATGACGCCTGTCCGCTGGTGATGGGCTGTGATCTCCGCATGCCGATTCGCTACGAAGACCCCAAAGTGGCCGACGACACGGAATTCGAAGCCCAGCGATACGACGAGCGTTCCGCCCAGATCTGTGGCGAAATGCTCTATTTGATGTCTCTCGTTTAAGCGGCGTGCAGGTCAGGCGGTCGTTGAACGAATCTTTCACGTGCGAAGTCGGGGAGATTTGGGTGGAAGCGACATGACCCATCTCTTTTTGCTTGGTTTTCAGCTACAATCTCTTGAGAATTTCTGCCTGCAGGGGTGGTGCAGCGGTGGAGGCGGTTTCGTAGGAGTGGTGCGACCATGAAGGTTAAAGTTGGACTTGTCGGATTGGGCGAGCATTGGGAGACCAGGCATCGGCCGGCTCTGTTGGCGTTGTCGGATCGATTCGACATCCGCGCGGTCAGCTGTGAAGTAGCGCAAAAAGCGAATCAAGTCGCCAAAGATTTTAATGCCGTGCCGATGGACGGATTTCGAGCCATGGTGGAACGCCCGGACATCGAGGCGGTTCTGTCTCTGGGGCCGGATTGGGTCGGCCACCTCCCGATGTTGGCAGCCTGTGAAGCGGGCAAAGCCGTCTACAGCGCCGTGGCATTGGAAATCAGTCCCGACCAAGCGACGCAGGTTAAGGAACGCGTCGATCGGAGCGGTGTGGCGTTCATGGCCGAATTCTCGCGGCGACATGCGGCTGCGACCGTGCGACTTAAAGAGCTGATGGCGACTCGACTCGGCCCGCCACAATTGATTTTTTGTCACCAACGCATCAGCCCCACGCTGTCGCCGACTGGCAAGGGCGTCATGAATGGACGGTTGCGAAATCATCGTCGGACCGAGATCATGGAGATGTTTGATTGGGTCTGTTATCTGTGCGGACGTTCGCCCAGTAGCGTGTGGAGCGTCGTAGACCCGAATTGTCCGGACGTGGACTCGACCGACTATCAAGTCGTCAGTTTGGAGTTTGGCGAACAGCCCGCGAAAAAAATGCCGCCGGTGTTGGCCCAAGTAAGTCTGGGCAGCTACATTCCCGCACAATGGCAAGACGCGATTGCTTTCCGTCGTCCGGCGTCGATTCAAGTTCGCTGCGCCAACGGAATCGCGTTTCTGGATTTGCCGTCGTCGCTGATTTGGTTTGACTCGAGCGGCCAACACAGCGAGACATTGGATTACGAACGTCCCTTGGGCGAACAACTCCTCACTCAGTTCTACCGCGCGATCGTCAGTTTGATCCGCGTATCTTCCGACTTGAACGACGCCTATCGAGCCATGCAGATCATGGACGCGTGTCGGCGAAGTGCTGCCTCGGGACAACGAGTATCATTTGTCGATCAAGCCGATGCCGCTTGGGACAGTTGCCCGCGCGTCAAGATTAGTCGAGCCGGAGCCTGACCTAGCTGTGTGGGAATTGTCTTGAAACCGGATCTCCACGTCATCGCATCGCTTGTCAGCAATTGTCTGCGGCAAGATCAGGATTGGCTCCGCCGCCAATGGTCGCGCTGTGCCAACATTTTGAGTCGTCATCTTGATGCGGACCCGTCGAGCGAACCGAACGTCGCCACTGAGAAATTGACACGGCAGGCTCAAGGAATTCAACAACTGCTTAGCGCGGCAGGTGTGCGAGGCCAAGAACATCCGGCTTCTCTATTGGCGTCAGCGACAGAATTCGACACGTTGTGGGATAATATCCTGACAACCGCTGCCGATCTGGATCGCCTTTGGCCTCGATGGCAAAACCGCACCAACGAGACTTCGAAACGCCATACGCAACCGCATCGCGACCAGCCGCCGTTTGGGTGGTGTTTGACCAAGATCCGCGAGTCCTGGGGACATTGGTTCTGGCGATGTACCCATCTTCCGGCGATCCGTTACGACGGAGATCTACCGGTCCATGCGCGAGTAACCGAAATCGCCCAAGCCATTCAAGACCACCAAGTGGTGGTGGTCTGTGGCGAAACGGGCTCGGGCAAGAGCACGCAGTTGCCGAAGATCTGTCTGCAAGCCGGTTTCGGGCGTCTGGGCATGATCGGACACACTCAACCTCGGCGAATTGCCGCGCGAAGCGTAGCACTTCGCGTGGCCGAAGAGATGCGTGTGCGTTTGGGCGACGAAGTCGGGTACAAGATTCGCTTTCACGACGATACGCAGCCGCGTTCGTACATCAAGCTGATGACCGACGGCATTTTATTGGCCGAAACACAGGGCGATCGCGACTTCACTCAATACGACTTGATCATTATCGACGAGGCACACGAACGTTCGCTGAACATTGATTTCTTGTTAGGTTATTTGAAGCAGGTTTGCCAACGACGTCCCGAGTTTCGCTTGATCATCACTTCCGCCACCATCGACGCCAAACGGTTCGCCGCTCATTTTCCAGGGCCGGACGGAACTCCAGCGCCGATCATCACGGTCGAAGGACGCAGCTACCCAGTGACCATCCAGTATCGCTCGCCCGAGGTTGAAGACGGGCGTTGGACGAACCCCGACCAAGCAGTCGTGCGAGCGATTCAGGAACTGGCAACTCGCGATCGAGGCCACATATTGGTGTTTCTGCCAACTGAACGAGACATATTGTCGGTAAGTCGCAAGCTGCGTGATATGCGATTGGGACGCGACCAAGCGGAGGCGACGGAAGTGGTTCCGTTGTACGCAAGGTTGAGTGGAGCTGATCAACAAAAGATCTTTCAGCCCACTCATCAGCGCCGGATCGTTTTGGCGACCAATGTCGCTGAAAGTTCATTGACCGTTCCCGGCATCAAGTACGTTGTGGATACCGGGACGGCCCGAATCAGTCGTTATTCGGCGCGCAGCAAAGTCCAGCGATTGCCGATCGAGGCCATCAGCCAAGCATCTGCCAACCAACGCGCCGGGCGTTGTGGACGAGTGGCGGCGGGCTTGTGCCTACGTTTGTACAGCGAGGACGACTTTGCGACTCGCGACGCGTTCACGACGCCCGAGATCCGCCGCACGAATCTGGCTAGTGTGATTCTGCAGGCGAAGGTCTTAGAGCTGGGATCACTGCACGACTTTCCGTTCCTGGATCCACCGCGTCCCGAAGCCTTGAGCGATGGCGAAAAATCACTCTTCGAAATCGGTGCGATTGACGAACAGGGCAATTTGACCCCCACCGGTCGGCAATTGGGCAAGCTGCCGATCGACCCGCGTATTGGCCGGATGATCTTGGAGGCCGCTCAACAAGGTTGTCTCGACGAGATCTTGATCATTGCGGCTGCCATTGAAGTTCCGGACCCTCGCGTTCGTCCGGTGGATTTGGCACAAGCAGCGGACCAAGCTCATCGCCAATTCCAAGACAAACGCAGTGACTTCATGTCGTACCTAAAAGTGTGGCAGTTTTTTCACGAAGAGAAGGAGAAGAAGAGCAAGACCCAGTTTCGTAAGTTCTTGCACGCGAACTTCATTTCTCCCGAACGAATGCAACAGTGGCTGGACGTGCATCGGCAGCTGCGGCAAGTGGTACGCGAATTAAAACTGCCTCTGGCTGTCGCCGAGACCAACTACGCGAGCATTCATCGTTCCTTGTTGGCTGGATTCTTGTCGGGCATTGGCATGTTCGACGAAAAGGAACCGAAGCTCAAACAGTTCCTGGGACCGAGCAATGTCAAGTTCCAACTGTGGCCAGGGACCGGATTGGACCGTTTGCCGAAATGGATCATGGTGGCCGAAATAGTCGAGACTTCCCGGCAGTTCGGCCGTACGGTGGCTTCGATCGAGCCGACTTGGTGCGAGCCGTTGGCAGGTCATTTGGTAAAACGCCGGTACAGCGAGGCGAATTGGAACCCCAAGTCGTGCGGGGTAATGGCAAACGAACGCGTTACGTTGTTCGGGCTGCCCATTGTTCCGCGCCGCCGTGTGCCGTACGGACGGATTGATCCGCGAGAAAGTCAGCTGTTGATGTTCGCCGAGGGGTTTTTCTTGGGCAATTGGGAACAACCGGTGCCCGAGTTTCTAGTACAGAATTGGAAGACTCAAGCCGAGATCAAGAGTTTAAGTCAGAAGAGTCGTCGAGCGGACTGGATCATTGACGAGCAACGCGTGGTTGATTTTTACTCGTCACGTGTTCCCGCGGATGTTGTCGATGCCGCGACCCTGAATCGCTTTCTGAAACATGCCTCGCCGGAAGTTGTCTCAGCTCTGAAGTTCAAACTGGACGAGATCATCCGCTTGGATGATGGGTATCGACCCGAGGACTATCCGTCAGTCGTGGACGTCGGAACGGCCCAGTTGCCATTGTCTTACGACTTCCAACCGGGGGCCGTCAACGATGGTGTGTTTGTCAATCTTCCCGCCGAAGCTTTGGGACAACTTTCGGACCTGCGTTTGGCGTGGTGTGTTCCCGGCTGGATCGAAAGCAAGATCGTGCAAATGATTCGCAGCTTGCCAAAGAGTGTCCGACGAAACTTGGTCCCAGCGCCGGATACAGCACGGCGAGTGGCCCAAAGCCTAAAGTTTGCTCAAGGTTCGTTCTTTCAGGAAGTCGCCCAACTGTTGTCCGCCGAGGCAGAAATTCCTTTGACGGTCGCCGACTTCGAACAAGACAAAATCGACGCGTATTTGACGCTGGGCATTCGAGTGCTCGACCCGCAAGGCAAAACGTTGGCCGAAGGTCGTTCGTTGGCGGACGTGCGCCGTCAACTTGAATCGCAAGGTGTGGCGGCAGGTCAACAAATTCAAGATCGATCATGGCAAGTGAAGAAGCAAACGGATTGGGCGTTTGGCCTGTTGCCTATGACCACGATTCTGCAGCGAGGTTCGATTCAAGTCGAAGCGTATCCAGCCATCGTGGACGAAGGAGATACCGTGGGCGTCGGCTTGTTCGACAATCCGGGACTGGCGGCTTGGCAGCAAGAACTTGGGATCGTGCGTCTGTTGCGATTGACGCATCACAAGCAGATCAAACGACAGATTCGCGAGTTGCCGAATTTGTCGCGCAGCCAATTATTATTGAGCCGGTGGCTGAGTTCCGCAGCGTTGGAGCAAGGATTAGAAAGTGTCTTGCTCAAAACGGTCGTCGGTGATCGAGCGAATTTGATTCGGGACGAGCGAGCGTTTCGCCAATTGCAACAACAGTGCGGTGCCGAATTGGGAGCCGCAGCCGTCGAAGTAGCTCGCTGGCTGCCACTGTTGGCTCAGGCGGTTCACCAAGCGGATCAACAGTTGTCGGAACTGAAAACCAATAATCGCTTTGTAAAGGCGTTTAATGACGCTCGGACTCAGCTGCGGTCTTTATTGGCCGAAGGGTTTTTGCAACATGTCCGCTGGACGTGGCTACAGCAGTTGCCACGTTTTATTGGTGGAA
>JAUXWY010000414.1 GCA_030681235.1 Pirellulaceae bacterium | reverse complement strand
CACCAGCGCTCGCTAAACCGTGTTCAATCCGCTGGTGGGCAGCTCAAGGCCCATTATGACGGATTTCGCGAACTTTGTACTCCTCTATTTCAAATATTAACAAGTTTTCCCCAACTGCCACCTTGCTTCAAAGACAACGATCGTCAAAATCCCGGCTTCCAGGTCTCAAAGCAAAACCCGCTTCTCATTTTGCGACGATCATTGTTACGATTTGGCGATTGAACCAATGACCCACGTGACTTCAACCACCGAATCCCTCGCGCCTGTTCGGGTTCGCATTTTCGGGTTCCTGGCGTGGTCGGCCGGCTCGCAGTTGCTTTTGATTCTGGCGACTTGGCGGTTGTGGTTTCCAGATTCGGCAGACTTATTCCTTGGATCCAACACTGGCCCAGTCGATGGATCCTTCCCGAAAATTGGACTTCTTGAACTTGCGGGATCGGTTCCCGTGGGGCTCGATTTGTCCTTAGCGATCCTTTGGGTGACCAGCCTTCTAGGGCAAGCCGTTTCGGCGGGGTACTTGTGTTGCCGCGGCCGCGAACCGGCGCTGGGCTCGGATCGGTTCGTTCGGGCTTTGTTTTGGAGTCTGATTATCTCCGTGTTGGCGTGGTTGGGGCTGGTGATGGTCAACCAACATCGCTTGCAAGCTTGGGCCTATTTGGCGATGTGGATCCAAGTGCTGTACTTGGTCGATTTGGTGTCGACTCGGACGTCCGCTCGACTCGATACGAGGGCCCTGCCACGATGGCGTTGGTTGGTCCTAAGCGTTTATTTCTACTCGGCGATCAGCAAATTCGACCTCACGTTTCTGCGCACACTGGGCTCCCAATTTCTGACCACGGCATGGAACGGAATGTCCGGTGCAAACTTGGAGTTGGAGACGGTCTGGCCAATGTGGATGACCTTGCTGTTTCCCGTGGGCGAACTGATTGTTGCCGTCGGTTTGGCCTCGGGTTGGGCACGACGATGGTTTGCGCTTTTGGCGATGATTCTCCACGTTGGCTTGCTCTGGTTGTTGGGCCCGTGGGGGATGCAGCATCAGGCCGGCGTGTTGTTATGGAACGTTTTTTTTATAGGCCAAGTCGGGTTCCTTTTTTGGCCGGTTCGAGTGCCCGAGAATGACGCCGATCAAGGGGAGAGTTGGTTCGCGAAGCTGGCGTTGTACTTCGTCTTGTTGATTCCATTGGGTCAGAATTGGGGGTGGTGCGATTCATGGCTGGCTTGGGAATTGTACGCGCCACGCGGCAGTCGAATTCAGGTGTTTGTGGCCGATCCAGCCTTCGAGGCACTCCCAGAACTTCAAGGTTATATCAAACGGGAATCGACCGCCGAGTTCGGGCCGATCTGGCGCGAGTTGCAAATCGATCAATGGTCGTTGGACCAAGTTCGGGCACCCATCTATCCGCAAGATCGATTTCAATTGGGAGTGGCGTTGGCCGTTGTCGAGCGAGTCGCTGAACCGGAGCAAGTCTTCGTGCGCTGGCTAGGCCCGGCCGATCGTTGGAGCGGCCAACGCGAACAGCTGGTCCTGCGAAGCCAAGCCGAAATAGAACAATTCGGCCGCCGGTATTTCTGGAATTTTCGAGCCACTAAAAAATAACTCGCAATCGAGAAAACTTGCACGCCTTCCGGTAGGATTTACTTGTAACCGTTCACGGCAAAACGCGGGCCGCCGCAAATTTGGCGTAAAGAATTGTTTTTCGATGCCAAGTTGGAATTCGCCAAATTTGCTCTGGCCACGCGGTTAACCACTCATTTCATTCCGCGTCATAAATTTGAACCTTGGTCCAGAATTCTCGGCAATCGCTGATGAACTTTAGATGAACCGAGGCCTCTTGATAGTGGTCGTGCCCCGCCAGATTGTCAAATCCAACGACGAGTTTGTAGGAATAGCTCCAGTCGATCACTGGCCGACGGGTCGACGCCGGTTTGCCAATAAACTTGAACTTGACCGACTCGAAATTGACCAGATCATTCAAGCCGGCCTCAAACATTTTGAGCTCAGGCGGAGTCAGATCATCGCGCAACCAAAATAGAACCGTATGCAAGAACATGCTATTCCTCAAACTGGAAATTTTTTTTCGAGGGAATCGTCCCGGCTCACGACCGGTGTTTGGACCGGATTATTGAAGCTCGAAACACGTTTGGCAAGCCGACGAATAGCGATGCGGTTGGCAAACGCAGGTGGTTACGCTTGTTCGTGCAATTCAAATTCGAAAGGTGGCTGGCCGTAGCGAGCACGCATCCAATTGGCGGTTTGCAACAATCGCGGCAGGCGAATCAACCAGCGTTCGACTCGGCGTTTGCCCGGGAAATCCAACAAAAGAATCCCGATAAAAATGGTCAACAGGCCTTGGCCGGGTAAGACCAACATGGCGATTCCCGCCAAGACGAAAACAACACCTAAGAGATTCTTCAAGACCACCAAGGTGATGTGCGCTGCCGGACTTCGAGTCGGCCAATCTTTTACGGGTCGCCGCACAAAATAATCCGCCGGCAGTCGAACCATCACGATCGGCAACACGACCACCGAAAAGATCAAGGTCACGACGCTCAAAAGCCCCAGCGCCCAGAGCCACTGACGATAATCATCCAACCACGCCCACTGCCCAACCGCCGCGGAAAAGAGGGTTGATTCGAGGGTCGCTCGCCACGTTTCGCCATGTATCAACGCTACAACCTATCGTCGCCAAAACGGATCGTCGGTCGCCAGTATCTATCGTTTCATGAGGCGTCTGAGAATGATGCGTCCTTCCGAGTCCTTGTCGTTTGAAACTCCCAACATCACGCGATCGTTCTCTTGCAGTTGTTTGAGTTCCAGTGACCCGTCTGCGTCCATCAAACGCGTCGAAGCAACATTGTATTCGACCTCGGAACGGTTGGGTAGCAGAACCTTGATTGTCTGGGCCTCCAGATCGACCGAGACGATTCGGGCGGGAATCGGACG
This sequence comes from Pirellulaceae bacterium, assembly GCA_030681235.1. Classification (GTDB taxonomy): domain Bacteria; phylum Planctomycetota; class Planctomycetia; order Pirellulales; family Pirellulaceae; genus M30B19. Next base: position 11,000 of record JAUXWY010000414.1, on the reverse strand, counting down.
GTTGGGCTGTGCCGATTGGTCGCCCGGCATCGGTCGGCGATTGGGCCGTTGAGGTCTAGCTTCTCCGGACTCGCTATCGCGTGGATTTCGCCCACGGCGCACGGTACCGCCATCTGGATCGGTTTGCCACAAGATTCGATAGGTTTGCGTCACTGGTTTGCACCATCCTTCTTCATCGTGGCACGCGAAGTATTGGACGGTCACCTCCAACGGTTGCGAGCGATCTTGCAAGTTCACCGCGATCAAGAACTCGCGAGGATCGCTGTCCGCTTCAACGATTACTTTGGGGGCTTCGCCAACGTTTGGAACGACCGTCGCCGCAGAACTCGCCTTGATTTCAAACTTCAGTGGAGCCGCCAGATTATTCCAATGAACATGGTAAAGCGGATCGAGATGGAAACCCAAGTACAACCGACCCTCGCCGGAACGCGATATTGCCGGCTCCGCCTCGGCCCGCAACTTGACATAAAACGGCTCATTGCCAGACTCGACGGTCTCTACGACCAACGGACGAAGTTGGGCTGGCAAATCCAGTTTCTCAACGACCCCGGTTGCAACATTTGAGCGAGTCTGCTTGGCGGGCAGGTTGAGCGAAGCGATCGTCGTCGGACGCTCGACCGGTCCCACAAGTTTTTCGAGGTCCGCCCGCAATTCAGCGGGCTTGCTCCAACTGCGTTTGATCAGCACGCGACCGTCAGGATCGAGGATAAACTCGGAGTTTGGGGCATCCCCCAGCCCATGCTTGAGATCGTTTGCCATCGAGTCGCACAGCCACGCGATTTTGGTGCCCAGAGTTTTTTGAGCTTCTTGGACATGCATCAGTCGTTCGGCCAAGTTCACGGGCGCGACGTAGCCATTGGTTTGCGGATGAGCCAATGCTTTGTAGATGTAATAGAATTGGACTCCCTTGGGAGCATAGTCTTGGTTGATCGCCTCCAAACTGGGGACGTTGCGCAAGAACGGCGGTCACGTCAAACAGCCAAATACCAAGACCGTGTGTTTTCCTTTGAGGTCATGCAAACGGACCGTTGACCCATCCGCTCGGTAGGCCGCTAAGTTGGGGACAGTGTCACCGACCTCGGGAGATTTGCGATTGAAGGCCGAGTCGACGGCATCGCGCGGGGATTCCGCCCGTCCGGGTGGCTGGGCCCACGACGGAGTCGTTGCTCCCCAAAGGCAAATGCTCATCAAGAAAACCAAGCACCATGCCCAACCGGTTAATCGCTGCATCGAACCATCTCCAGTTTGAAAGCCGAACCGTTTTACCCACCGCCGCCCAACGTCACCGCCGCCGAACCCCTCACGTAGTTCGCACGCGGCGAATCGAAAAAACGGACCAAAAAAACATCACTCATGGAAAATGAATCCGTCGTCCTGTGCCCCCTAACCAGGAAAAACAGGCTGCGCTATACTCAGGCCGGAGTCCGATTCCCTCGCTACTGAGCAAAAAGAAAGTCTAATGTCCCAAGTTTTGAAAGTTGGCATTGTCACGGTTTCAGATCGTGCTTTCCGCGGCGAGTACGAAGACCGCAGCGGCCCGGCGATTCAAATCTACCTCAGCGAAATGTTAGCCTCGCCGTTCGAGATCCATGCTCGGTTGGTCGACGATCAGCAATGGCGTATCATCGATGCGTTGTGCGAACTTGTCGATCGAGTGGGGTGCCACTTTGTGGTGACAACCGGCGGGACGGGACCGGCTCCACGTGATGTAACTCCGGAAGCAACGACGCAAGTATGCAGTCGTATGATGCCGGGCTTCGGCGAACAAATGCGGCGAGTAAGCGTTCAAAAAGTTCCCACGGCCATTCTGTCGCGGCAAGTCGCCGGTATCCGCGACCAAAGCTTTATCCTGAATCTTCCCGGGTCGCCGAAAGCGATCGCCGAGTGCCTAGATGCCGTCTTTCCAGCGATTCCGGACTGTTTGGAACATGTGGGTGGACCTCGGATCGAAATTCTCCCTGAGAAGTTTAAGGTCTATCGTCCACACGACTAACGCCGCGCCCACTCCGCCACGAATTCCGCAGGCTTGCCTCCGAAAATGTCAACCAATAGCCAAAACACGAACGCGATTGAAATTCCAGTTGCCAATGGTCCGATTACGGCCACTGTCACACCGCCGGGCTCGAAGAGTCTGACCAATCGCGCCCTGGTGTGCGCGGCGTTGGCCGATGGGCAGTCGCGATTGACGGGCGCGTTGGACAGCGAAGACACACAGATCATGATCGCTGCTTGGCAAGCCTTGGGAATCCGCATCGAAGTGTCGGCGGATCGTTGCGAATTGATCGTCCAGGGTTGTGGTGGAAAGTTGCCCGGAACGTTGCCCGGTGCAGATGGAAAAAGCCATCATTTGTTCATGGGCAATAGTGGAACTTCGATTCGCTTTTTGACCGCCGCATTGGCGGCTTGTGGTGGTGAATTCGAATTGGACGGCGTGCCTCGGATGCGTCAACGTCCGATTGGAGATCTTGGCGCGGCCTTGCGTCAGTTGGGCGCGGAGGTCACTTGCCACGACGGTTGTTTCCCGCCCGTTTTGATTCGATCGAATGGATTGGTCGGCGGGAAGGCGGTGGTTGCGGCGGATCTATCCAGTCAATTCTTGAGCGGCCTGTTGATGGCGTCCCCGCTAGCCGCCGGCTTGGTTCAGCTGTCCGTCGCCGGCGCGATGGTCTCCGAACCCTACGTCGCGATGACTTGTTCCGTGATGCAAGAGTTTGGCGTTGAAGTGACTCGGCGCAAGAACCGGTACGACATCGAACCGCAACGTTATGTCGCGCGGGATTACTGGATCGAGCCCGACGCTTCGGCTGCCAGTTACTTTTGGGCGTTGGCGGCCATTACTGGCGGTGATGTCACGGTGCGTGGTTTGCATTCGCGAAGTTTGCAAGGCGACGTCGACTTCGTCAGGTGTCTGGGGTTGATGGGTTGCCGCGTTGAATTTCAGCCAGATGCCGTCCGAGTCATCGGCGGCCCGCTGCGTGGCATCGAGTTGGATATGAACCGAATCAGCGATACGGTACAGACTTTGGCTGCCGTTGCTCTGTTTGCCGAAGGTCCAACGATCGTGCGCGGGGTCGCGCACAACCGCGTCAAAGAGACGGATCGGATCGAAGACTTGGCGACGGAACTGAGGCGATTGGGCGCGGTCGTCGAGACTTTTCCTGATGGATTGGCCATCACTCCGGGCGAACTCCATCCCACCCTGGTCGAAACCTACAACGATCATCGCATGGCCATGAGCTTGGCGCTGGTTGGCCTGCGTCAGCCGGGAATTCAGATCGCAAACCCTGGTTGTACGGCAAAAACCTATCCGAACTATTTTGCGGATTTGTTTACGACTTATGTCCCCACCGCGTCGTCCAACGGCGGCTAAACCGTCTTTTTCGGGCTGAATACCGTTGACGACCCAAACGCGGGCCGCCGCAAATTTGGCGATTGGAACTGTCTTTGGACGCCGAGTTTGAATTCGCCAAATTTGCTCGGGCCACGCGGTTAACCAACTCTCCCGGCTCTGGGCGTGAACGGTTACTCGAAAATTGCCCGAGCCTTTGATTGTCGGGTCCGAGTTTTCGACTAAGCTAGTGCGGGTGTCAACACTAACGAGTTGTCCTTGTAGCTACGTTCGCCCGAACGTGAGGCTGGGCCGATAGCGACCACGCATTGGCGAGTGTCGCGACTGTAAAAGTGAGTGGTAACAGATCACTAGGGAAAAATGATGAAGTATTTTCGGACGGGTTTGTGGGCGATCGCTGTTGCTTTGAGTGGGTGTTGTTCTTTGGCCTGGGCACAGTCTGTCGACAGCACGCGTCAACCGCAAGGCTTGCACGAGCATCCTTCGCACAGTTACGCTCTCACGGGTGGCAAGCTGGTGACGGGCGATGGCCGTGTGATTGAAAACGGTGTCTTGGTCGTCGACGCCGGGAAGATCGCCGCGATTGGATCGGCGACGGAAGTTACCATCCCCGGCGGTTTTGCGAAAATCGATGTCACGGGTCACACGGTCTATCCTGGATTGATCGACACGTATTTGCCGGTCAACGTCGCGCCAACGCCGGCCGCGAATCTCTATTGGAATCCGCGGATCCGTGCGGAAGTGGAAGTGCGAGATTTCTTAACTGCGGAATTGATGGACGATGCGACTCGGCGTTCGCAAGGCATTGTCGCGGCTTTGTTTGTTCCTGCGGGCGCGATTATCGATGGGTCCGGGGCGGTTGCAAGTTTGGGTGGCATCGCTCCCTCAGCGTCGCGGCAAGTGGTTCGTTCGGGTGTGGGACAACACGCGCTGTTGACGGTCCCACGAGGTGCGGGCGGTGCGGGCGGTGCGGATGATGGCACCGGCGGTTATCCCGGCTCACCGATGGGGGCCGTCGCTTTGGCTCGCCAAGCATTGTACGACGCGCGTTGGTATCGCGACGCGTGGCAGGTTGTGCGAGTCGATCATTCGGTGTCGTTGCCAGAAACAAACTCGACGTTGGAAGCACTGGAGCCACTGATCGCCGGGCACCGTCCGCTGTTTGTCCAAGCTGGAAACGAGTTGTCTGTGTTGCGAGCAGATCGGTTCGCTCGCGAGTTTGGGGTTGGGTTGGTCGTGGTTGGTTCCGGTCGCGAGTATCGTCGGCTGGCGGAGATTGCCGCTACCGGTCGTACGGTGATCTGCCCCGTTAATTTTCCGCCGGCTCCAAATGTCGCGTCGGTGGCCGACGCGAGGTCCGTGACCTTAGAGTCCTTGATGCATTGGGATCATGCTCCCGAAAACCCAGCTCGGTTGGCGGAACACCAAGTCAAAATGGCGTTTACTTCGAATGGACTCGAGAATGCCAACAAATTCCTGGGCCAAATTCGTTTGGCGGTCAAACGCGGGCTCTCCAGCGAGAAAGCACTGCAAGCCTTGACCGTTGATGCCGCAGAATTGTTGGGAGTTTCCGATCAGTTGGGAAGTTTATCGCGGGGAAAATTGGCGAGCTTTATCGTCGTCGATGGCGATCTGTTTGCTGAAAAAACGAAGATTATTCAAACATGGGTGGCCGGGAAGCCCTATGAAATCAAACCCGACAGCTCGATCGATCTCGCCGGAAAATGGCGATTTCAAGTCGCCGCCGTCGGGAATCATCCGGTTTGGGAAACCAAAGTTGAAATCAAATCCCTGGGCGACCAATGGAGCATCCAACCGGAAAAAGAACCAGCCGCCGAGACCCCGGCTGCTGAAGCCCCGGCCGCCGGTGCCGAAAAATCGAAACCAACAACCGATGATGCTACGAAATTCGAACGGGTCCAATTGGTTGGCCAGATCTGGAATGGCACGGTTCAGGGCAAGCAGTTGCCGGTGGAAGGTGTGGCTCGGTGGAACCTGATTCTCGAAGAAGGCAAGTCGTCGCGTCACTTCGGACGATTGGTCTGGGCCGATGGTTCGACGACGGCTTTGACGTTGGATCGAGTGGTTGAAGAACCAAAACCTAAAGACTCGACCACGGCTCCCACGGCGACTACCCAAGAAGTGAAACCTGACGGTGCGCCGGCCACCGATGGCGCGGCCGCCACGACCGAGGCTACTGCAACGGACGCGACCGAAACGGCGGAGAAAGACAAAGATACTGCCCCGCCACGCGCCTCCAATCCAGTGAATTATCCGTTGGGGGTTTATGGACGGACCGAATTGCCGGTCCAATCCGAGTCGGTGCTGTTCAAGAACTTCACGGTTTGGACCAGCGGCCCGGAAGGCAACTTGGATGGCGGTTCGGTGTGGATCGTCGCTGGAACCATTCGCCAAGTGTTTCGTAATGCAGAGGAATTGGCTGCCGCGACGCTCCCGGAAGGAACCCAAGTGATTGACGGTCAGGGGCGTCATCTTTCGCCAGGTTTGATCGATTGCCATTCGCACATGGCGACCGACAGCGGTGTAAACGAAGGGTCGCAATCGATTACGGCTGAAGTTCGGATCGGAGATTTTGTCGATTGCAACGACATCACGATTTATCGTCAATTGGCCGGCGGTTTGACGGCAGCGAATGTCCTGCACGGCTCGGCCAATCCGATTGGTGGTCAAAATCAAGTCATCAAGCTTCGCTGGGGTGCGATCGATGAAGCATTGAAGTTTCGCGAAGCACCGGCCGGGATCAAGTTCGCGTTGGGTGAAAACGTCAAACGCAGTAACTCGACTCAGCCGGGCACCCGCTACCCGGGTAGCCGCATGGGTGTCGAGCAAATTATTCGCGACGCATTTTATAGCGCGACCGAGTATCGACTGCGACATCGGCAATGGAATGATCGACGAACCGGCCTGCCTCCGCGGATTGATCTAGAACTAGAGGCACTATCCGAGATCATCGATGGAAAGCGTTGGGTCCATTGCCACAGCTATCGACAGGACGAGATCTTGGCCCTGATCCGAACGTTGGACTCGTTCAATATCCAGATCGGGACGCTGCAACATATCTTGGAAGGTTACAAAGTTGCCGATGCGATGGCACAACATGGAGCGATGGCCAGTGCGTTTGCGGACTGGTGGGCCTACAAGTTGGAGGTCGCCGACGCGATCCCGTACGCGGGTGCGATCATGCACAATGAAGGCGTCGTGGTCAGTTTCAATTCGGACGATGGCGAATTGGGACGGCGGATGAATCACGAGGCCGCAAAGGCCGTGAAATACGGCGGGATTACTCCAGCCGAGGCGTTGAAGTTCGTGACGCTTAACCCGGCCAAACAGCTGCGAATTGACGCGTACGTCGGCTCGTTAGAAGTTGGCAAACACGCGGATATCGTCGTCTGGTCTGGCTCACCCTTGTCGACACTCTCGCGAGTGGACGAAACATGGATCGATGGCAGAAAGTACTTTGATCGCGTGGCAGATACAACGTTGCAGGGCGAACAGGAAGCATGGCGCCAAGCCTTGATCCAAAAGGTCTTGAAGTCCGGGGCCGCGATGGGAGCGCCCGGCGAAGAGATCGACAAAGATCCATCTCGCGATTGGCCGCGATACGACGAATTCTGCCGAGCCAAAGGCCAAGAATAGCCGATCGCGAGCCATCCGGTGGTCGCCGGAAAACGGCTTGTTCGAATGATCCCCTGACTTTTACAAGAATGACGACAGGAATAATAATGCGATACTTCCAATACTTCGTGTTGCTGATAAGTGCCGTTGGTGCAACGGTGTTTGCCGACGAGACCGTTCCGGGACGGCCTCAGAAATCGCCGATCGCCTTGGTGGGTGGCACCGTTCATCCGATCCAAGGTCCGGCCATCGAGAACGCCACCATTATCTTTGATGCCGGAAAAATTGTGGCTGTCGGCCAAGGTATCGAGGTTCCAGCCGACGCGGAAGTAATTTTGGTGGATGGAAAACACATTTATCCCGGCATGTTCGAATCGCACACGCAGTTGGGTTTGAAGGAACTCGATTCCGTTCGTGCGTCCATCGATCAGTCGGAAGTTGGCAACATCAATCCGAATGTCCTGGCGTCCGTGGCCTTGAATCCTGATAGTAGTCTGTTGCCGGTCACTCGCGCGAACGGCGTTCTGTTGGCTCTGAGCGCGCCGATTGGCGGCCTTGTTTCTGGGCAAGCGGCCGTTATTCAACTGGATGGTTGGACTCATGAGGACCTGACGTTGGACGCTCACTCAGCCATGGTCGTCAATTGGCCGGGTCCGCCCGGACGCGGCCGTCGGGGTGGCCGCGGAACTCCGACTCCTCCAACGACGGATCCCTTGGCCGAGTTGAAGAAATTGGTCGACGAGACTCGTCGGTATCAGGACTTGCGAACGGCTCAGCCAGAGCAACAACCGGTCGATTTGAGGTTGGAAGCGATGAGCCAAGTGACCTCACGTAAAATTCCGATACTGGTGGCCGCCGACTCGCTGTCGCAAATCGAAAGCGCGGTTGCGTTTGCCGTTCGTGAGGATTTTCGTTTGATTATTCTTGGTGGCTACGATGCCGCAGAATGTGCGGATCTTCTGAAGCGGCACGATATCCCGGTGGTCATCACGGCGGTTCATCGAGTCCCGCAAGGGCGCAGCGATGCGTACGACGCCAGCTACACGCTGCCCGCTCGATTGCAGGCAGCTGGGGTTCGGTTTTGTATTTCGGGGTCGGGACGCAGCGAATCTTGGAATAGTCGTAACTTGCCGTATCATGCGGCGACGGCCGTTGCTTTTGGATTGGAAGCCGATCAAGCGATGCGATCGATTACCCTTTCGCCCGCCGAGATCTTTGGTGTGGCGAACCGAGTGGGCTCATTAGAGGTAGGTAAGGACGCGACCTTGATCGTGACGGATGGGATTCCGTTAGAGATTCCAACTCAAACAGAGATCGCTTATATTCAAGGCCGACGACTGGACCTCAGCAACAAGCACACGCGACTTCGCGACAAGTATTTGCAAAAATACGACGAGAAGTAGGTGTCTGAACGATCGGTCACATCGGATGGCCGAATCAGATTGACGAGCAGGATTCAGCGGAGCCGACTGGAAGGACCATTGCATGTTTCGCTTGACGGTATTGTACGGACACCCAACCGACGCAGCGGCATTTCAAAAGTATTACCATGAGATTCATATTCCGTTAGCTCAAAAAATGCAGGGACTCCAAGGTTGGACGATTGGAGTGTGCGAACCAGTCGTCGCTGGAGAACAGCCGCCCTATTACATGATTGTGAGTTTGTTTGCGGATAGTCGATCCGCGATGGAGACGATCCTGGCGTCACCGGCAGGCCAAGCGACCATTGCCGATGTTCCGAAATTCGCCACGGGCGGAGTCACGTTTGTCTACGATCAAGAGCAGGTATTGATTCCATATTCGTTGTCGGCCGCAGGCAATCAAAGTTGATATCGTCGGCCTCGGCGGATACAATCGGTTACGGAATTCCGAATGGGCATGTCGACGTCAAAGGCCGTGATCGCTTTGGTCATACATCCAACGCCACCTTCTGGGCCGGGAGCAATCAATGGTCATGACCCGCGTGGCCCAAGCAAATTTGGCGAATTCGAACTTGGCGTCAAGAATGCAGTCTCGGCCGCCAAAGTTGCGGCGGCCTGCGTTTGGGCGTGAACCTTGACCATCGAATGGGTGGTCCGAATCAGCCCATTGTCTTTTTGCGGCTATAATATGAAGATAAGTTCATGCGGCTTCATGTTCCGCTGATTTCGAGTGGCGAGACATTGAGACGAACTGAACTTGTATGAACCTTGGCGATATCCCGTTCTACGACAACGACGTGCTCAAATTGTTGGCGCGTTTTGCGTTCAATGTTTTCTTCTTGTTTTTGATCGTCAAGTTAGCGATTCGTCCGACGACCCAAGATCGGGACTTTGCGTTTTCGGTCGTCATGATGAACGTCGCGGTGTTCTTCATTTGTTTCGCACTCAAGAAGTTGGAACTTGGCTTGGGAATGGCCTTGGGCTTGTTTGCAATCTTTGGAGTACTGCGTTATCGAGCGGAAGCGATCAATAATAAGGAAATGACGTATTTGTTCATCGTGATTGCCATCGCAGTGATCAATGCCCTTTCGAATCAAAAGACCAGCTACATCGAGTTAATTCTGATCAATGCCATCATCATATTGGCTTCTTTGGTCAAAGAATCGACGCTTTTGCAGTTCGTGTTTTTGTCGAAACCGAGAGCCTCGGACAGGCCGTCGGTAATCGAGGCGAAAGGCAAAGGCAACAAGAAGGATGGAAGCAAGTCCAATGAAGAAAGTCTGCCAAAACGCGACCGTTCTTCAAGTGATCTTTTGACCGACGCGGAAAAGAACGACGACGACAAGAAAGCCAACAAGCGAAAGCTCTTGATCATCTACGATCGGTTGGAGCTGTTAGCACCCGCTCAGTCGGAGGCGTTGCTTCGTGATTTGCAACAGAGAACCGGTTTGCCGATACAACGGATTCGAGTGCAGGACGTGGATTTGACGCAGCAAACCGCGACCGTTTCCGTGTGGTTAACTGAAACCGAGACCGAATAGCCAATAGGAAGTACTCGAAATGAAGCTGCGAAAATCCGTCGTTTGGTTGATGTGCATTGTGGGTTTATTGGTTGCGATAACCGACGTTGGCGCGGTTCGAGCGCAGGACGACCTAGCGTTCTTTGCTGTCGAACAGCTCCATGAGATTCGGATCGAGTTGTCGGACAGTGACTGGAAGGAGCTGAAAGCACAGCAACCCAATCCGGCGGGGTTTACGGGTGGCGATCCATCGGAAAGCAATTACACCTATTTCCAGGGCACGATTTGGATCAATGGCCAAGAAACGAAGAATGTGGGCATTCGGAAGAAAGGTTTTTTTGGCTCCAACGATGCGACCCGACCGTCACTGAAAGTCAAGTTTGACGAATACGAACAGCAAGCCCCGATTCCGGGTGTCGATTTATTGACATTGAACAACAACAAACAAGACCAAGCTCTTGTGAGCCAATTGCTGGCGTACCAAGTGTTTCGCAACGCAGGTATTCGTGCACCGCGAAGCAATTTCGCGCGAGTGACCGTCAATGGCAAATACCTAGGCGTCTATTCGAATGTGGAAAGCATCAAGAAGCCATTCTTGACGCGTGAATTTGGCGAGTCGAAGGGCGCCTTGTATGAAGGAACCTTGTCCGACTTTCATCCGATTGGGCATAAGAGCATCGAAGCGAAAAACAAGGCGGCTGAGGATCGCGGCAAATTGGAGGCCTTATCGGCTTTGTTGGCTGCGCCCGGTGACCTGCCACTGGATAAATTGGACTCGATGATCGACTTGGACTACTTTATTCGCTATTGGACGGTTGAGAATCTGATCGGTTTTTGGGACGGATATTCGGCCAATCAAAACAACTATTATCTGTACTTCGATTCGAAAAGTGGCAAAGGCCGTTTCATCCCCTGGGGAGCGGACTGGGTTTTTACAAAGTCGGGGCCGTTTGCCATGTTCAATACACCGCCGCCCGTTGTCAACGCGCAGAGCATCTTGGCGAATCGACTTTATCGGACCACTGGCATTCCGGCTCGGTATCAACAAACGCTGTCCGAGGTGTTGGACCGAGC
>JAUXWY010000413.1 GCA_030681235.1 Pirellulaceae bacterium | reverse complement strand
GGGGGACGTTGGGGCAGCCATTGCTCAAGTGGATCAATATCTATTGGCGTACCCCGATAACGTTCAAGCTCTCTCGCTCAAAGCCCAATTATTCTGTGACGCCGGGCGATTTCGGGATGCCACGGCGATTTACGACAGTATCGGTCCGGCAACCGCCGAAGACATGTTGGCCTTCGCCAAGGCCTTGGCGGCCCAGCAACGCTGGAACTCGGCTGCCACCACCGCAGCAACCTACGAAGCCCAATACGGGGCCAACGCCGAAAATTATCTCTGGGGAGTCATCAGCCTGACCAACATGGGCAAGTTGGACGACGCCGTCGCCATGAGTCGAAAACTGTTCGCATTGGAGGGTCGTGAGTCCCAAGGCCTACTTTTGTTCGGCGAACTCAAGTCGCGACAAAACGCCAATGATGAAGCGGTGCAAGCCTATTCGCAAGCGCTGAAATTGAATCCAACCGCCGCGGATCTGCACCTTCCTGCCGAGGCTGTCTTCGAAAGCTTTGCCGATTTGCTGTTGCAGTTGGGACGTTCCCAAGAAGCGTTGGGGATTGCCGATCGAGGATTGGCAATTGCCGAAACAGCACGCCTACATCATCTGCGCGGGCAGGCACTGCTTAGTCTCGGACAGCCCAAAGAAGCTCGCGAAGCATGGTTGGATGCGAACAAATCAGCTCCTTACATTCCATCGCTGATCGAGATGTCACGGCAGTACCTGGACGAAGGCGACCCGAACAAGGCGTTTCAGGTCATGAGACACCTTCTAAACCTGGGTCAAATGGATAGTCGCATCGCCTATACGATGCAGCAAATCAGCGAAGCCTTGGGCAAAACGGTGGAAGCTGAAAAATGGAAAACCATCGCTGACGATTTGCGCAGAGACGAAGCCGTTGAAGGCGCCATGCTGCAAGTCATCAACGACCAACCGTACAACAGTTGGAGCGTCGTGTTCCGAGCCTACTTTAGCAGTAAGCAAGAACGCTGGCAGGAAGCTAGTGACATGTTGCGTGTCGTCGAAAAAGACTTCTTGGACGAAGAGGCCGTCGCCATATTGCGAGATGCCATCGTCGGCCAGAAAATTGGACCAGGCGTCCTAGAAGCATTCAGCAAAAAGATCTCGATCTCGCAATAGTGCGTTCGGGCGGGCGATACAGTTTCTAAAGGTGAAGGCATGGCTGGGAATTGGATCGTCCCCACACGAACGGTACCCGTACTTCTTTTGCTCGGTGCGTGTTTCAGTACCGGGTGCACTGAAAACGCTCCGCCGCCTCCCAAGCAAACCTCATTAAAACTCGACGATCTTCTCGACAACAAGTCCTCTGCCAACTCGAAAGATGCACCGGTTGGGTTCCAATCGCCCATTCGACTGCGGACAGTTGCCGATCACGGTATTGACTTCGTCCATCAATCCGGCAACTCGGACGAGCGTCCGTTTCCAGCCGCCAATGGCTCTGGCACCGGCGCCATCGATTACGACCTGGATGGTCGGCCGGATCTTTTTTTTGCCAATGGGGCCCAATTCCCAATCGACTTGAACAATCGCCATGACTCGGATGGGCTTTATCGGAACCTGGGTGAATTCCGGTTTCAAAATGTGGCGACCACGACAGGAGTCGCCTATGCTGGATTTTCTGCCGGCGTCGCGGCGGGCGATTTTAATCACGACGGATTTCCCGATCTGTACGTCACCTGTTTTGGCGAAAACCGCTTGTATCAGAATCAAGGCGATGGCACCTTTATTGAAACGGCCGCGCGTGCAGGAGTGAATGATAAACATTGGGGGACAAGTGCCGTTTGGTTCGACGTGGACAACGACGGCTTGTTGGATTTGTACGTCGGCAACTACGGCATTTGGAACTTTCAGGACCCGGACACTCACAAATTTTGCCACGGACACGAGGCCCACATTCGTATTTTTTGCAGCCCGACCTCGGTCGACCCGGCCCCAGATTTCTTGTTCCTGAATCGCGGCGATGGGACGTTCGAAGATATTTCCCAATCCTCGGGGGTCGCCGCCAGAATGTCGCGGACTCAAGGAGTCCTAGCTGCCGACCTCAACAACGATGGTTGGGTCGATCTGTATCTGGGCAATGACATGCACGCCAATTCGCTGTTCATCAACTCGGGCCAACGGTCGTTTCGCGACGACACCGAAGCCAGCGGAATGGGGTACAGCAGCGACGGCAAAGCCCAGGCCGGAATGGGGGTCGCTGCCGCCGACATCAATCACAATCTGGATCTCGAAGTCTTCGTCACAAATTACATGGGCGAAAACAACAACCTGTATCAACAGGTTCGGCAGGGTCGATTTGGCGATCAGAGCAGTGTGCAAGGATTGGCCGCCGATTCACTGGCCTATGTCGGCTGGGGCACAGCATTTGTCGATCTGAATTTGGATCGCTGGAATGATCTGGTGGTCACCAACGGCCACACCGACGACAACAAGCCGAATCAACCCTATTCGCAATTGGCATTCGTCTGGCAAAATCTGGAGGGTCGTTTTCGAAAGATATCCACGGACTCCGGCGATTTCTTGAAAAACACTCGGGTGGGCCGAGGCTTGGCCGTCGTGGATCTGGATAACGACGGTCGCCAAGATCTGGTGTGCTCCAACGTTGGACAAGCTCCCGATCTCGTCAGAAACGAAACGCCCGACACCAAAGCCTGGCTGCTGACGCTGGAAGGTCGATCCACCAATCGCGACGGCGTCGGCGCCTCGGTATTGATCGAGTCCGCGGCCGGCAAGACCCTTCATCACGTTTGTGGTGGCGGCAGCTATCTCTCGCAACATCAACTGCGGTTGACCGTACCCTTCGAACCCGGATCCGTCAAAGCCACGATCACGTGGTCCGGTGACAAGACCTCGCAGATGACTCTCGACCCATGGCCCACCAACCAGGAACTCATCGTCCGCCAGGGAAATTGAAGGCAGTTTTCAGTTTTCATATTTCATATTTCATTGCACGAGACAGGAGTCCTAGGATCAAACCTGTCACGAAAACAACCAACACGATTCCGCCTGACACCAAGTATTGTTGCGCCCAGACGTACTCGGCACTGCGATAAACCATAAACGCCGATGCGATCGCGAACAACAGATTTGGCACGGGAAAACACCAGGTCTTGATGGGACGAGGACGGTGTGGATCTTTGAACCGTAACCAAATTTGCCCCAACACCACCATCGTCAAAAAGCCCCAAAAAAATGGGGCACTGACACTGACCAACTCGTCGAACGGATTTTCACTCTTAAATACCCGCCAGTTCTCGGGTAGCCATTGCTCCAATGGCCCGGTCATCCCCGAACACGCCGCCAACAACACGATGGTCGCTAACCACTGGGCCACAATGGCCGCGCGGGGCACTTGAGTCTCCACGTTCCAATTGGCAAAAATTCGGAACCACGGATGCTGCTGACCAGCGGCATAATAAATCCGCGGGCTCGTGATCAACATCGCATTGATCGCCCCCAAACAGGAAACCCCCACCAAGATGCCCAGCAATCCGCGAACAGGACCGCTCCAGTCACCCCATCCAATCCCGTCCAACTTTATTTGGAGCATCTGAGCGGGAGCATTTGCGGTGCTGGCCAATCCCCCGAGACCCAAGTTCATGACCAACACGAAATTGATGTAGAGATAAACGACCGTCACAATCGCCAGGCCGAGAAACAGAGCGCGTGGCAGGTTCCGATTCGGCTCACGAATCTCGGCAGCGACAAACGCGATGTCGTTCCAGCCTCCGAAGCTGTACATGACAAACACCAGAGCCATCAGCAGGCCCGATAACAAGACGCTCCAGTTCTTCGGCGCGGACTTCGTTGGCACCGACTCAGCCGCTTTCTCGGCGGCAGTGGTTGCTTTGTCAGAGTCTAACGGCTCGCCAGCGCTGGTCTCTTGACCGTCAGGACCCGCAACACTCGCAGTCGGGCTGGAAACCATTGTGGCGTCGTGCTCGGAGGAAAACGTCGGCAGACTGCCAATCAAGCAGATCAGTAGCAATCCTGCCACTTTGCACACCGTCAACAAGTTTTGGCTCCATTTGCCAGCCTGAATCCCCACCAGGTTCACCACCGCCAACAGACTCACGCCATAGGCGGCCAACAAAAAGACGCCCCATGTTTGTAGGCTCTCCGACGCTTCCCGACCGAACAAGGCGAAGGTAATGGCCATCGCCGCCATGTTGGCCGGTCGAATGATCCAGCCCGTGATCCAGGCGTATTGGAACGAAACAAAATGCCCGCAAGATTCACGCAAGTAGACGTAATCGCCGCCGTCTTCATTGTAAGCGGTCGTCAGTTCGGCGAAACAGAGTGCCCCGGTAAACGCCAGAAGTCCGCCGACAACCCAAATTCCGAGAAACATCCCCAGCGAATCGACTTCGCCCGCGACCCATTGGGGAATATGGAAAATCCCGGCCCCAATAATCGTGCCGACAATGATCGACGTCGCATCCAGCACCGACAGACTCCGCGCAGGATGAGACGAATTTGGCCGATCCATTGCTTTAGGGTCCATAGGCTCCACTTGATCTTGTTCCTCGTCCAAAGAGCCCGACTGGGCAACCGTGCTTAACGATTTTGCCACTAGAGCTTATCATATTTCGTTATGACAAACGAAACCCCAACCGAAAATTCAGCTGCCCCGCCCGAAGTCAATCTCGCTGGCTTCCGTGTCCTCTTGGTCGATAACGACTCGGCGCATGTCTTTGCCATGACCGAAAGCCTGGAGCGGATCGGCTTCACCTGCGTCTCGGCGACGTCCGGATCAGAAGGCGCCAAACTGATCGAAAACGAGCTGTTCGACATTGTGGTCACGGACCTCGTGATGAGCGACGTGGATGGCATGAAGATTCTGGAACTGGCCAAGAAGAAGCTTCCCGATGCCGAAGTCATTCTCGTCACCGGCCATGCCTCCGTGCCGCGGGCCGTCGAAGCCATGCAGCAAGGCGCCTATAACTTTCTAGAAAAGCCCATCACCCCCAAGCGACTCCAAGCCATCGCTCGACGGGCGGCGGACAGCCTGCTGCTCAAACAACAAAATCGGCAACTGCACCATCGACTGGACGAACGGTTTGGGTTCGAGAACCTGATCTACGCCAGCCACTCGATGAAGATGGTCGTCGAACGACTGAAGAAGATCGCACCCACCGACGTCGGTGTGCTCATTACTGGCCAAACCGGCACGGGCAAAGATGTCATTGCGCAGGCCATTCATCAAAACAGCCCCCGCCGGAAGAAACCGTTTGTCGCGATCAATACGGCGGCGGTTGCCGAACACTTGGTGGAGAGCGAATTGTTTGGGCATGTCAAAGGCGCGTTTACCGACGCCATTGGCGACCGTATCGGCAAGTTCGAATTCGCCAACGGTGGCACACTGTTCCTGGACGAAGTTGGCGATATGCCCATGCCAACCCAGATCAAACTGCTCCGCGTGCTGGAAGAACGAAAGATCACGCGCGTGGGCGATAATAAAGCGATCGACGTCAACGTACGAGTCTTGGCGGCGACCAACAAAGACTTGGAACGAGAAATCGAACACGGACGCTTCCGGAGCGACTTGTATTATCGCTTGAAGATTGTCTCGGTTCATTTGGATCCGCTGGACAAACGCCGCGACGACATTATTCCGTTGGCGGACTTTTTGCGACGACAAGCCAACAAACGCTACGAAAAGAGCGTCACCGGGTTTTCACCGGATTTGACCCGTTGGCTGTACCACTTTCATTGGTCTGGCAACGTCCGCCAGTTGAAGAACGTGATCGAGAGCATGGTGGTGATGGACAACGACAGCCTCTTGGACTTGGACGACCTATCGCCCGATTTATACGACCCGGAAGAGTCTCAACCTCTTGGGGACGTCCCAGTCGCCCACGACTCTCCACCAACTTTTTTGATCGGCAAATCCCTCCGAGACATTGAAGAGTGGGCAATTGGCGAAGCGTTAAAACTCACCAACGGCAACCGCGAAGAAACCGCCACCATGCTGGGCATCAGCGAACGCAATCTCTATCGCAAGCTGAAAGAATACAACCTGAGTTAAAAATGCGGCAGAGCTTGGTTGGCGATCGTTTAACCGCAGGAGCAGAACTTGGTTGGCGGTCGTTTAACCGCAGGAGCAGAGCTTGGTTGGGCGGGCATCCGACCAACCAAGCGCCGCTCCGCGCGTACGGCCGCAAGCCAAACTCAAACTCCATTCCGAAATCGACTCCAACTGAACACGAAAAGCCAGACAAACCGCCATACTATCAGTCGAATGTTTGCCGGTTCCGACGTAATAGGCGACAACCAACGGCCCGTTGAAGGCCTGACATTTTACGCAAAGCCGTTTGGGTGGCACGAAATCGGGATTTTCCATTGTTCTAACAAAAAAGGGAGATTTTCCCATGATGATGTCTCTAGATCTATTGATTCAAATTGTAATTTTGTCCACGACATGTGTCTTACCTGTTCAATTCCGTCATGCGTCCGAGTCTCTCGCGATTGCGATCGACAAAATTGAGTCTAGAAACAAAAACGAGGGTGAAAAACAAACAAACTTCCCGACAATTTCGAACATCGCTGAGAGTCTGGTTCCCATCAAACGTGAACTGAAAGTACTACATTTCCCGGATAACGTTGGCTGGCTGAATGCGGAGTCGCGTCCGATGCCTGACATAGGCAGTCATGGTATCGAACAGTTCGTTCAGACCGAACGTAAAGTCGTCCAGGACTATCTTGCTCAGTTGAATGAACACCAAAAGCAACAAGTAAAGAAAGAAACCGAACGACTAAAGCTCCTTGAAAACGGTTTGTGCAGATACCTGCGACTTGGAAGTCTGGAACGTCCGTTTGCTGACGTTGATTCTTCTGAAATTGAAAACACGCGGCAAACAGTTGAAAATAAACTCATCTCTTTGAGCGACAATGTCTCCACGAAGCGGACCACACTTATCAAACGACTCATTGCGAGCCTACGTACAGATGTCCAAGAAAAACTCAGTCAACGACTGGGGTTTCGTGCCTCGGCAATAACCGATCTATTGTTGGTCTATTCGGTCAAGTCTGTCTTTGTTCGGGAACAGAATCTGAGGCGTGCATTTGACATTGAAGAATTCGACGAAATCGTCGACGACTTTGTCAACCGCATGGACCGACGAATCGATGCTCGATTTCACGAGCGATACCTTTGGGGTTGGTTGTTTTATCTGTTGATGACCCAAGACTACTCCGAGTTGAACAGATCGCCCGATGTCGCCGCCTGCGTCGAAAAGCTTGACCGGCGATTTCAAACCTACATGTCCTACGACAGCACACGACCTAAGCATGTCAACACAGATTATCTGGTCTATTGGGCCAGTCGCTATGCCGATTGGAAATCTGGTCGATTCAAATGGACGCTCAAGGACCGCGACAAGGCTCTGTTTCCGTACGACAATCATGACGTAACAAATACGGCTTACCACGTTGATGTTATTGAGAGTTATCATGAACGGCATCCACCAACGACTAAAAAACGAGCTACTTGGACAACAGCAGAATTTTTCTCCGATGAACAAGAGCGTCTCATTGGCTCGATCGAAGATCGGTACAAAGATCTACCAATTCTCCGGTTTATTGATGGTCCCGATGCTACCGAACGACTCAATCAACGGAACGCCGAACTAAAGGAAGTCCTGCTCCCCAACCAAGCGGTGGCTTACTTTCAAGAGTTCATCTTGGCGGTTGGAATCGGAAACTACTTGCTTGCCCCAGCCGTTGCGCGGGAATTGGGACTAAGTGACGCGGACCGGGAACAGATTCTCAAACTCCTGGAGGATGGCACCAAGGCGATTGAAGATTGGGAAGCCCAGCAACGGCAAGCGATCTTACGCCAAGCACTCACTACCGACTTGGCAAAACTGCTTCCCCAACTCGAACAACGACTCGGCCTGACACTGGAAGACATCATCAAGTTCGACCCTGGTGCCACTTACAATCCGGACTCCTTCACCGAACCCAAAGGGTTCTACCGCGCGTACTCCTACTTCTACAACGACAAAGGCGATTATTACCCCGACCTCACCTACCAGCACCACCGCAAACATCTGGAACAAAAGCAATAAACACGCTAAGTTCACGCACGTTCATCGATTCCTGTCATCCGCAATGCGGCTTTGCCATCCGTGGGAAGCCCGATGTTTGCCACCTAATCCAAAGCAAAATCTGACGCGGCTGGCGACCAACGGCGGTCATGGTCGAGCTAGCTATCCTGGTTCCAATACCCGGTACCCAACGCATGCGGAATCGACGATAATTAGCCAAGAAATCGCGCCGATCGGCGTTGGATTGCTCCAAGAAGCTCCTTCCCAGGAACACTATCCGTGCCTCAGATTCGACAACTGCCGACTAGCGTGATCAACAAGATCGCCGCCGGGGAAGTGATCGAGCGGCCGTCGAGTGTCGTCAAAGAACTGGTCGAAAACAGCGTCGATGCCGGAGCAACGCGGATTGATGTCCTGATCGAAAAAGGCGGCACTGATCTGATCCGTATCGCGGACAACGGCTGCGGTATCGAAGCCTCGCAATTGGAATTGGCTGTCAGCCCACACGCCACCAGCAAGATCTTCTCCGCCGACGACTTATTCTCGGTCTCGTCCATGGGGTTTCGCGGCGAAGCTTTGGCCTCCATCGCGGAAGTCAGTCAATTTTTGATCCGCAGCCGAGTAGCCGAATCGCCCAGCGGCCACCAACTGCTGGTCAACGGTGGCGAGCGCCAACCGATCGATCCGTGCGGCTGCCCGATCGGCACGATCATGGAAGTTCGCAACTTGTTCTTCAACACACCGGTGCGCCGCAAGTTTCTCAAGACTGCCCAAACAGAACTAGGGCATATCGTCGAATCGTTTACACGCATTGCCTTGGCCTATCCTGAGGTCCACTTCACACTCAGTCACAACGGCAAACAACTGCACGAACTGCCACCGACAGCGGCTTGGGCCCAACGGATCGGGCACTTCTTTGGCGACGAGATTCAACACAACTTGATTCCGGTCGAAAGCCAACACGAAGACATTCATCTCAGTGGTTTTGTCGTGGCGCCCACCGTGAGTCGTTCGCACAATCGCATGCAGTATTTGTTCCTCAACGGACGCTTCATCCGTGACCGTTCGTTGCAACATGCTTTGACGGAAGCCTATCGCGGGCTCTTGATGACGGGGCGATTCCCGATCGTATTTTTGCGATTGGGCATGCCGCCGGACCAAGTGGATGTCAACGTCCACCCCGCGAAACTGGAAGTTCGCTTTCAAGAAAGCGGCAAATTGTACAGTCAGTTGTTAGGCACACTGCGCAGTCGTTTTCTCTCGGCGGATTTGGCGGAGAAAGTTCGCACTGGTTCCGAAGGTTGGAACGCAGGAATTGGGGATCCCCACTTGGTACCTGCACCGCACGCGTTTGCCGGGACCACCGAATCGGCCTGCGACCCAGCGGTCGTTCAGCAACAAGCGGCGTCCGCAATGCGTTGGGCTCGCGAGCCGGGCGAGATTCGCCAACAGCCGCTGCCAGTCACGGTGGCTCGCGCGAGTGGAGGCAACTGGACGGACGGTTCTTGGACCGGGACGAGGCCTGAGTCCGACCCGGCGAGTGGGAATTCGCCGGTCGCCGTTGCGTTTCCAACCGCACGCCTCGAACCAGGGATCGAACGTGGAAACACGACCGGCACCGGATTCGAACGCCCGCAGTCTCGCGGTTATCTTGATCGTGGTGCACTACACGGGTTGCCCGAGTTTCGTAAATTCCCGCCGGTGCCCGAGTCTTGGCCACGTCCGACGATGCCGAGTGGCGAATCCACCGGTGCGGAGCCCAACGGCGATTCTGGTACCACACACCAGGTCGGACCGACTGAAACCAACTCAACCGCAACGGAGGTGCACTATGCCAACATTCCCACGGGTCATATCCAACTTGGCACTCGGCCTCAAGTCTTGCAGATTCAGCAGCGTTACTTGATCTGCGAAACGGAAGAAGGCCTGGTGGTCATCGACCAACACGCGTTGCACGAGCGGATTTTGTACGAGCAGATCAAGACCAAGATTCTGTCAGGCAGTCTGGAATCCCAGCGTCTTTTGGTGCCTCAGCCGGTGGATTTAACGCCAGCGGAAGCCGCTGCGATCTTGGAGGTGCAAGACGAACTGCAAAAAATGGGGCTGGGGGTGGAAGGCTTTGGTGGTGGCACGATCCTGATCACCAGCTATCCTTCGCTGTTAAAATCGCACAAATTGGCAGAATTGCTCCGGATCATTGTCGACCAATTGGCCCAAGGAAAACAAACGCCTGACCCCCAAGACTGGCTGGACCATATGATGGCCACCATGGCCTGCAAAGCGGCGGTCAAAGCCGGGGATCGGCTGAGCGAGGCGGAGATGTTGGCCCTGATCGAACACCGCGATTTATGCCGGGACGCCCATCATTGCCCGCACGGTCGGCCCAGTTGGCTGGTTTTTTCCCAAGAAGAGCTGGATAAAAAGTTCAAGAGGATTTGAAGCCTGCCCTCCCGTCAAGCAGAATAGAGGATTGGTCGCCGGCGTCTGCCAGGCTCCCGACATCGGCGGCACCCGAGGGGGCAAACCCTCGAATCCCAGCCCAAAGCCCTGGGCTGACGAGAGTCGGGACGGCGGAATCAACCTCAACTGAAATAGCTTCGCATGATTTGTGTTACTGTCGCTCGCGGTCGCCATCGCATGGTTCAGGCCGAACAGCAATTGTTAGCGGACCAGCAGATCCCTCTGACTGAGTTGCGAGTCGACTTCATCACTCGAGATGTCGATATTTCGCGGTTGCTCCGCGAGCGACCGACGCCGGTGCTGGTCACTTGCCGCCGGCCGCAAGACGGTGGCCGTTGGCGGTACAGCGAAGAACAACGACTCACGCTCCTGCGGACCGCGATCGCTCAAGGGGCGGAATACGTCGACTTGGAGTGGGACGTGGCACTCAACGTGCGGCGGTACGGCAAGACCAAGCGAGTCTTGTCGTACCACAACTTCCAGGAAACACCCGCCAATCTGCCCGCCATCTGGGAGAAGATGCGCGCTTTGGACCCGGACGTCATCAAGATTGCGACCATGGCCAATTCGCCGGAAGACAACTGGGTCACCTTGAGCATTACCAAAAGCGCCGATATCCCAACCATTGCATTTTGCATGGGCGATATGGGAACTCCCAGTCGCATCCTGTGTGGCAAATTCGGCGCTCCGTTTACGTTTGCTTCGATTTCGTCGGAGAAACAATTGGCCCCTGGGCAAATCTCGTTCGACATGATGCGGAACACCTATCACTACGACGACATCAAGCCGACCACCAAGATCTTGGGCGTGATTGCCGATCCGGTTGCCCACAGCATGAGCCCAGTGATTCACAATGCCTGTTTGCGTAAAGACGGGTTGGACATGGTCTACTTGCCATTCCGTGTCCCGGCCGAAGGATTGGATGCATTCATCGATCAAGCAGCCAAGTTCGACATCACCGGCCTCAGTGTCACGATCCCGCATAAAGAGCGCATCCTACGCTGCGTCAACGATATCGACAACGATGTTTCGGCAGTGAAGGCCTGCAACACCGTCCTGTTTCGCAAGAATCTGCGTTCGGGGAAAAACACCGATATTTCGGCCGCGATGCGAGTCATCAAACTTGGGATGGAACTTGACTTGAATCAGAAAAAACCGCTGCTTGGCCTCAAAGCCTTGGTCTTGGGGGGCGGTGGCGTCAGCAAAGCAATCGCCTGGGGCTTGCAGCAAGAAGGCGCTCGCGTCTTTGTGTCGGCGCGGAACAAACCGCAAGCGGATGTGATCGCTGCCGATCTGAAGATGGAATCGCTTGATTGGGAGACTCGGCAGAATTTTAGCGGCGATATCATCGTCAATGGGACACCGGTCGGCATGTTCCCGAACATGAATGAAACGCCGTTCCCGGCCGATGCATTGCGGGAAGGAATGGTGGTGTTCGACACGATCTACAACCCGCAGAACACGTTATTGATCAAGCAAGCTCGGGCAGCCGGCTGTCGCGTCGTCTATGGCAGCGACATGTTCGTCGAGCAAGCCGCGATGCAGTACAAGTACTTCACAGGTAAAGACGCCGACAAAGAGCACATGGCCGAAGCCCTCCATCGCGCCATCAATCCCGCCAAGTACAACTAAGAACGCTCGGGTTCGATTGGTGTAGCTACAGGCAAGTCACGGATTGGGTTAACCGCGTGGCCAGAGCGAATTTGGCGAACTACAACTTGGCGGCAACAACCGTTCCAACCGCCAAATTTGCGGCGGCCCGCGCTTTGCCTGTGAACGGCTCAGAGATCTTAAATGTCAAAGGGACGGCGAAACACGGAACACACCCGTTCGCAGCAAAATTTACGATCATTCCAACGCGTGGAGTATCTCGATCAGATCTTCATAGCTACTCGACCATTCGACCGCAAATACCTCAAACGGAACTCGCTTAAGGGCGGTTTGTAAATCGACCTGATCTTGCGTCAGCTGACTTGCATTGACTTTGAGTGAATTGGGGTCTAGCCGACCACAGTCTTTCAGAAACGGTCCCAGTTCAATTCGGCCCGCAGAGTCCACTACCAAGACCAAACGTTCGAGATTGAGCGACGATTCTAAGTTCGCCAGAGTCTGAAGTCGTTGGTCCGCTGAATCCGTAACGATTAGAGTCGAAATGCTGGGGCACAAACTTGGATCGATAGCACCCGGCAGGCCGCTATCCCACTCCGAGAAGAGTGCCAATCGATGCCCTTCCACCACGTTGTTTTTAAGGAACCTATCCAAGCTTTCCCAAGATAACACGACCTCCATCGCTAACAGCTTCACGTTCAGGGGCATGGCGGTGAAGCTCTCCAACTTGTAGCGGCCAGAGGCAAAACTGCGTTTGTCTTCTGAAGAGATTAGCATGAAGGAGAAATCGAAGGCCAACCATTCCAAACCGGCGAAGAACTCACGTCGTTCTGGTTCTGGAATGGCCTCGATGTCGCCACCGCGACAACACACGCCAGTGATGAGTCCGGTATCGTCAGTACTAATTCCACGCAGCCTCATGTTTGGCGGCGCCTTTCCATTCAGCCGAACAATGGACTCGATGCTTTGCGGTAAAATTTGGGTTCCCCCTTCTGGCAAGTCTTCCAGTCGAAACCAAGGGGCCCATTCGACCGCAAATGATTGAAGAAACGCAGAGACCTCAGCGCGGTTTTGCTGCGTCACGCGGGGAGCTCGGTCCTCGTCGTACGCAAGTTGGAAAAACACATCCATGTGTTCCAGCAAGTTATCAACCTTATCAACCTCCACTCCGCGAAGATGTGGGCGCAACGTCGAATAATCAAACGGTCGTGCAAAAACTGGATTAACGTAATCATAGAATGCACGATTCGGCAAACGCTGGAGGACTTCGTTTGACAACGTTGCGTTGTAAATCGTTGCATACGACGGCCAAAACACACTTGAAACTCGTGTACCGTCAACGTCCATGGCACGATGACGCCCCGTCAAATATTTGGTTTCGAATACTGGATAATTGTGTAACCATTTGCCATTTGGGGAACACTTAGCCAGTTGTCGATCAAGTCGCTCCCACCGCTCACTGTTCAATAAGCCTTCTGTCGCCACAACTTCTAGAACTCCAGTTTCGTTCAACCAAATTGGCCGTCGAATCGAGATCGCATGCGAATAGGATTGCAACGCCTGACCTCGATAGAAATCGAGTAGTTCGGCAGAAAATCTGGCGGTCGCCCACTTGTGGTTGCTCACTACAAGCAATGTCGTAGGATCAATGGTTCGATAAAAAAGCCAACCGACCACTTGAACTGTCCCGACCGCCAAGAAGGCAATTGCCACTTGCCGAACCATACTGGGTGTTTTTTGAATCGGCTGCCTCAGTTCGGTAGTCAGACTCTTTCGGGCCGGCCATTTCACGTTGCACCGACTGAACAATACCAGCAACTGCGCCAAGAAGAACCCGAGCAGAAATCCGATTCGCCAATCGATTTCGAGTGCCGTCGAACTGAAGCTGTGTATCAAATATGCCGAAAGTGTTGCCACAATCACAAGCATAATCCCAGCCACAACAATCACGCCAATCCGCCCACCAAATCGATCAAGGCCACACCATAGTCCGAAGGTTACGAGAAATACTCCACTTACCGAAAGACAGCTCCTCCAATCAACCCAGAGAAATATTTCGATATGTCGGCACGCCATAATCGCCAGCGTCACAAGGACACCAAATAGCAACAATTCCTTGATAGAGAACTCCCATCGCCGTTTCTCCGATTTTAGTGTCGCGGGAAGTAGTACGAACAATGGCAGCAACATGGCAAGGAACAAACTTTGATCAATGTCAACACCGAGGCAACTGTTCAAATCGTAAAACAGATCCCTGCGGGCCACGAGCCCGATCGTCGAATGCTCACCATATATCTCCACGATCGACGCTCGAAATTCGGCCTGATCCGCAACCGCCTCGGAATGGATCCGATAATCTTCCATTGCGACTGCGAGCCACTGCCACGACGCGGCAACAAACAACAGGCCGTAGAACCACAACAGGCGACGGCGGACGCCTTGCCGACGGGCCAATAGTAGGTTCTGGGCAAACCCCAGTGAAACCGAAAACGCAATCCCAGCCAGGATCAAAACGGCAAGAACGTATTCGTCAAACAATCGAATGGGGAGCATTCGCCAACCGAACCACAGATTCGCCAACAAGCCAAGCACGCTCCATTGAACGACAATCAACCACACCCACGTGACGCGACCGCCGTTTGTGGACGTCTTTGATGACTCGATGCTAACTTCGTCCATTTTTTCGTTCTTCGTCGTCGATGCCCCCGGCGGCTCCACAGCAATTTGTTCGTCGTTACCGTATCATAATTCGAAAAGTTTTTGCCGATCTTTCGCTCTTTGGTCCAATTGGTTTCTATCTTCGGGGCCGCCAAACTTTGCTTGGGCAATTGCGAAGGCGCGTCGAGAGATGAAACCGTCCATTCCAAACGCGGGCCGCCGCAATTTTGGCGGATGGAACTATGTTTAGCACCGAGTTGTAATTCGCCAAATTTGCTCTGGCCACGCGGTTAACCAACTCTCCTGGTTCTGGGCGTGAACGGTTACAAAAAGATTAACGAGTCGAAACGATGGACACTATCCTCGCGATCGGAGTGAACGTTGCAGGAAGACGCCCGCGAGGGCCAAGAGTCCGGCCGCTAAGACGTACGGTGCTAACAGATTCCACTTCAATAGTGGAATCGCCAAAGCGGAACCCATGATCCGAGCCAAGGCGTTGACGCTTTGCCCCGTTCCTAAGACCGCGCCTTGCCGATCGTCCGGGGCCATCCGAGACAACAGCGAATGCACCGACGGTTGGATAAATGCAAAACCCGCCACCACAATCATCAGCGCCGCAAAGAAACCCGGCAACGATTGAGCCGATACCGCCCACGTCATCGCCAAAAAACCAATCACTTCCAAACCCGAGCCGATCAAGGCCATCTGCTTATCGCTCACTCGTTTGTACAACGGACGCACGACCGCGCCTTGGATGATCGCCGATGAAAACCCAATCAAGGCCATCGTCAAACACAGGTCCCTCCATTCGAAATCGAACAACTCGCCTTTGAGCACCAAAGTCAGCGTCGTTTCAAAACCTGCAAAGGAAAACACGACCATAAAGATCAAGCCCAAGATCGCGGGCACGCCCGCCAACTTCCACGCCACGCCAAAGTTCGACAACTTGAAACGGTCCGCCGCCGAGCGACTGCTGGGCCGCAAGGACTCGGGCAACAGAAACGCCGCCATGATCAACGCCACTGCCGAAAGAATCGCGGCCAACCAACCCAACCACGGCCCCGGCGCCGACTGGCCATCGGGAACCGCGAAATAGCCCAACAGCGGCCCGAAGGTAAAACCAACTCCAAACGCCATACCCACCAGTGCCATGCCACGTGATCGACCCGCGTCACTGGTGGTGTCGGCGATGTACGCTTGAGCGGTACTGATCGTCGCGCCGCAAATTCCGGCTCCGATCCGGCAAGCAAAAATCCAGGGCAAACTTTGCCAAATCGTGGCCAAACCAAACAAGGTGTAAAAAACCACTGAACCGAACAAACCAAACATCAACACCGGGCGACGACCGATCCGATCCGACAACATTCCCCAAATCGGGGCAAACAAAAACTGCATCGCCGAAAAACTGGCCATCAACAAACCCAACTGCCAACCGGACTCGTCCAACGTGAATTGCTTGGCGTAGATCGGCAGCAACGGCAGGACCATGCCGAACCCGAGGAGGTCGATCATAACGACTAGAAAGATCACCAACAGGGAACCAGTCTTCGCGTTGCTTTCTGGTTCAGGGTTGCTCGAGGGCGATTGATACGGATTGTCCTTGGCTTTATTTCGAATCGATGCATCGTCAGCCATGAAGGGTTCGTTTCCGAATAGACCGAATTGTTTGAGCTTTGACCGTCAGCCGTTTATCGCTGACGTACCGACAGTCTAACGCTCCTGTAAATTCCAGCGAGGGTACGGTCAGCGGCCGGAATCTCCGAAAAACCACGGGAAAACGAATGATTCCCAACCTGGAGCCCAAAAAACCTGCGGGTTTTCTCATGTTTTTGGCAAAAAATTGGGCTCAAACAGGCTTTTTGCCGTGACTTACGCTTGCAAAAGCCAATCAAAACAGTCTAATTCCTCCCGTCCAATGTTTCCGTACGGCTTGTGTAAGCCGAAAACATTTCCCAAGTCCCCACAGCTCAAGGAGGGTTTCACCCTATGGCAAAAACCAAAGTCGAAGCACCAAAGGCAATGACCAAGTCCGAAATTTTGGCTGGTCTTGCTGAAGCAACAAGTCTGTCGAAGAAAGACGTGGGTGCCGTTCTCGACGCCATGAACGCTCAAATCGCCAAGGCTTGCTCGAAGAAAGGTGCCGGCGCTTACGCCATCCCAGGTCTGTGCAAGATTGTTGTTGTCAACAAGCCCGCGCAACCAGCCAAGAAGAATGTTCCAAACCCCTTCAAGCCCGGTGAAATGATGGACGTTGCGGCTAAGCCAGCCAAGCGCGTCATCAAAGTTCGCCCGCTCAAGGCCCTGAAAGACATGGTCTAAACCCAACCCCAGCCTTCCGGCTATCCCAACAACAAAAAAAGTCTGCCAATCCAAATGGATGGCAGACTTTTTCTTTTGGCAGTTTCAGAGAAACCCGCTTCTTTCAGGAACCAAATCGCTCACTCGCAAAGCTGCGGCGTTCTTTGGGGGAGAAGCCAATCGTTTATAAAGGCTTTGGATACCAATTGTTGCAGCGACCTTTTTCGGGCCAAAGTTTGGTTGCCCAGCAAGGACATCACAATCTGTCGATAACAACGATTCGACAGAGTCAATCCCCAACTGATCGAAGACTGTCTTGAGAATGTCCGGCACAAATACTAGAAGTGTTTTCTGTCCGAGGCGATTCTTCGTCGCGGTCTTTTTCGCAGGCCTTTCTGAGGTCTTTCCAAGCCTTCTTAGCTTCTTTGCCGCTCCAATAAGACCCCTTACTTCCGCAATTCTCTTGACGCCCATTCCCGTTAGATGTTGGACAGCCGTCTGCAAGTAGGCCGATCGGGAAAATCCCGCCGATTTACTCGGCGGAGTGTTTCGGTTTCTCGCTACAACAGCGGACCGGGTTTTAGGGGCCGTAGGACCGATCTTGCTTCAGACACGTCTGCAAGTAGGCCGATCGGGGCTGACTCTTGGGTACAGAGTGGCCGGGCTTGCGGAGGTAAGCCGTTGCGGTCTCGGTCAAGTTTATTTGCTAAACAAGTCTGTGCCTCGACCGCTTCTCTTGCGCTTCGCGCGCGCGTCGTAGTGGTCAATCCTGGGCTCCACCGAGGTGAACTCGGTGGCGGCCCGGTCTGTGCCTCGACCGCATTCCTTGCGGAGGTATTCGATCCCGCCACCGCCGACCTTGTTGTCGGTGGGGCGATGATTCATCACTAAGCGTACAGGAAAATCCCGCCGATTTGCTCGGCGGATTGTTTCGGCTTCTCGCTACATCAGCGGGGCGGGTTTTAAGGCCGTAGAACCGATCTTGCTTCGGACACGCCTGCAAGTAGGCCGATCGGGGAAATCCCGCCGATTTACTCGAACGCCGCTGTTGCCAGGCTTCAATATCCGAGTGCTCGACGGAAATCACTTTGCGGCCACAGAACATCGTCTGCTGGAAACTCGCACGGAAACTGCCGCTCCGCTACCCGGACAGGCATTGGCGGTCCTCGATCCGGATCTGCGGCTGGCGATCAATGTCTTCCCCTGCGAGGACGGCCATGTGCTATCCCCGAGCGGCCGTGTTTGCTTTCTGCCTGGCGCTGATGGCGTGGAATGGCATGTCGGTGATTCATGCGGCTCTGGTCAGCGTGCATGGCGAAGAAACGATTGAAGAGAATCTGTCGGGCTATTATCTGTCGCTGAAAATCTCACAGGTCTATCACGGTATGATGATCGCAATTCCGGCTGAGGAATGGGCTGTGTTTCAGAATCTGACGACGGCTCAACTGGCATCGCTCCTGAAGCAACTGGCGAAAGGCGTGTCGCTGAAAACTCTTCAAAAGCAGAAACGCGGCCCCAAGAATCCACAGCCTCCGCGGTTCGCCCCGCTTCTTAGCGGCTGTCTCGTCGGGATTGCTTTCGCCGATTGGCAGACGCCACATGGGACTTGATCCGAGTGGCACCACCGACATTAACTCGCGTCTTCGACGCCTTGGCGCCCAACGTGCGATTGGCTGCGGCCTGGGTTCGTGACAATCCTTCGGAATTGGGGTGACGTACCGGGGCCTTGCTGCTCTTTGCCGGCAAAGCAGGCTGTTTCTCCGACCGGGGGCCGCCACCTGTTCGCTTGGCCTCGGCTTTTTCCCGAGTTTTCTTGGTGGCCGCTTTCTTGTCGGTCGCCTTCTTGGCTGCCGCCACACTGGCAGTGTTTCGCTTGCGACTCATTCGCTGCTCCACCAGCAATTCTTCTTGGACCTTCGCGATCTTGTCGCGGACCACCGCCCGCTGAACTCGATTGATGACTTGGCGTTTCGGGCGAGCGATTACCTTGGCTTTCGTGCCGGGGACCGCTGGAATTTCTCCCGCCTGCACCGCCGCCAATTGTTGGGTAAACACCC
Source organism: Pirellulaceae bacterium (assembly GCA_030681235.1). Lineage (GTDB taxonomy): Bacteria > Planctomycetota > Planctomycetia > Pirellulales > Pirellulaceae > M30B19. The sequence continues at coordinate 11,035 of JAUXWY010000413.1, read as the reverse complement.
CATGAATCTCTTGAAGTAATTGAGACTTCTGCTCGCTCCGAGCATTGTCGTCGGTTTGCCGATAGCCGACGCCCGCCTGTGAGGCTCGGCGTTGTCGCGTCTCTTGCCCCCGCGATTTGTCTCGGACCGAACGACTGCGGGCCACCAGATCCTTCAGTTCCACAACCGTCAATTTCTTTAAGCGGGGGCCCGAAGCAGAGTCAAACAGCGCTAATTCATCTTTCGTCAGCAGAGTTTTGGCTTGCGATTTTGTAAATGTCATAATGACTTCTCCCTACAGTAAATGAATAGTCCATCGGCGACGCATCCCCTGCGTCTTGTGATTCATGGCCAACCGAGTTGACGAAACATCGACCAGACCAACTACGAGTCTAACGTTAAGGCAGATTATCGACAATTGCTGCTGGAAAAATCGCCTGGGCGTTTTCAAGATTCGAGGACACGGGCCATCACTTCCGGTGGTATCCCCGTCCCCTTTTCTTCTAGGGGAGTTGTCTTATTCGCCGTGGTCACACCGCAGCGAAGCGGCCTTGGTGAGCGTCCTGGCGACCGGGCATTGGCTCATCAATAAGTTGATTTTTCGTTGTTGCTCCGTCGTCAAACCGGGCAACGTTAGCGAATAAACAAACGCGACATCCCCGGCATCACTTTTCTCGATTCGAACTTGGCAGGCCGCGTCTTCGAGCGTCCAGTCATGCTCGTTCGCATACATTCGAGCCGTTATGACCATGCAAGTGGCCAAGCCTGCTTCAATCAGCTCGTGCGGTCCAAAACCTTGCCCATCTCCGCCTTTGGCAATGGGCAAGTCGGCCTCGCCTGTGGATGTTTGCCCCGAGAAATTTGTCCGATAGCTACCGGCTGGGTTGTTCACGCGGATCATGGTCGTTTTTCCTTAAATCCGTGTCGGTCGGTTGGTCTCGAAGTCGCCGACATCAGGAAGCTCGGTTATATCAACAATCATATCAAGCGGAATCCGGCCAGTCGCATGACCAAGGCAACCGTGTCGGTTTATGGGAAATTTCCATCCATATCGTCCGGAAATACTATTTTTTTCTTGGAATCGCTGTCTCGACCTGCAACAATCTCGCTGGGTGCCAACGGTTCGCTCAACTGCCAAATAGGGAGTGTTCTCATGTTTCGAAGCAATCGTCGTGTCTTTATGTCGGATGTCGGACGAAGTATGTTTGCCGCTGGGCTGGGAGCGACCCTGGCCGAGAACATTGGTTTTTCAGCGGCGTTCGCCGAACAATCTTCTGATTCCATTTCATTAGGCAAGTACGAAGCGCTGGTCGAATTGATTCGAAATACGCCCGCCGCCAAGTTGCAATCGATTGTCGCCAAAATGATCATCTCGGGCGAGACGACCCTCACGCAACTGACGGCGGCGAGCGCCCTTGCCAATGCGGTAACGTTTGGAGGTTGCGACTACGTTGGTTATCACACGGCGATGGCGATGCTGCCCGCCCTGGAGTTGAGTCGCTCGCTGCCGAACGGGCGGCAACCGCTGCCCGTGTTGAAAGTGCTTTATCGAAATGCCTTGCAGATTCAAGAAGTTGGGACGGCGTCGCAAGCTGCCCTGGAGGCCTACGCCGACGCCGAACACTCCGCCGAACACGCAACGGAAGGGAGTCTAGAAATACAAATCCGCGACGCTTGTCGCAGGGCCGATACGCGACGTGCGGAAAGACTATTGTCGACGGTTGTTCGCGAGCCGTTGGATGCTTTCAACGCGCTTCAGCCCGCCGCGCAGGACGATCTCAACGTGCACCGCTATGTGTTTGCCCATCGAGTTTACGGACTCGTCGGACTGTTGGGACAAGAACATGCGAACACGATATTGAGTCAATTTGTACGCTTTTGTGCCGACAATGAACGCCAGCGCATCGAACGAAAGCAACCTGCGTCGCCGATTCGAGCGATCCTGCCGAAACTGCTCGACCAATACAAATTGGTCGGCAAGGAATTGGGCCGCCGCGATCCAGGTGATTCGGTTGTCGAGACATTGGCCGAAACGATTTACCAGTCTTCGCGGGAAGTGGCGGCCGAGGCGACAGCGGCGGCTTTGGCCGAGGGGATCGACCCAGAAGTCGTCGGCGAGGCCATCTCGTTGGCGTCAAACCTGTACGTGCTCCGCCAAGGCAGCGACAAGTGGCGGACACACGGCGATTCGGCGGGTGTTCATTCCTCCGATGCCACGAACGCCTGGCGGAATATGGCCCGAACCACCGATGCCCGACACGCCATCGCAGGACTCGTTGTCGCGGCCTATCACGCCGGGATTCAAGAACCGCCATTCCAAACTCCGCCGTATCCAACCGACGAACATCGAGCGCAAATCACGGCCGACGATTGCACGAAGCTTTTGGCGGAGACCGAAGATGCCATCCGTTCCAACGACCAAGGCCGAGCGACCGCAGCGATCGCGATCTACGGCGAGCGTGTTGGCCAAGATGCTCGGGCTGCGGAACCGGTCTTGGCATTGATGCGGAAGTACGCCGTCAGCGAAGATGGTCGGCTGCACGGCGAGAAGTACTATCACACCGTCGTCGAAGAATTCCACTCGACCCGTCCCGCATTCCGCTGGCGGCATATCGTCGGATTGGCCCGAGTCACGGCCAGTGCCTACGGATACAATCGCACCGACCAACATGGATTCCGTGCCGCTGGTTACGAGGAAGCTTGCGAGCTACTGGGAGTTGAAGTGTAATAATGCAAAACTTGTTGTCGAAGCAACATAAGCAATGCTGAACCGTGGCCCGCGCTAGCCTGGGCTCGAATCAAGCCATCGATCGATAGTTTGACGGACTTGGGTGGCATCCGCTGGTAGATAGACGGGTGGGTTGGCGTGTCGACAATCGATCTGATTCAAGGTTCGTTGATGGTAACCGACTTTGAAATCCGTAAACTTCAAGCCATGAGCTGTGCTGATGACCACGGTGCGGTCCGAAGACTTGATTTCGCCGCGTTTGATCAACTTGTCCAGCACCGCCAGGGCCACGCCGGTATGCGGACAACACATCATCCCGGTCAGGTCGGCCGCTGCGGCCGCTTCAGCCAACTCTGCTTCCGAAGCTTGTTCCACAATGCCGTTGCATTCTTGAATTGCAATGACCGCCTTTTGATAGGAGACCGGATCACCGATGCGGATGGCGTTGGCCAAGGTATCCTGAGCGGTGACGGATACTTTGGCGGAGAACCCGGCCTTGTAAGCTTGAAAGAATGGGTTGGCCGACTGGGCTTGGGCCGCCACCAAGCGCGGCATGCGCTGGATCAAACCCAGGTCCTTCATCAACCGAAAGCCCTTGTGCAATGCGCTGATGTTCCCGAGGTTTCCGACCGGGATAATGATCCAGTCCGGCACTTCCCAATCGAACTGCCGCACGATCTCAATGCCCACGGTCTTTTGGCCTTCAATCCGCAGACTGTTCATCGAGTTGGCCAAGTAGATCGAGCGATCGGCGGTCACTTGTTGGACAATCTTCATGCAACCGTCGAAGTCGGTGTCCAAGGCCAAGACTTTCGCTCCATTGGCCACGGGTTGGATCAACTGAGCGGTGCTGACCTTGCCGGCCGGCAAAAAAATGATGGCCGGAATGCCCGCGTAGGCTGCATAAGCCGCCAGTGCCGCGCTGGTGTCCCCGGTACTGGCACAGGCCACGGCTCGAACTGGACTCCCCTGGGCCATCATTTGTTTGACCACGCTGACCAAGACGGTCATGCCCAAATCTTTAAAGCTGCCGGTATGACTGTTGCCGCAGAGTTTGATCCAGAGATCGGGCACACCCAATTGTTTGCCCAGTCGATCGGCCCAGAAAAGGTTGGTATTCCCTTCGCACATGCTGACGATATTTTCGTCGCGTAGTTCCGGAATGATCCATTCGCGAAACGCCCACACGCCGCTGCCAAACGGCCACGTAGTGGTACTAGAACGCGAGTCGAACAGTGTTTGCCACTTGTAGGGGTTCCGTTCTCGCAAGGGATCCAGTGGATGTTCGACCTCGAGGAGCCCGCCGCAATTGGGGCAAGTGTAGATCACGTCGAAGACAGAATAGCGACCGGGGCATCCGCCAAAGCAGCGAAACTTCGTCCCAACATCGGCGCTGGTGTTCATGTGGAGCTTTCCTAAACCGTGCAGATCGTGACACCTTGCTGCAGCGACGCCAACTTGTCGGCACGTTTCGGAATAAACTCTTGGCCCACGAATCCGGTGTAACCTGTTTCGACGATCGCGCGCATGATAGCTGGGTAGTAGAGTTCTTGGGACTCGTCGATTTCATTTCGGCCGGGGACGCCACCGGTGTGGTAGTGGCTGATCCAAGCGTGATGCTTGCGAATGGTGGCGATGACATCGCCTTCCATGATCTGCATGTGATAGATGTCGTACAGCAACTTGAAATGGTTCGAACCGATTGTTTCGCAGAGGGCCGCGCCCCACTCGGTGTGGTCGCACATGTAGTCGTGATGATCGACCTTGCTGTTGAGCAGTTCCATGGTCAACGTGATGTCGAGTTTTTCCGCGAAGGGTAGGATTTGCTTTAGTCCTTTCGCGCAGTTCTCCAGGCCTTCTTGGTCGTCCATGCCATCTCGATTGCCCGAGAAGCAAATCAAGTTTTTTAGCCCAAGGTCGGCGCACTTTTTCAACTGAGCCCGGTAGGCTTCGGTCAACACACCATGAAATTGGGGACGATTCCAGGCCAACGAAATCCCACCCACGGTTTGGCCATCCGCGGTCTTGGCACTGGGGTTCGAGACGATCGCGCAGGTCAAGTCGAATTTGCGAATCGTTGGGATTTCGTCGGGCTGCAAGAGTTCGACGGACTTCAAGCCGAACTTCTTTCCGGCTTGACAAAGATCATCCAGGGAGACACCGGAGTAGCACCAGCGACAGACCGAATGATTGATTTCGCCCCGAGTTTCCTCGGCGGCGTTTTCGGCGGCTTGCAACCTGGTTCCCAAGTTGCCGGCCAAGGTGGAAGTGCCGGCCAAGGTGGCCGCTACCGCCGCTCCTTGAGCGGATTGGGAAATGAATCGTCGTCGGTTCAAAGGTTCTGTCATGGCCGGGATCTCCAAATCATGGTGGCGAGAATGCTCGCGAAGTATTGTACACGAAGGCCCCGGGGTTATGCAGCCGATTTGCGATTCAACGCGGATTGGTTCGGCCGAACCAAGTCCTTGACCAATCCCAGTTTTTCAAAAATCACGAGCGTCACAAAGGTCAAATCAACCTCCCACCACCGATGACCGTGTTGAGCCGAACGGGGATCGGCGTGATGATTGTTGTGCCAGCCCTCGCCGTTGGTCAACAACGCAAAGAGCCAATTGTTGCGACTGTCCTCTCGAGTTTGATAATTGCGGTAGCCCCACATGTGGGAGAACGAATTGATCCCCCAGGTCACATGCCAAGTATAAACCGTTCGCATGATCACGCCCCAGACGGCAAATTGACCAGTCGTTTGCAGCGTTCCCGCCAAGGTTCCCGTCCACAACCATCCCAATAAGGCTCCGATCGCCACAATCACCAAGGCATGGTAGGCGTAGACCAAGACCCAATTGATCCCGCGTTGGAGCCAAAAGTAATACGGATCTCGGATGACATCACGGGCATACTTGTCATAAGCCGCCGCGGTGCTCAAGTCACGATTGTCGACAAACAGCCAACCCATGTGAGCCCAATAGCAACTGACTTTGGGCGTGTGCGGATCGGGCCGATGATCGCTGTGCTGGTGATGGACTCGGTGGACCAATACCCAACGCGCGGGCGAATCTTGAAAGCTGCAAACGCCCAATGTCGTGAGTGTATATTCCAACCAACGCGGGCAGGTGAATCCACGATGGGTCAGAAGTCGATGGTACCCCGCACCAATTCCCATCGAAGTGAAGATGTAGTTGCCAATCGGCAAAAACAGCAAGCCCCACCACGAAAAGAAGTAGGGCAGAAAAGCAACCGGGATTAACAGATGCAGCACAACGACCGGAATCACGTATTCCCACATCACGCGACTTTTCTCATCGACTTTTTCCGGTCGCTGTAGTCGGCCAGACTTTCCATCGACGGCGTCTTTTTCAACGAGATTATCCAAGGAATTGTCGTATTCTCCAGCAATTTTCTTGGTTGACTTTTTGGTGACGGTATTCATCAGTATTCACGGCACTGGTTTGTGATTCTCGGAACCAAACGACCGCCAGCATCGGAGGGCTCCCGACGATTCGTTTCGCAATGATGCGGAACAATTGGCACCGTTTCTTTTGAGGTCCACTTCCGTTAAAGTGAGTGGTGGGAACAAGATAACAGTTTGCCGGAGTCCTGGAAAGTCTGAACCTACGAGCGCCGACCGAGCACACGCCGAACGCCGCGCGACCGCGACAGAATGACCTCTTGGAGAAATAGCCGTGGATAAAGCGAAACTCAACGACGAACTTGTTTCAATTCATGAGGAATTGGGCCGAGTGATGAGTCGACACGAAGCGTTGGATGGTCCGATGCTCCAGTCCTTGAGATTGGTCGCCGCCGACATCGATCGAGTGTTGCACGCCCAAAAAGCAGCCCCTGATTCAGAGCTGGCTCGAGGAACGGGGGGGGCCGAAGCTTCTCGGGCCGAAGCTTCTCGGGCCGAATCCTCTCCGGCCGAATCCACAAAGGAAGAATTGCCGCACACTTTGGAGGCTTTGGCGGAGCAGTTTAGCGTTGATCATCCGCAGACGGCGGCTTTGCTAAGTCGCATGGGGTATCTGTTGAGCAATCTCGGGATCTGACGGATCGTCCCGTATTGCGACGTGCTGGCCAGTGAACGATATTGTTAGTGACCGGTGTCACAGCTGGTTTGCCCCGTTGATTAGCGGAAAGTGTTCGGTCCCATTTGGGGTAAGTTCGAAGTTTTCCCACCTCCGTTTTCCCACCCTCGATAAGGTAGCCATTCATGAACGAGAAATCGCGAAGCAAGATCAACTCAACGGACACGGCCAGTAATCGGCGGCAGTTCTTGGCGGGTTCGGCTATGGCGGGGACTGGAATTTGGTTGGGGGGTGCCCAGGCGTCAATGCCGATGGTGCACCGGTCCGGCAGTGATGTCCTCAAGGTTGCTTTGATTGGCTGCGGCGGGCGCGGTACCGGAGCCGCCCATGACGCGATCCATGCGGATTCGTTTACTCAGATCACGGTCTTGGCGGACTTGTTTCCCGACCGTATTACGAGCTGTCTGGAATCGTTAGAAAAAGCCTTTCCGGATCGCGTGAAGGTCCCGGAAGAGAATCGCTTTTCCGGACTGGATGCTTACAAGAAAGTCATGGAGTCGGATGTCGACGTGGTGTTGTTGTGCACCACGCCGCATTTCCGACCGCAGCACATGGAAGCGGCCGTTGCGGCCGGGAAACATATTTTCTGCGAGAAGCCCGTGGCGGTCGACGTGCCCGGTGTGCACCGAGTCTTGGCCGCCAGTCGCGAAGCCAAAGAAAAATCGTTGGCGGTTGTTTCCGGTCTGTGTTGGCGGTACGACTCCAAAGTACGTGAAGTCATTCAACGAATCCAAGACGGCGCCATCGGCGATATCGTTGCCATTCAGGAAAACTACTTGACCGGGACGTTGTGGCATCGCGGTCGACAACCCGAGTGGTCAGAAATGGAATACCAATTGCAGAATTGGTTGTACTTCACGTGGCTATCCGGTGACCATATTGCCGAGCAACACATTCACAGTTTGGACAAAGCGTTGTGGCTCAACAACGACGAAGTTCCGCTGAAGTGTACGGGCATGGGCGGTCGCCAAGTTCGCACAGAAGAAAAATGGGGAAATGTTTATGATCACTTTGCCTGTTGTTTCGAATGGGAAAATGGCGTTAAAGCGTTTACCTTCACTCGGCAAATGGCCGGATGTTACAACGATGTCGACGATTACATCCTGGGAAGCAAAGGCAACGCACAAATCCTGCGTGGCGTTATCAACTCGCCCGGCGAGACATGGCGGTATCGGGGTCGAACACCTAGCATGTACGTGCAGGAACACGAAGCTCTTTACAAGAGCATTCGCGAAGGCAACCCGATCAATGACGGTGTCTACATGAGCCACTCGACATTGATGGCGATCATGGGACGTGAAGCCTGCTACACCGGCCAGGAGATCACTCGCGACGCGTTGTTGGCGGATGCCACGGTCCTTGGTCCGTCCTCGTACGAATTCGGAGATGTCGATCCAGGACTGATTGCGATGCCGGGCGCGCCCGGTAAGAAGGTGGGAACCTAAAGGCATGAGCGTGTCGGTTCGTTGGTCTGTAACCGGACCGGAATTCGAGAGCTTCGTCAATCGCCATCGCCATCAATTGGCGATGGTCCATTTTTGGGCCGATTGGAATCCGTTGGACCCTGGGATGTTTGAGGTCTTTGACGAGATCCACGAATCCGTGGGATCGGAGGTCGCCTTGGCTCGAGTTCAGGTCGGTCCGCTGGAAAATCGCGAACTTTGTCAATGGCTCGGAATCCTACAAGTCCCGACGGTGTTGTACCTCTTTCGCAATCGAGTGATCGATGCACGGGTCGGTTTTTCCAAGAACCGACTGGTGGGCCACGTGCAAATGTTGTTGCAAAATTGCCTGTCTGCCGGAAGCGAACAAGTCATGCACTTGCCCCCGATTCTGGGTGACGAGAATGGCTATAACGGTCCCGGTCTATCGTCGCCCGGCTTCGGATCGGCCAACGCCAACTTGTTCCATGCGAACTCGGCCCATGCGAACTCGGTCGTTCCCAACTCGGTCGTTCCGGGACCGTGGCGAGGTGGACCGATTCCCGGCGGATTGCCGTTTGAGCCACAACGAAGGTTTGGGCTGGAAGCTGGCCAGCCAGTTGCTCCGGCAGTCGCCGAGCGACAAAACACGTCATGGCTGTCGCGCTGGCTCAGCCTGGAATGATCAGTCTGGAATGAATGGAGAACCATGTATCGCAAACCGGCTTTCGTTTATTTTGACCTGGGCAACGTGATTTTGCACTTCAGCCACGCCAGAATGTGTCAACAGATTGCGGATTTGTTGGGAGCGGACGCCGCTGCAACGCGTGAGTTCTTGTTTTCGCCGGAAATCGCCCTGCCATACGAGCGAGGTCGTATGACGACGGACGACTTGATCATGCGACTCAATGATCGTTTTCAAGGCCAACTCTCTGTACCGCAGGCCAAGCAGGCCCTGGGCGATATCTTTTGGCTCAACACGTCGATCATTCCGTTGATCGTTGGCTTGAAGTCGGCAGGTTTCGGGATTGGGATTCTGTCGAACACGTGTGACGCCCATTGGGAGGTCGCGCGCGAAAGATTTTCCGTCTTGGACGCGTTTTTTGATGTGCAGGTCTTGAGCTTTCGCGTTGACGCGACGAAACCTGATCCGGAAATCTACGACAAGGCCGCTGAGGTCGCCGGGTGTTCGCCGCACGAACTTTTCTTCGCTGACGACTTGCTGGAGAATGTTGAAGGAGCGCGACAAGCCGGTGTGGATGCGGTGCTGTTCACGAATACGCAGGCGTTGGCGAACGACTTGCGCCGTCGTCACTTGATGTTTCGCTATTGATGGATTTCGCGAGGTTCGGGCTGCGGGAGTTGTGCGACTTGCGGTTCGGTCAAGGATCCGTGAACTCTTTTTGGAAACAGGTTGCAGTTGATGTCAAATCTAGCCGACGCTCCGGAAGTTACTGAAGCCCGGGAATGGTTGGGAACGCAACCAGCAGCGATGCTGCAGTTGGTTCAGGATTTGTGCCAGCAAAACTCGGGGACTTTCAATGCTCGAGGTGTTGCGGCGGTTGTCGATCGCTTGCAGCACGAATACCGAGGTCGGGGCGACTTTCTACCAGTCGGTGACTGGGTCGATCAACAGCCGACACCTCCCGCGGAGATCCTCAATGACCAAGGTCAAATCGATTCGTTTCCGCTCGGGCCCACGCTGCGAGCGGAAGCACGACCGAATGCCGAACAACAGATCTTTCTCTGCATTCATACCGATACGGTTTATGAACTGGCTCATCCGTTTCAGAAGTGCCATTTCCTGAGCAACGGGCACTTGAATGGGCCCGGCGTCATCGATGCCAAGGGCGGCTTGGTCGTCATGTTATTCGCCTTGCGCGCGTTCGAGCGAACGTCGCTCGCTCGGCGGTTGGGATGGAAAGTGGTTTTGAATCCGGACGAAGAAATCGGATCGTTAGGGAGTCATACGATTCTCAAGGAAGTCTCGCAACAGTGCCGATTCGGGTTGTTGTTCGAGCCCGTGATGCCGGACGGAGCGATGGTCAGTTCGCGAAAAGGATCGGGCAACTTCACATTGGTGTGCCGCGGCAAAAGCGCGCATGCGGGGCGCAATTTTTCGGCGGGCAGGAACGCGATTGTTCACTTGGCCCGCTGCGTGACGGAGTTGGATTCGTTAAACCATACAGTACCGGGAGATTCAACCGTCAACATTGGCCGTTTGCATGGCGGAGGGGCCGTCAACGTCGTGCCTGATTTCGCCATGGCTCGGATCAACGTCCGCGGAGTTGATCCAGTGCAGATCGATCTGATTATGGGACACATTCGTGGGATTGTGGAGCGTTTCAGTCGCGATCCGGATTATCAACTGAGCTTATCGGGCCAGATCACTTCACCGCCCAAAGTTTTGGACGCTGCCAGTCATCGAATCCAGGAACGCATCGAAGCAACGGGCCGCCAGATTGGCGTTCCGATCCATTGGCGGGCGTCTGGCGGTGCGAGCGACGGAAATAAACTCTCGGGATGGGGCGTCCCAAACATCGATACGCTCGGGCCGGTTGGCGATCACTTGCATTCGCCGGACGAATACTTGCTCGTCGACAGTTTGGTCCAAAGAGCGCGGTTGGCGACCGCCCTGCTCCTGAGTTTTGCCTCCGAACCCCTATGAGGCACCGCCTTGATTAGTTTCCGGTTGAGGAACATACCGCAAGTTCACGTCCAAAGCCAGTTTAGCGAGCGCTGGTGTACCGGCTTGAGCCCAATACCGCTAAGTTAAGCGGGCCCGGATGGCAGCGGTACCGGCGCGTGGTTGGGCGAGAATC
>JAUXWY010000388.1 GCA_030681235.1 Pirellulaceae bacterium | reverse complement strand
CCAAACTGCTCGATCTTTATCGAGAACTAACCCAGACGCAGCCCGCATCGTGAACCGCCCGCTCGTATCCATCATCACGCCGACCTACAACGCGGAAAAATACGTCCGTCAGACCGTTGAATCGGTCATGGGCCAAACCTTCGCGGACTGGGAAATGATCTGCGTCGACGATTGTTCCAACGACGAGACCGTGCCGCTGTTGCGTTCGTTGCAGGAGCACGATTCACGAATCAAGCTCTTTCAACTGGAGAAAAACTCCGGGCCCGGAGTCGCCCGCGACTTAGCGGTCCAAAAAGCGAGCGGGCGCTACCTCGCTTTTCTGGACGCGGACGACCTGTGGAAGCCGGGAAAACTGGCGAAGCAGGTTGATTTTATGCACCAAGAACACCAGCCGTTCACGTTCTGCTTCTATGATTGGATGACAGAAGACGGCAAACTCGTCGGCAAAACCGTTACCACCCCCGTGCCGCTGACCTACGAACACATGCGCTATTGCAATCATGTTGGCAACTTGACCGGGATCTACGATACCGAACGATTCGGAAAAATACCCATCTCGGGGATCCGCAAACGTCAAGACTTTATGTTATGGATGACGATTTTGAAAGAGATCAAGTCCGCTCGACCGGTGCCGGAATCGTTGGCCGTGTATCGACTTCGCGATCGCTCGCTTTCTTCGTCAAAATTAAAGAATTTGCGGGCCAACTTCGACTTCTATCGGCAACACTATCAGGAGTCGCCGTGGCGGGCCGCTGTGTCTTTATCAATCAACGTCTACCATCAATTGTTCGTGAAGCCGCGTTACCTTCGTCCCTCAGCGGCCACACCGCAGGACTCGATGTCGCATGAAAGGCCCGCCTAATGACTTTGGCAACACGGACGTTGATGACCGGCGGATCCGGTTTCATTGGCTCGCATTTCCACTCGGTCTTGCCCAATGATTCCTTGATCAACATGGATTTGGTCCAACCGAAATTTGACTGCCAATCGAAATATGTCGCGGGCAGTGTCCGGGACATGGACAAAGTCCGCGCAACGCTGCGGGAATTTCCCTGCCAGAGAATTTTGCATTTGGCTGCCGAACATAAAGATTTTGGGATCAAACGCGACGATTACTTCTTGACCAACGAATTCGGGACGCAAAACCTCTGCCAAGCCGCCACCGAGTTTGGGATCAAAGAGTTTGTCTTCTACTCGTCCGTCGCGGTCTATGGCTCCAACACGACGCCCTCGAACGAAGACATGATACCGCAACCCAATTCACCGTACGGCGAATCGAAACTCAAAGGTGAAGCCGTGCTCAAGCAATGGGCCAGTGAAGATTCCAGTCGCCGAGTGCTCATCGTTCGACCCGCGCTTGTCTTTGGGGAACGGAACACCGCCAACATGCTGCGGCTGATTCGCCAAATCGAGGCCCGGCGATACTTCCACGTCGGCCCAGCCAATAATATCAAGTCAATCACGTACGTCAAAAATCTGATTGACGCCACCCTGTGGCTATTGAGTCGTGATTCGAACGGCGTCGTGATCTACAACTATGCCGACCTGCCACAACTGTCGAGTCGACAAATCGCGGACTGGATCGCGGAGAAACTGGGACGACGCTCGCCAATAACTTTGCCCTACTGGGTCTTGCATCTTTTAGCACTACCCTTCGATCTCGCAATTGCCATCACCGGCAAAGACCTGCGGATCTCGACCAAACGCGTCAAGAAGCTCTGCACCGAAACGCATCACCGAGCCGACAAGATCAGGGTCGATGGGTTTCAACCCAAGTTCTCGAGTCTCGATGGCCTGAGCAACATGATCCAATGGGTGCAAAGCGAGCAATTCGCTCGGGAAGCGATCTTCGACGTATGAAAGGCTCTTCCTGAAAATGATCGGTGTTATCGATTACGAAATAGGAAATCTCGGCTCGATCCTGAATATGCTGAAGAAGCTAAAGGTTTCGTGTCGTGCCGTGTCCAATCCCGCCGACTGTTTCGAATGCTCGAAATTGATCCTGCCCGGCGTCGGGGCCTTCGACCAGGGCATGAGCAAGTTGGCCGAACATGGTTTCGTCGAACCACTACACCAGATTGTGGCCGACGATAAAATTCATGTGCTGGGCATCTGTCTTGGTGCTCAAATGATGACGCGCGGCAGCGAAGAAGGGCAGTTGCCCGGGCTCGGTTGGTTCGCCGCCGATACGATTCGGTTCTTTTCCCGACACGACGTGGCGAACGCGAAAGTGCCCCATATGGGCTGGGCCGATATTCAGGTAAAGAAATCGTCGCCACTCCTGCACCCTGGCGAGGAAGATCGCTTCTACTTCGTACACTCGTATCATTTTCACTGTGATGACCCGGAAATCGTCCTGGCCAACGCGGATTACGGTTACGAATTTGTCGCCGCCATGTCCGCTCGGAAGTTGGTCGCCGCCCAATTCCATCCTGAGAAAAGCCATCGCTTTGGCATGCGTCTCCTCGAACGATTTGCATCCTGGTCATGAATCCAATGAAACGTTTCCGTGTGATCCCGTGCCTCTTGCTCAAAGGGCCCGGTCTGTACAAAACCGCGAAATTCAAGGATCCCAAATACGTCGGCGACCCCATCAATGCGGTACGAATCTTCAACGAAAAGGAAGTGGACGAACTGATCTTCCTGGATATCGAAGCCAGCAAGAACAAGACGCCAATCAATCTAACGACCTTGAAGAACATCGCCAGCGAGTGTTTCATGCCACTCTGTTACGGCGGAGGCATTCGGAGCCTGCAAGACATCGAATCGTTGCTGAAATTGGGCGTCGAAAAAGTCGCGCTCAATTCGATCACCTACGAGAACCCAACGTTGGTTCAGGAAGCCTGCCAACGCTTCGGCGGCTCGACCATCGTGGCCTCGATCGATTACCGCAAAAACCTGTTTGAAAATGAAATGATCACCACAGCGACGTTTCAAGATTTGCAAGCTGGTGGGAAGATGAT
>JAUXWY010000385.1 GCA_030681235.1 Pirellulaceae bacterium | reverse complement strand
GTCCGGGCTTGCGAGCGTGAGCCGTTGCGGTCTCGGTTGAATTCACTTGCTAAAAAAAGTCTGTCCCTCGACCGCTTCCCTTGCGGCTGCCAGGTGCGTCGTAGTGGAGAATTCTGGGCTCCACCGAGATGAACTCGGTGGCGGCCGTGTGCGGTTGCGAGCTGCGGCCGTGTTCGGCGCCGCCACCACTGAGCTTGTGTCGAGCTTGTGTCAGTAGAGTGCTGATTCAGCGCTATGAACAAGGAAAATCCCGCCGATTTACTCGGCGGATCGTTAGGTTTCTCGCTACATCAGCGGGCCTGGGACTTGAAGGCCGTAGAACCGACTTTGCTTCAGACACGTCGGCAAGTAGGCCGATCGGGAAAATCCCGCCGATTTACTCGGCGGATCGTTAGGTTTCTCGCTACATCAGCGGTGCCGGTTTTTAGAGGCCGTAGAACCGAGCTAGCTTCGGACATGTCTGCAAGTAGGCCGATCGGGCTTGATCTTGGGTACGGACCGTCCGGGCTTGCGAGCGTGAGCCGTTGCGGTCTCGGTTGAATTCACTTGCTAAAAAAAGTCTGTCCCTCGACCGCTTCCCTTGCGGCTGCCGAGTGCGTCGTAGTGGAGAATCCGTGGCTCAACCGAAACAAACTCGGTTGGGGCCGTGTGCGGTTGCGAGCTGCCGCCGTGTTCGGCGCCGCCACCACTGAGCTTGTGTCGAGCTTGTGTCAGTAGAGTGCTGATTCAGCGCTATGAACATGGAAAATCCCGCCGATTTACTCGGCGGATCGTTAGGTTTCTCGCTACATCAGCGGGCCTGGGACTTGAAGGCCATAGAACCGACTTTGCTTCAGACACGTCGGCAAGTAGGCCGATCGGTTTTGATCTTGGGTACGGACCGACCGGGCTTGCGCGCGTGAGCCGTTGCGGTCTCGGTTGAATTCACTTGCTAAAAAAGTCTGTCCCTCGACCGCTTCCCTTGCGGTTGACGTGTGCGTCGTAGTGGAGAATCCGTGGCTCAACCGAGACAAGCTCGGCAGGGGCGCGGGCGACCCAGAGTGTTCCTCGACCGTTGTCGTGCTCGACGGACATGGCTGGCACTCCGAGCCAACGGCCACATCGCTGGCCAATCTTTAGGGCTGCCCCGTTTGGGGCGAACCAGTCTCTGGGGCAAGCGGTCCTAGGGCGACGTTCGCGGCTTGTAGGTTTGTTGGTTCGATGATTGTTGACTGGGGCTTTGACGTTTGAACTTCCCTTGGATTCAAGTCTCCGCGAACTCTGCCCTAGGCTGACTTAGGACTGGCCCTTCAGGCCGAAAACGCTTGCGGAGTTGAGTTCGGACCGTGGTCCGATTCGCTGGCTCGGAGTTGGAAGCGGCGGCAGGAGCGATCGGGGCGCTCGCTCTACTTTCAGCATCCGCTGTCGCACTCGACCGCGCGAAAATCCCCCCGATTCCGTTCGTGAACGGTTCCTTGGTGTTTAAGTCCTAAGCGTTGCGCCAAAGTTCCGCGATGGGCACGGGCGAAGGTTGAATAGCTGCTTGCAGTTCGGCCAGCATTCTGGCGGCGTCGACAGGGTAACCGGCGGACGCTTTAAGCTCAGGAACCAATCGCTGCCAATAAGTATTGACGCAATGCATGCCCAATTCCCGCGCGTATTTGCTCGCGAGACTTGCGGCAGCCACCGGATAACGCCGCTCGCCGTCCACGGTAAAACGAAAATAGACGCGGCGGCCATCCGCTTCCCAGAGGTAGCTACTCTCGAGTTCCGTCTCGCCCAAAACCTGGGGCCAATCGGCCTCGAAGTGTTCCACGATCAAGGGCAGGTAACGCTTGCGACCACCGTGTCGATCAAAATCGATGACCACCGTTTGGCCGGCTGGGCACTGTTGTAAAACATGATTGGCCAACCACATGCTCGTGGCGGACAACAGATGGGCCTTGTTGCCGTGTTGGATCAAGCCCTGATTAAATTCGTACTCTGAAACGAGCGCGCTGAACAATCCGCTCGGGCGGACCGTGGTTGACGCCCAGGTATTTGCTAGGCCCGTGAGGTGGCTGCGGCCTTCTCCAGCCGTTGGTGACAACACTTCACCACGCGACTCCGTCAACCAATACGGCAGCGATGAAGAAGGCTTGGGTTGAACGCGTCGCGCGTGATGAATGTATCGCTCGCGGGCAGCCGACCATGTCGCATGGACGTCGGGCATGTCCGATGACGAGCCACTGTTCGCGTCGTCCACCGATTCACTTCGGTCCCGATCATTCGTTTGTATCGGTGGAGTCAGCGTATTCCGAATCGCTTCGATGGCATCCAGCAGTGAGGTCACGATTCGTTGGAGTTTATCTAGCCCTTGTCCCGCTTGGTAAATTTTTTTTGAATCGGCGACCAAGTGCGGCGGGAGAAGCTTCGCTCTCCCATCGGACTCGGCAGCGAATTGCGCGCGCCACGGCCACGGGTCGATTTGTTGCAAGAAATCTGGGTCACTCAAGGCTGCAGGAGTCCATTCGGCGGAATCGATTTGCCACCACGAGGCTGAAACCACCAGGGGTCCCATCCGCGCTCCGTATCCTGCTTCATCCACACCGATCCACGACCACGTCATCAAGTCCCTGCATTCATAGTTTGTTAGAAAGAGAAAGAGACTATTTAAATGAATCGGTCGTCAAACCCGAATGAATCGAATTCCGACCACCGCGTACGCTCGCTCGCCGGTCAACCAAACCCACGGGTTAGTAATTTGCGACTGGTCGACGAGCAACGTCAAGTGCTCATCTTGTCGTAGGACTTGGAGCAGGATACCGGGATTGAGCCCATGAAAAAAATTGCCTTCGGTCAAGGCTTGTTCCAAGAGTTGGGGCAAAGCTTGAGGAACCGTCGAGAGCAACTCCGGCAAGGTTTCCGAGGAAACGAAGTCGCAAAACAGCCAACCGGTCCCACCGGAACGAAGCGCCCTCGCCATCAATTCGAAGTGCCGACGACGTAGGGTTTGAATGGTCGCAACAAATTCGGGAGCGTCGCTGCCGATGATCTCGATGACCTGCTCGATCAATTGGCTAAGCAAACAAGTCGAAGCGATCAGGTCGTAGTCCTGGCCAACCGCCGACCAAGTTGCGGCGGAAATTCTTTCGCGTACCGTCCGGCCAATGTTCTGCTTGGATGCCGGATCTGGGGTCAGGGGATGGTCGCCCCACAATAAATCTTGGGTCAGAACTTGAATCCCGCGTGCATCGGCTACCTGGGAGGTGACGCCTTGTTGAACGCGGGACGAATCGATGTCGACCAAGTCCACCTGCGACCACCGGGCTTGCAAGGCGGCCAAATCCAAATCGTTGCACGGGCCGGCTCCCAGAATGCACAACCGACCGTTTGGTACGGCAGTCGCTGGTAACAGTCGGGCCATCACTTGACGCCGATGAAAATCGACCGCCTGGGGTTGAGGCTCGCCCACAGCCTGCCAGGCCTCACGCGTCGATTCGTAGCGACTCATCCACAACTCCCCACGCTAGCGCGCTAGCTTCTTCAGTTCCCGTTCGACTTGGGTCAGGCTCAAGCCGCGTTCGATAACTTTGCCTTCGCGATCGATCATGATCATGGTCGGTAGGGCAATCACACCCAATTGAGCGGCCAACGGGCTTCCCTCAAGACCACCCTCTTCGAACAAATGGAGCCATGGCAAACGATTCTTGGTCAGGTACGCCTCGACGTCGGCTTTGGACTCGTCCACGCTCACGCTGACAATTTCGAACCCATCTTTGCCGTACTTCGCATGCAAACTTTGCAGATCGGCAAACTCGGCCTTGCACGGCTCGCACCAAGTGGCCCAAAAATGGATGACCACCGTTTTGCCTTTCAACTTCTCAAGCGAGAACGGCTGACCGGCAAGCGTGGAGCCTCGAAACGCGATCGGTTTGCCAACACTGGTCAATCGCACCACCGCTCCTTTGGCTCGCGAGGCCATGGGTGCTTCGGGGTAGTCGGTGACGATCTTGCGGTAGACGGCCGTTGCCGCTTCTACATCGCCCAGGTAATCGTCGATGTTGGCCAATTGGAACATGGCTTCGGCGGCCAACAAACTGCTGGGATGCTTGGCAACAAAATCTTTCAACTTCTGCTGCCACTGATCTTGGACCGCATCGACGTTCTCCGAGTCGCCAGCCGAGTGGCTGTACCAAGCACTCAAATGACGAAACTCGGCATAGGCCAATAGACCCGCGTCAAAGCCGGCAGTTTTCATTTCTGCGATTTGTTTTTCCAATTGCTCCAATCCGGTTGGAAATTCGTCCATCTGGTAGGCCGAGGTAACGACATCGACGTATTGGCGTAACCACGGTTCTCGCTCCGCACCTTGAGATGCCATGACCACTTTCCACAACGCCTGCGCCCGCCGTTGGTGCAGCACCGCCAAAGCCGGTCCAGTCCGCTTCCCAATCGCTTCACGCAGCGATTCTTCCGCGGCTTGGTAGGCCGCCAAGACGTCGGGAGCAATACCTTCGGACGACAAGTTAGCGGATGCCGTTGCCGTGGTCCCGCTGGCCTCACCCTGAAAAAAAACACCGCCTACTGTGGCAGAATGGGCTTCTCCGGCCAGTGCCGGAAAATCGACCATTCGCCACACACTTCCGATGTTTAGCAGCGATCCGACCAAGAGCTGTTGTGATTTGTCGCCCACTTCCAAAATGGCCGAGGCGTGATCGTGTACCTCGATGACTGGCTCGTTATTAGCTGCACCACTACTCGGACCGCCCAAGATGGACCCGGGGACGGCGGCACTAAAATGCAACCATTTCACGTTCGCAGGCCAGTTCGTTTTTTCCGCTTCGTTATCGATACGCGCAATCGTTTGTTGAATTCGGTCTTTGATGCGTCGAGTCAAACCTGCGTCGAGCTGCAGCGAATCCACTTCCTCGCTGGAAGCCAACAGCGGCTTGAGCCGAGCCGGCGAATTCGCGTTGATCGCTTCGCTGACGACTTGGGTTAACTCCTGAGCGGAGATGCGTTCCCAGCGATCAATTGTCAAATCCTGATCGGTGTCGATCCCAATTCGAGCGCCGTTGGGACCGAGCCATTGGAATCGATCGGGCTTTCCGTCGGCGTCTGTATCCATATCGCGATAGACTTCGAAACCACTGGAGTAGTAGGCCCAAGTATCGATCTTGCGATTGCCGGAAGAGTCGACAAAGCGGCGCAGAAGCCGGTTCTCCGAGTCGCGGACGACAAATCCGGTCTGCCCAATCGTGCTAGCGTTCTCCAGCCGTACGGTTTCGATTTGTTCGGTGGTCGGCAAATCAAATTCGACCCCTTTTTGGGTCGGTCGGTAGGCAAGTGCCTGTTTGAGTTTTTCGGCATCCTGCCCCCAAACGGTTTCGCTTGATAGGGAGTGGAGGCCGATGCAAACGGCCAATGTGGCGACCCATGGCGTCCCAAGTTTCAACATATTCTACAAACCTTTCCTCAGCCCAAATCGAATGATGCCCGTCCGCTTCAGTCGTGAGAACTCGCTGGTCCTCGACCTGCTAGCAGGCTGAAACTTCGCCGCCCAGGTGCGAATATAGCAAAACCCGATTCTGATGCAAAACCCAATTCGTCAGCAATTCTCGCGCTTAAATAACGGCGAAATAGACGTAAATCCCCAAGACGAAGGCCACCAATGCTCCGCCCACATAGGGAGCCGGTTTCCACGGCGTGAGGTCCACCGCGCCGACATCGTGCTGTATATAAGGCTTCAAACGCCGCATGAGCGAGCTGCCCAGTCCCAACTGCAGGACCACCAACACCACGAACACCACACCCATGAAGTGGTACCCGGACCCAAACCAATTCACGACCCAACCCGGATCCAACGCTTTTCCGTTCGCGTCTAAATCCTTCCCCGGCCACGTCGCAAATGTCCCCACACTCATCGCGGCCAATCCGACGAAGAAAGTGACCAAGGCCGAGCGGCCGTCGGCCCACTTGTTGAACAACCCGACCATCATGATCGCCAACAGTGGAATGAAGTAAACACCATTGAGCTTTTGGAAGAAACCAAACACACCATCCTTCCCGTGAAAGATCAACGGCGCGGCCACCACGGCCAAAACCCCGACCAGCAAACTACACGCTTGCCCCGAGAACACGACCTCCTTCATCGAAGCCGTCGGACGTATGAATCGTTTGTAAACATCTAACGAAAACAGCGTCGCCGCCGAATTGAGCACCGAGTTGAACGTGGACAAAATCGCGCCGACCACCACCGCCGCAAAAAAACCAACCAACCATTCCGGCAATACTTTGCTGACCAAGGCTCCGTAGGATTTGTTGGCAACGCCACCGACCTTGGCAGCGAACTCGGGATCCTGCGTCACCAAATAGGCCGCGATGATTCCCGGCAAGATCAAAGCAAACGGGGCCAGAATCTTAAAGAAAGCGGCGATCAACACGCCCTTTTGACCTTCGGCCAAATTCTTGGCAGCAAACGAACGCTGGATGATCTGTTGGTTGCTACACCAATAAAAGAAATTCAACAGCAACACACCGGTAAACAGCGTGGGCCAATGCACATCTTCGCCCTCTTTGCCTAACGATTGAAAGGCATCGGGGTTCTGCTGCTTGATCTTGTCCACAACCGAAAACACGGTATCGTCTGGCCCCATGATGGCCTGCCATGATAGAACGGTGATCAACAATCCGCCAATCAACAAACCGACACCATTAAACGTGTCAGAGACAGCGACGGCTTTCAGGCCTCCAAAAATCGCGTAACCGCCGCCCACTACCGCAATAAACGTAATCACCGTCCAAACAACCGCGATGTCAGAAG
>JAUXWY010000377.1 GCA_030681235.1 Pirellulaceae bacterium | reverse complement strand
TGGGATGAGACAAGCTCTGCCAACGTTGAATCAGCGGCCCGGTGGTTGATAAAACCACGTAAGGAACACCAATGGTAACGGCCAACAAAGCCAACACTCGCCAAGTGGGATACAGACCGTCGACAGGCTTCCAATCCAATCCCGGTCGAATCGGCAAAAACAAGATCGCCGCCGACAACACGATCACGTGCAACAACCACTGCGTGAACGGCGACAACCGCTGCGTTATCTGATGGGCATAAGCATATCCCAACACCAAACCCGACTGAAAGAACAACATGCAGGTGGTCCACACCAATGACGAGCCACCGAACCAGGGCAGAATAAACTGCGCCATCATCGGCTGAACAAGAAACAACAAAAACGCACCGAGAAAAATACTCAAGCAATATAGAAACAAGTGCGACAACTCCTTATTCGGCCAAGATTTCTAGCTCTTAGATGCCTGGCAACAGGTCGGGATTCAATTCCAACAGTTTTTCCAGATCTTCGATCGTCACGAGCGGCTTGCGCCAATCGTACCAGGTTTCGATCACGGGCGGCTGACCTTGATACTGAGGACCGGTCTGCTGGGCAAAACACATCACTTTCAAAGCCACCACTTGCTTGCCAGCCCGATGACTGGCGTTCCACTGCCTCAGTTTGTATTCGGCGACCCGTTGTTGCAAGCCCTTGACCCCATAGGCCAACAGGTTGTCATGCAGCTTCCGCCAATGGTGCCCCGGAATCGCCACCAACCCCGACGCGGGACGGTCGTAGCTGACCGGTTCCAAACGCAGCAGATCCATCCGCACGCCATCCTCTAACGTTGCATCGTAGACCAGCCAAGGACTGTGCCAGGGTGGAACGCCAAACATTTGAAAATGTTGCCCGAGACCCGTCACGGTCCCCACCCAACGCAAACCGGTTGGCATCGCCAAGGCAAACAACTCACGGGGTGATTTGTACTGAACAAATTGCTCCTTGGTCAGTTTCAGTCGTTGCCGCAAGTCGCCGTCGTAACCGACCGGAATGTTGGCCGTGTTCCACAGCACGATGTACACCACCATCAGGCCCGCGAAGCCCTGCCCCAGCCATTGCAGTCCTCCCATCCAATCGCGACCAACAACCTCCGTCGTCAGCGTTGGTGTTCCGCGATCGGCGTCGCTGGCTTGTAGCCAACTCGCATACGAACTTTGGCGACCGAGAAAGTTGAAGAACGCCGCTGGGAACAATGGCAACCAGCCCACCATCGAGATATACGGAAACAGGCCAATGTCCATCGTCGCGGCAATCGACAAATGCAATGCGAAATAGACCACGATATTGACACTTCGCCACCAAGAATTGCGCCAAGGCACAAACAACAAAACGATCAACACCACTTCAGCAAACAGCGTGGCCCAAGACGCGAGTTTTAGCAGCAGCGGGTACTGCAAGAAGACCCCCGACCATGGTCGCGCGTAGAGGTCCAAGCGAAAGACGTACTCCATCGCATCGCCTTCCCACCAATGAATGTTCCACTTGGCAATGCCTGCGAAAAAGTACATGCAGAATAACTGGGTGATCAAACCCGCGGTTCCGGCCGTCAGTACCGGCGCAGGAATTTCCACTTCATCCAACATGGACCCGGAACGCTGTTTCGCCCGAGACGCATCGACGGACCACCACCCACCCAACGGCGCGAACAAAGAAAAAAACAACACGCAACGCAAGAGCGTATCGCCGCTACTCAAAATCACGGGACAACGCATGTGCAGCGAAACGATCAACACCCAACAAATGAGTGTCATCCACCAAGTTCGCCAACCGATCATCAAACCCACGGCGGCCAGCCCCAAGACGCCCATCAAGACTTGCTGCCACCAGAGTTCGCCCCACCAGAAGTTCAGCGACCAGGCATATTCCGCTACTTGTCCATAGTCCATTTCCAACAAGCTGTTGGCGGTCGCTCGATCGACCGGGCCCGCGTCGGTCAAGAACGCTTCCAAGTAGGGCCAGCGCAGGCCGACATCCAGCAAAATCATCAGCCCCAACCCCATCCGAAACACTGCCAGAGCTCGGGGGTCACAGCCAAAGACCTGCAGCAGGATTTGCCGCCCCCAACGGGGCGGTTTGTTTTCGTACATGGTTTTGACTCCCACGCTCCTATCCCAGCGACGTTCGATGGAATTCCTCGATGGCCACTCAGGCTGTCATCGGCAATTGCGCTGGTTGAATCCTGCGGGGCGAAGCCGCGATAGCCTTTTGTCCAGGATCGCCGACCCGCAACTGCCCTACAATTGTCGTCCCCGCTATCGGCGGTACAACCGGCGAATCGGGTTTTTCCTGCTTGACACCGGCGCGACCCATGTCTACGATAGCCAAAGTGTAGCATTGGCTACACTTGCCATTCAGCCATCACCGCCCATCAGCCACCGGGCGTTCACACTGGTTTTCGCGAATTCGTTCGCCTGGAGAAGATTTTATGCCACGTTTGTCATTGGACGGTCGGAATCGAACCGCTCATCGCCATGGATTTACATTGGTGGAGTTGTTGGTCGTGATCGCGATCATTGGGGTTTTGATGGGGCTGCTGTTGCCGGCTGTGCAACAAGCTCGTGCGGCAGGTTACCGCATGTCGAGTGCCAATCAGCTAAGACAGATTGGGCTGGCGTTGACGAACTACGAGTCGGCTCGCGGGCGGTATCCGGCAGGATACACTTCCGACCCGGTTCGCTTCGCTCCGCACGCGGTCACGTTGGATGCCGGACCAGGTTGGGCTTGGGGCACGATGATTCTGCCGTATTTGGAACAAGGCGGACTCTACGACAAGTTGAATCTGAGCCTGCCGTGTTGGGCGCCTGAAAATGCGGTGGCCGTCCAAAGCAAGATCTCATCATTTCTCAGTGCCGGCGCCGATAGCGGTTTTGATGCCATCCAAATCACGGACTCCAGTGGCACAGTAGTCGGAGTCTTTGGCCGTTCGCATTATGTGGCCAATGTCGGCCAAGATGAACCTTGGGGTTATTCGGTATCGGATTGGAAGTCGTTGCCGTCCAGTCGTTTTTTTGGTCCGTTCTATCGCAACTCCCGCACCCGCGCCGCTGAGATTCTCGACGGGCTCAGCAATACGGTCTTTGTCGGCGAACACATGTCGATTTCCAACAAGACCTGGGTTGGTGTGATCCCCGGAACCGAATCGTGCCCTGCGGATATCAATCGTTTTCCATTGACTGAATGTGATGCAGCCGCCACGTTTGTCTTGTCCCACTCGGGTCCGGCGGCCAGCGAGCCCGGCATCATTCATCCGCCCGGTTACCCCACGGCCCACGTCTGTCAGTTCTTTTCACCCTGGCATGGTGCCAACATTTTGTTTGGCGACGGCAGCGTGCGGTTCATCTCCAACGACGTCAACCCGGACGTTTGGTCAGCCGCCTGCAGCATGGCCGGACGCGAACCCGTGAACATCGAGTTTTAGAAAAGGGCAACCACGATTCCCGATCTGTCCAAACAAAGGCAATTTAGCAAGCGCTGGTGTACCGGCTTTAGCCGGCGGGGTGTGAAAACAATCTGTTCAGCAATCCGCCGGCTAAAGCCGGTACACCAGCAAATTTCCCTACGAGTCAATATCCATGAACCAAAGCAGTCTCTTGAAACTCGGTCTGTTGGTCCTCGCGTTGGCGGCGTTGGTTTGGGTGTGGATGCCCCGCGCGACGTACCCCAAAGTTGGCTCCCACGAAAGCGATCGTGTCTTGCGAATGTTGGGCACCGCCTGCGGCAGCCGAAATCCTGAACGCTTGCAGAACGTTAAAGATGAAATGGCGAAGTTGCAACTCCCTGACGCCGAATTGAAGGCGTTCCAACAGATCATCGCGTTGGCGGATCAGGGTCGCTGGCCGGAAGCCCATCGCGCTACCCTGCAGATGGCCGCAGATCAAATCGACTGAATCGACTGACATTTGTTCAAGAGAACGGATCGCGAATTTCGACCGGTGGCGCACTTGCGTTTGGTGGTTTGACCTCGTTGGACTTCTTGATCATGTAAACCACACCGGTGATCGCCACGCCGGACAGCGTTAGCACCATCGCCAAAATCGCGACAAAGAGCCACGTTGCGCTGTTGCGTCGCGACGGACTGCTCAGCGTTGGCTGAGTTTCGATGGGTGTCGCCATCGTCGCTGTGGGAACGGGTGATGACGGACGAGGCGTCGGTGCGGGAGTAGGCGTCGGTGCGGGAGTAGGCGTCGGCGCGGGCGGCTCCGGTCGACGCGTGGGATGCCATGCGGCAACAGGGGCGATTGGTGCGGGCTCGGGCGCGGCTCCATTGGTCCGAGGCTCAAACCAATGCGGGAACACATCACTGGCTTGACGCCAATGAGCCCATCCTTCGCGCCAGACATAACACTCGCGCGAGACTCGTCCCTCTTGCAACCAAGTGCGCATGATCGCCCCGACAGCCGGTCCGTATTGTCCGCCCGCGCGATTGCGGACGTGCCACACCGCGTCCGGGGCGTCCGCGATCCAATCGAAATGCGGTTGTTGGGTCGGTTCCAAATCGACAACAGGGCGATCCAAAAGAAAGGAGTTCGGATCCAGATCTTCGAAGGCGCCAGTGACTGGCGAGTGACGTTTGGCCGAGGGCGGCTGGGTGCTGGCCATGGGAGAAAGCGGCGCAGCCACGGCCGCGCGTGCCACTGGGATCGGCTGGGCCGACGTATCTTCGGCCGGAATTTCCACTCGGCCTTTGCAGTCCGGACATAACGCTCGCCTGCCCGCCAAGTTCGACTTGACGTTGAGCCCTTTCCCGCAATGTGGACAAGTAAATTTGATGCCCATTCGAAGCACTCGTAGTTTCGTTAGTCGCCGAACTTCCCTATTCTTCATGCTGCCCTACCCGGCGTCCAGTCGCCTGCCCTGGTCTAAACGGCAAAAACCTCGAACCGGCACCGCGACGTTTTCGTCTTTTGGCAGCCGACCTACAACCAGGGCCGGGCCAATCCACGACAATTGGCCGCCGATCACTCCGTCGGCAATTGACGGATTTTTCCCCGCGAATAGGCTGGAACACACATGATCTTTGACCCGACACCCAACGAAGGCGAAATCCCATGCTCCTGTTTGTGCTTCCTGCCGAATCCATCCGGCGAAACCTCGCGCGACTGACCTGTGCCGCTGGGCTGGCGTTGGGACTTTGGACTTCCGGCAGCTCGCCGAGCACCGCCCAAGAGCCCGGCCAGTTTATTGTGGTTGTCGGCGAAGCTTCCCTAAAAGTGCGCGACGAGGTCGTCGGAACTCTCTACCCCGGAACCATCCTGAAAGTCACTCGGGTCAATGGCAAGTGGCTCGCGCTGGAAGGCCAACGCGGCTGGTTCGATAAGAACTCTGTCCGTGACATTGAAGCAGCGATCCCTTTGTACCAAGAGCGTACGACCAGCAATCCCAGCGACCTCGAAGCGTGGTCGATTTTGGGTTCACTGTATTATCACGAAGACGTTTTTCCCGCCTCGATCGAGGCCTACAATCAAGCCCTGCGTTTGGATTCCAAGCGGCCGCAACTATTCAACAATCGCGGGCTGACTTTGTCCGCTCAGGGTCGGTTCGAATTGGCCGAGAAAGATTTCCAAACCGCGATTCGTCTCGCGCCCAAATACGCGCAGGCCTATGCGAATTTGGGCTGGCTGTACTTCACGTCGGACAAACTGGCGGAGGCCATTCAGCAATACAACAAAGCCGTCGAATTGGAAAAAGATAACCCCAGCCATTACATCAATCGCGCCGGATGTTTCCGCGAGCAAAACCGGTTGGACGACGCGATGCGAGATTTTGTGAAAGCCGTCGAACTCTCCGGCAATGTCCCCGACGGTTACGTCGGCCAGAGTACGATCCTGATGGACAAACTGGACTTCGCCGGAGCCATTGCCGCTGCCGAAAAAGCACTGGAGTTGGACAAGCTCAACGTCCAAGCCATGATCAATCGCGGGTGGGCCAAACATTTGCAAGGCAACGCCGATGCCGCGCTTACAGATCTGAGTCAAGCCGTTGCGTTGGAACCGGGTTCGCTGCTCGCGTTGCTCAATCGATCCGCCGTGCTCTTGGAATTGAAACGCTACGATGAAGCCGAATCGGATCTGAAACAAGCGGAAGCCCTGGACGCCGAGCATCCTGGCGTGTGGTTGAACTGGGGCGAATTGTTCTGGCAGCAGCGCCGCTTCGCCGAAGCTCTGGTGGCCTATAAGAAGAGCGTCGAGTTGGGCCCCGAATTGGCCGAAGGTCAAAACGGCTTGGCTTGGTTCTATGCCACTTGTCCCGAAGCTGACAAACGCCAGGCAGCCGAGGCCGTCAAGTTGGCAATGGCCGCCAACAAGTCCACCCAGAATAAAGACTGGTCGCACGTCGACACGTTGGCGGCCGCTTACGCCAATGGGGAGCAATACGCCGATGCCATTCGCTTCGCCGAGGCCGCACTCCAACTGGCGCCGGCAAACAAGAAGCCCGACGTCGAACAACGTTTGACACTTTATCGGCAGAATCAACCCTATCGTTGGTAGGGTTGATCTTGGCCGCCGGCGTTCTCCACCGCCGCCATCAACAGACAATGGGGCTGAGGAGCGCGACCTTCGCGATAACCGGCCAACAGGCTTAGCGACTGCTGCGCCAGATCGCGGCGAACTTCGCGACGTCGGCCTTTGACGCGGGCGATCTTCATCTGATCGTATTCGGTTGTTTGATGCCGCATCCAAGCGACCACCGCCGCGCGAGCCTTTTGCTCGATCGTCAAACGCTGGGTCCGGGCCACCGTTCCGCTGCCGACCGGTGTGGCGTGTTGCGTGACCAACCGAGCGACCGCGACGGCCAATTCATGGAACCTCGAGTCAAACGCTAAAAAGTCCACGACGGCTTGTTGAAACTCCGTGACGTAGTTCGCCTGAGCGGTTTCTCGCCGAGCGGTGCTGGCAGCTTGTTTTTTGGCGTGGGCGGGCGTACTGCGTTCGTGTTCCAGTTCGCGGCGGAGGTTTTCGATCGTTTGAGCATTGGCCCACAGGCCGCGCGAGAACACTTTGCGGCCCCGCGATTCTTGGACTAGCCAAAACGACCCGGCCGCTTTGACGCGCCGAGTCAGTCCTGGGTCGCCGGGTGGCAGCAGTTCCCAATCGGCAGGGACCGAGAGGATATTCCCATCAGCCGCTTTGACCGTTCGCGGCGACGGGCCCGGTCCGAAAATTGGTGCAAAAACGGGCGCCGACTTCCCATCGCTCGTCGGGGACTCTGGTCCGGTCACAGCAGCTTGACGAGTGCGATTGCGCATGTTTCTTTCGGCCAAATCGGTTGAGCGAACGCTGGTGTACCGGCTTCAGCCGGCGGGGAGTGTGAAGCCGATCGTTCAGCTACCAACCGGCCCGCTCACCAGCCCCTGCGAGTTCGTCCGTATAATCGGCTCGGGCACCCAGATTTTGCCCTAAAAAATTCCCGGTATTCCAGACCGTTGATGCATTTGGGCCTTAGAGTCTCTCGGTTCGTCTTTCCAGGGGGCAAAAAAGGTGGTTCCGAATAGTTGGTTGGCTCCAACTTTCCTGAGAAATACCACTTTTCGGAAAGTCTTTCGACAGTTACGATACGGGACCTTTAAATTGGGGACGTAGCTCAATTGGGAGAGCACCTGCTTTGCAAGCAGGGGGTTAGGGGTTCGACCCCCCTCGTCTCCACTGCCCAAAACCCCGAGAAACACCCTGTTTCCTCGGGGTTTTTTCGTTTCCTCGGGGTTTTTTCGTTTTTCCTGCCCTTCCACCCGCCCCGACGTAAAGCTCGTAGGGTGTCGTCATGATTCAAGGCTCACGGCATTGCGGAGCAGATGAGTTACGCAAAGACGCCAGGACGGCTCATGGCCGAAGCCGAGATGATGGAGAGTTTCGCAATGGATTGCTTGCTGAGGCTTTAGAAGCGGTTGTTCGTGGCGAACTCAGCGTTGCAAAAATTCTTCTTCGTGATTATATCAATGCAACAGAAGGATTCGAATCGGTTGAAAACGCAATCAACAAGTCGCCAAAGAGCTTGATGCGTATCGAGCCGTATCCTAAGAGCTTAGTCAATGAGCTGTACCCCGATTCGATCCGAATTGAAGATGGAGAATGCGGGGCTTTTGTTAGCTTTGTACCGTTCGTGGGTGTTGCTCCACGCCGCTACCAGGATGTATTCAAGGTTGGCGAAATCAACCGAAAATCGTTGGTAAAGTATGCAACTGGCTGGAAAGCTGAGGTTGCAAGCCCTCGACTTGGGGAGCACCCTAGCCGCACGCAACGGATTAACATCGTAGCCGAACAGGGGGCAAATTCATCGAGGACTACCGTGGTCATTAAATTTAATTGTCATGGACACGCTCCATCCGCTCGGCCGCGCGTTATCGTACGCGAGGCTTCGTCTCGATGGAGTTAGCTACCGCGTCGGCGAACTCTTTGTCCAGGCGAGCGAGGTTAATCTTTGTGGCGGCAATCGCCTGGTTGACCGGATCGAGCTCGGCTTGCTCCGCGCTCGATATCCTGTGAAATGCCATGGCATTCCCGATTATCCCGAACAGGAGTTTTCCGACGATGTTCTGTTTCCGATGGCTTGACTTGATGCCACGCCGTTCTTGTATCAGGGTGCCCAAAGCCGTCACCTCGTCTTCGTACCGCCGGATGCGTTCTTCACAACGTGTGGCGTCGAGTAAGTCCGGCCGCAGTGTTGAGAAGTGTCGCACCAGTTCGCATATCAAATTCTTGGTACTCGCCTCACCGAGCGGACGCTCGCAGAACCGAATCGCATAGGCAAGTCGCATACCCTGTTCGGACAACTCGGAGGTGTTATTCAGGCGGGCGAGTTTCTGGAGAGCGATGGTGGCAGGCATTTGATACCACACTGTCTGAAAAGCGAACATGCCGAATACGGTCACAAAAACAAATAATACCAACCCCAAAACAATGAGTGCGATGGCAGGGAGCGTGTCACCGTCGCCAAAGCCCAATAGGTCACGTGAGCCTCTAACAATTACATAGATCGTCGCACCGGATATCGAGATTGTGAGCAACGTCCACCAACAAAGCCAGAATATGGCTTTGATCCACCTGCTTAAAAAAAAGTGCTTCATGGCGCGAAATCCTGATGACATCTCGATATCCGAACGTATTGCAATCTAACCGGCGGCGGGTGGGTTTGTTCGTGGCCCTGACATTGGGTGGACCCGCTGCCGGTTAGATTGGGCGTTGAACTTGGCCGACGGAGCGGGGCGGAATGGCCGCAGGTTGTGGACTGGACTCAAGACTTGTGTCCCCGAAACTTGTGAACTGATTTCGAGACCAAGTCGTTGGCACTATGCGGATTCCGCCTTTTGTCCCGTGGCTTTTTTGATTTTAGAAGTTGTTACTCGTCATTGCAACAAGATTTGAAATGATTTCGAGTCGGATTCGTGAATTGTGATGCGGACATTGCCGAGTGGGCAACCAATCCAGCGGACTGGGTGATCGATCGAAGTGCTGTCGTCTCACGTGCAGATAGATCATCGTGGTGATGAAGCTGAAGTGGCCCAGTAGTTTGCTGATGGTAATGTGGATCGTCAGTCCCTGGCGGCACTTAAACGAAAATGTGGGGACTGATCACTTTGCTGATCCCTGCGAAGGCCGCCGCCATCTTGCAGGCTTTTTGGATCGTGGCCGACGAGAGCGGTACGTCCGGTGTCTTGCCGGGGAACAGATAGTCTTTGGGGCGATACTTCTTCCAGTACTCGCGCAGTTCTTCCAGCAGTTTCGGCGAGGCGGGGACGATCCGGTCCTTGCGTCCCTTGCCTTCGTTGATCCGGAGCAACCCGCGTTGATAGAACAAACATGGAGTACGCAACGAGTGGATGTGAACACAATCACTTTCGCGTCAACAAAAAACAGCAATGATCGCAGTCATGTTTGTTAGAAGCGCGCCCATCGTTAAAGCGCCTACAAGCGCGCGAAGCGCGACGACCGGCACAAGCGCGCGAGGCGCGACGACCATTGCAAGCGCGCGAATCGCGACAACAGTAGCAAGCGCGACAACTGGACCAAGCACAAGAGTCACACACAACATCAACACGCGCTGCAAGATCACAAGTAAAGAGAAGCTCAACAACAAGAACAATCGCGAGGCGCGACGATCATTGCAAGCGCGCGACGCGCGACAACAGAAGCAAGCGCGACAACCGGACCAAGCACAA
>JAUXWY010000368.1 GCA_030681235.1 Pirellulaceae bacterium | reverse complement strand
GCCTGCAGAGAATTGGCATCATATTTCAAAGTTGACTCCTTGTTTGACAAGTTTTTGATATTGGCTGCGATCAAAGCGATACAACCGCGCGGACCGATGACGGCCACTGGCGAATTCTTCCAATGGCTTTAACAACCGCGTGGCCAAGATCTTCTTGCGAAAGTTTCGCTTATCGATTTCATGTCCCAAGATGGTCTCATAAAGCTGTTGCAACTGGGTCAACGTGAACTTGGTCGGCAGCAGTTCGAATCCGATCGGTTGATAGCGAACCTTGGCCCGCAGTCGAGCCAGCGCGGTTTGCAGAATCTCTTCGTGATCAAATGCCAAGGACGGCAACTCGTCGACCGGAAACCACTCGGCTTGAGCCGCGTCGCTGGCGGCCACTTCTTGATGCTCGACTCGGCGCACCAAGGCATAATAGGCCACCGAGACTACTCGTTCCCGAGGATCGCGATTCACCGCACCAAAAGTATAAAGCTGTTCCAAGTACACGTTGGTCAAGCCCGTCTCTTCTTGCAGTTCGCGTCGGGCTGCGTCGTCGATTGATTCTTGAACATCCACAAAGCCGCCGGGGATCGCCCAATCGCCGCGAAAGGGAGCCTGGCCACGTCGGATCAAGAGAACCAACAAGCGACCTTCGTGAACCCCAAACACCACGCAGTCGACGGTCAGTGCCGGTCGCGGGTATCGATACGAGAAGCTCATGACCGTCGTCCTTCCCGCTGGGCGACCGCTCGTCCGTCGCGCATCAACCGTTGCCGTAGTTCATGCAGGCTCCGTTCCAGCCCCACTGGGTAGCGATGCGGGTTGTCGAAGCGGCGAATCCCGCTGTGGAATTGCTCCAGTTCCCGCTGGGTGTTTTTTTGAATGTTCGCAATCGTTGGTAAATCGTAAATTCGTTTCCCGCCTAACATGACCGGTATCAGCAAGTCCTGAAAGCGATCGTGAGCGAACGTGCGCTGCTGGGTCGCGTCTTCGGGGTTGACCATGGTCCACACATTTCTTGGTGGATCCAATTCGTTGAAGATCATGTCGGCGCGGGCCTCGCCGTTCGCCGAGAAGAAGCGTCGAACTTGCAATTTTCCAGGCGTTGAAACTTTGCTGGGCTGTTCGGACAACTTTAGAACCGGTCGCCAACGAATGGTCTCACTTGGACTCATGGTGTCGTTGGGCAGATCCGCAGCGCTGTTCTGGTGGTGGCGTTCTTCGATCGCGGCCAACTTGTAGACGCCTCCTAAAGCAGGTTGGTCGTAGGCGGTTGCTAACTTGGTTCCCACGCCCCAGACATTGATGGCGGACCCTTGCGACTTGAGACTTTGAATCAAACGTTCGTCCAGATCATTGCTGGCGACGATCGTAGCACGGGGAAAACCGGCTTCGTCCAACAGGCGCCGGGCCTGTAGACTAAGCCATGCGAGGTCGCCGGAATCCAAGCGAATTCCGACCATATCGTGGCCGTGGGCTCGCAGTTGTTGCCCGATCTCAATGGCGTGACGGACACCGGCGATGGTGTCGTAGGTATCGACCAAGAAGACGCAGTTGTTGGGCATCGCGGCGGCGTATTCGGCGAACGATTCTAGTTCGGAGTCGAACGACATGACCCAACTGTGAGCATGAGTTCCTCGGACCGGAATGCCAAACCGCATCCCGGCCAAGACATTCGAGGTCGCCGCACAGCCTCCGATAAAGGCGGCGCGAGAAGCAGCCAAAGCACCGTCCACGCCTTGGGCGCGGCGGAGACCAAACTCCAACACCGCGTCTCCCGCGGCAGCTTGCACGATGCGCGCCGCTTTGGTGGCGATCAGAGATTGAAAGTTGATGATGTTCAACAGGGTCGATTCCAGCAATTGGCATTGCATGATCGGACCTTCGATTCGCAACAAAGGTTGGTGCGGAAACACGACCGTTCCTTCAGGCACGGCCTGAACATCCACAGACAATCGCAAGTCGCCTAGCACTCGTAAGAATTCGTCGGGAAACAGAGACTGTCCGTCATTGCCACGCAGGGTGGACAAATAGGTCAATGCTTGATCGCAAAAGCGGAACTTGGCCAAATACTCGAGGGCGGGTTGCAATCCCGCCGCGACCACATACCCACCTTGGAACGGCGACCGGCGAAAGTACAAATGAAACACCGCTCGACGCTGAGCACACTTTCGCGCCCAATACCCCGACGCCATCGTCAATTGGTACAGATCCGTAAGCAAAGTCAAATCCAAACCGTCATCACCCACGTCATCACCCACGTCATCAGCCATTCTTTGACTCCTGGTCATTTGCCCCGTACGTCATTGCCCACCACATACCGGTCCGTGCCAGAACAGTGGCATAGTGTAATATATACACTAACACATGTAAATGGCAAGTCAAAATCGACAATAAACTTGAAGTGGATTGGGCCAGATAGTTACGTTCGTTCAGACGTCGCCACGGAGCAACGAACGCGGTATCGTTCACAGCTTGGGTTTCGTTCGACGATTAGTGCAACGGGCAAACAAAAAACCCCTGCCGAATACCCATCGACAGGGGCAAGTTTGTGCCGGTGTATGCACGCCAATAGTATCCGTTTAATTCCAATCCTGAGTCTTTAAGCCGTTTTGCTTTGCCATTAAGCTACGCCTGCGAATAAATTGGGAGACCGTATTAAAATCTTTCTGGTTAGGGGACGATTCGGAATGAAATCTTGGGCAAAAGAGCGGGCGACGGGAATTGAACCCGCATGAAACGGCAGGGGAACTGGAACTTCGACTTGGCGATCAGCACGGATGCTGACACTGGAGTAATAGTCTCAATCTGTTGTCCCGCCTCTGCTAGTTGGGCTACGCCATTACTGAAACCGCGAGCATCGAAAAAGCGGGCCAAACCCCATTTGGCCAACTAACGATTTCAGTAATGGCGGAAGGACTTGCACCTTCACTGGAGGACGTTTCAATCTCAACTTCAATTTGATCTTGTACTCCAAAAGTATTATCGGCTAACGGCCGTCCGATTGGAAGACGAACTTCAGCAATTTCTCGCCAACTTCCTGCTTCTCGACTTCAATCCCGTTCGCAGTTTCTCGGGCGGCTTTGATCGCGTCCTGCAACGATCGGACCCGATCCAACATTCCATTCCGGATGGATGCAGGGACGGCTCCACTGAACTTGAGAGTTGTCCAGGTTCCGGCCGTCACGTCTTCCATGTACATTTCAACTTGGGCCGGGTGTTCTTTGGTCGCTTCGTACTTGACGTGCGTTTTTGGAACTTTCTTCGTCCTGAGGGACTGGAATGACTCCGATGCGTAACAATCTTGCGAAGAATCGTATGTCCATCGTTCGGCCGGGTCCAAAACGGGCAACTTTTCGATAAACGTTTGCAGATCGGTTACTTGTTTCTCCAAAAACAAGAGGTGAGTTACGGGAACATCACGGAGGATCACTTGTCCCGCAACCACAACATCCGCTTTGGCGAGGCAGTTCGCGTAGTCTTGAGTGGCGACGACATCAAACATCTCGCGCAACGATCGAGAGACCTGCTCCAACACTTCGGTGACTTTGACCTGGACCAACTTGTTTTCATGTGGCAGAACTTCACCTAACTCGTCCTTGGGTTTGTAGTTCCGAGAAATTCCGGTCAACAAGTCGGCTTTTTGGAGCTGGTGATAGGCTGCGGTTAAGGCGTCCTTGGCCAACGATTTCTTGGTGGACTGAATGGCGATGATCTGATTTAGTTTTGGCATGATAGATACCGTTTGCGTTTGACTGGTTGGGCCAGTCCGCATAAAAAGGGGGCGGAAACGTCCATTGGCTCGCGACGTTGGATAGCGACCGAGCGGCAAGCCATTTATTATAGACGGAACAATTTGAAATCGGTTCGACTTGTTCTGCAAATTTCAGCAAGCTCCTCCGGCGATTGATATCCATGTCCCATTCGAGTTTGGTATTAGATACGGAGCGGCGTGCGGCGGCGGTTCGGCCAGCGGGCCGGAACAGCGGCACTCAGAAGTGGCAGCACCTGTTGCTCTTGCATTGGGAAGTTCCGTTCGAAACGGTTCGGCGATTGGTCCCTGCCGAGTTGGAGATCGATACCTTTGACGGACGTTGCTTCGTCGGGCTGGTTCCATTTCGCATGCGGCAAATTCGTCCGACCTGGTTGCCTAGGCGGTTGGCTTTTAACTTCTTCGAAACCAACGTGCGGACCTACGTGCATTATCGCGGGCGACCGGGTGTTTACTTTTTTTCCTTGGACGCCAATTCTCGGTTGGCCGTTTGGGCCGCGCGACTGGGTTGGTCCCTGCCGTATTTCTACGCGACGATGAATGGAACCGCGCCGACGTCGGAACCTGCCAAGGGTTCATTCAATCGCTGGACCTACGCTTGTGATCGTCGCGGCCTAAAGTCGCACGTGGATTTCCTTGCGCCTACGTCTTTGGCGACTGCCACTGTCGGGACCCTCGAGTATTTTCTATTGGAACGTTACTATTTGTTTGTGCAACGTGCGAAGAAAGTCTACGCCGGCCAAGTCCACCACGAACCGTACCCGTTCGCCACGGCAGAATTACTGGAGTGCCACGATCAACTTATCTCAGCGGCCGGTTTCCCGACTCAAGGCCAACCTCCCAGTTTGATTCATTACTCGCCGGGCGTTGATGTGGAAGTGTTTGCGATCCAGAGCGCAACTCGTTAGGATTTTAATGTACACCAACTGTTTGAATCCGCGGCCCGTGCTTGGACCTGACCAATGACACTTGCCATTTCAAACTGTTGTTGATGCAAGAACGAGACGACTTCCGCAGCGCAGGAGTTCGGAACAGCGCAGAGAATTCCGCCGCTGGATTGCGGGTCCAGCAGAATCGCTTCATCGACCGGCACTTTATCGCGCGAAGGCCGCACGACCGAGGGGGCTCGGTCCACGTCGGCCAAGAAGAAAGCGTTGTTTTCGTGCATCGTGGAACGATGGCCCGCTGCCAATAACTGCCAAACGCCTGGAAAAAGTGCCGCTTTGATCTGCTGCATTTCCAATGTGACGTGTACTGGATCATCAGCGACCATTTCGTGCAAATGTCCCAACAAGCCAAAACCGGTCACGTCGGTCATGGCATGGATCGGAAATTCTTTGATAAGATCCAGGGCAATTCGATTTGCTTGGAGCATCGATTCGATCATCGACTGATATACCGATGCCGGACATTGGCCCTGCATCAAGGTCGCCAGACCCACGCCTGTTCCCAGTCCTTTGCTCAAGATCAATGCGTCGCCAGGTCGGAGCCCTTGTTTGGGGGCGGGGATCTGCCCCGAACCACTGGTTCCCATCACGGTTAAAGCGACGGACAAGCGGGGTCCTTCCAAGCTATGACCGCCCACCAACGTGGCGTTTTCGAGTCGCAATTGATGCGTGATTCCGGACATGACCTGATACAAACAATGACGCTGAGCCGCCGGCGAGCCGAAGGGAATTTCGACTGTGGCCAAAACGTGTTGCGGACGGATCCCAGAGACCCATAGATCACTGAGCGAATGCAAAACCGCCAAACGACCAGCCAACCACGGGTCCGATACGGGCGAAGGAAATGCGTCCACCGAGACTGCCATGGAATGTTGATCCGAGTCTCGCAGGTTTGACGACGACCCGTTGATTGGATCGTGACAGGGCAGCAATACCACATCGTCGGAAGTGCTCTTGGTCGCAAACGAACTTGGAGACGACTCCGTCGATAGTTTTTGCAGATCCGCCAAGACCTGCCGCAAGCCATCGGCGCCGATTTTGCTGCCGCAGCCCAAGCAACGCATGACGGATGGGGCGTTCCCCGTAGAATCCATCTTGGCCAACATCGTTTCCGGCAAGTTCTGATACATTTTCATGAACTTCGTATCGATGTAGTCCTTCAACTTCCAAACCCAGCGTCCTTGAAACGAAAAACCACGCCATTCGCCAATAGCTTGCTGACCGCCCAAATTGATCAACTTCAGAAAGTCGTGTTGCGGTCTATAGTCTTGCAGCGGCTGGCCCAGAGCCCAACGTTCCAAATTCGCCCACATCACTGGACCTTGGCGAACGGCATACACGCCAGCTTTAGGAACTTGCAGGCCCTGGATTGTGCCGCAATCGCCGCCGGCCCATATCCGAGCATCCTGAACGCTCTCTAGACGGCGGTTGGTAAGCAGGCAGCCGCGATCATCTTTTGGCAAGTCGAACAAAGCAGTTACGGGTGAAGCATGTCCAGCCGCCAAATAAACCACTAGATCAGAAGTCTCGCGTTGTCCGTTGTCCAAGATTAATTGATCGCCATCCACCGCAAGCAACTTGGCGCCTGGCAGCAATTCGATTTCCAGATCTGCGAAGACGCGGACAATCCGAGCCCTGGTTTTTGGCAAACAACCCACGGGTGGGGCAGGGGACCCGCTGATGAGCCGCAAGCGATAGTCGGCGGCGTCCCAGCCACAACGGCGCAGAAAGTATCGCAAGCAAACCACAACCTCGACGAGACCCAAGCCCCCTCCGACGACGTCGATTCGAATTCGTTCTCGACCAGTTCTCCTCTGTTGAGCCTGTTTAACCCCAGCTTCCATTCGCTCCAAGAAACTTTGCATGGGCTTGATGCTGACGACCGGGATCGACTCTTTCGATCTGATATCAACCATTTGTGGTCGGCTTCCGACACCAACGGACAGCAGGTCGTAACGAACTTGGCGCCCCGATTTGAAACGCAACAATCCCGCGTCGCGATTTACCGATTCCAGTTCGTCCTGAATCCACTGGACCTTGGCGACCGAGAGCAACTTGACCAAGTCGAGCTCCATTTGCTCCGGAGCATAGTCGCCCGCCAAGACCCCGGGCAACATTCCTGAATAAGTCGCCGTCAAATAGTCCGTGACGCAAATCAAGTTGACATCCTGGATCGGGTGCATCGCCCACTGTTTCACCAGATGAGCGTGCGTGTGCCCGATCCCCAACAAGACCACGTCTCGTGTACCCAAGCGTTGTTCCATCTCAATACCCTATCTCGAAAACTGGAAACAACGTCGATCGATGGCGTGCCGACCACGTACCTGCGCCCATGACATATCGATTTTGAACGGTCGGAAACGGTTGCGACCCAACTCGGTACCACATCCGCTTGCTGACGAACGGCAAAACACGATCCGCGAGGCTTTCCGTCTCGCTCGGAGTACGAGCAGTGAACCACGATCGCGCCGAAAAGCGATTCGGCTGTGGTAGTGATAATAGCATCGGTACCGTTCGAGATTGGAGACGTAAGCGGATCGCCCATTATGACCGCTGATTTGCGAAGATGCTACCGGCATCAGAGCGAGGTGTTTTCGATTGAGAGAGAGCTTTGCTGTCCAATTTTTTTCCACTCCCGGAGCGATCGGGGCGCTCGCTCTACGATGCGAGTCCCCCATAGTAGCACGAGCGCCACGATCGTGTCGCAACCGAGCCTCGATCAAGAACGACTCAAAGGTCTTGTGATTGCATCTAGTTGCGCGGATAATCTCGTCGACGATAGCCTCGCTTTGCCTGACTCGTTTCGGCGACCCTTCGGCGTATGAGCAGAACTAGCGTCTACGGACGCGACGTGAACGCGAACTCATTGCCAATTGGGAAAATCCAAAGCTACCTTCCGACGCTCGGCGGATCGTTTCTTGATCTTTCAAGTGGTTTTAGGGTACTTCAAAGGGACGGGTTTACAATGAGCATTCCGAATGAAAAGTGGTTCGCGGCGAATCTACGACATGTGGTTCTACAGTCCCTAATAGGGGCATTCCACGGCGTTTGGATTTCAATACTCACGTGTTTACTCGTGGCTCCGCTGCTTGGGGATTACATAACGGAAATCGCACCCTATGCTATATGGTCTTCTATATTAATGGGCGGTTTGGTCGCCGCTCTTTTGTCCTTGCCGAATCTGCCTCATCGTCGCGCCGCGAAGTCGGAAGGCGCTGAAGATATCATCGATAAATCTTTGAACGATCAAGCCAATTGACCAATCAAGACCGTGTAGCGACCACGGAACTTCGCAAGCACATCGAGAACCACCGGGAACGAATCTAAGACCGGTAATTACTCATGTTTGGCAACGGCGGCCACGGTTACCGACAAACATTGATCCCGTGGGGAAGACTCACTAAGGCAGTTGACTGAGTATCTGGAATTCGGCGTCGGGGTCGAAGGCTTGGTGATCATGTATGAACGCGGCGTAAATTAGTTTCAGGGATTCGCCGTGCTCGATGGTGACCTCGCTGCGAGGGCCTTGCTGCATCGCAGCGCGACCAAAAGGGTTCGCGACAAAGACTCCATAGTCCCGATTGTGCCACCAACTCTCACGAAAGTTTTGCTCGCTTGCCATGAGCATGATGCCGCCCGATCCAGGACCAACTCCTGAATAATCGCACCACTTGGCCGATTGCCCCCACGTGGACGCGGCCGTCTGCTTGCCAGTCGAACTACGCAGCACACCACCACTCTTTTCCGTGAAGGGCGTGGCAATTCGGGCCGCGAATCCCATCTCTTCTTGATCGCCAAACACCAACGGACCTTGATCCGCCTGAAACGTCGCGGACCAAACCAACATCCAACCGGTCGGTCTCGCCACCAACGTGTATTCGTTGGTGAGCAAACAGAGCGGATTGCCATCGCTAGTCTGCACACGACATTCGGTGGCAAAATGCAATCGTCCGCCGGTCACTGTCGGAGGTGTCGCGAATCGAACATGTTCCATCGCCGCCTTGTTGCGCCAGAAATCTTGCCCATTGATGTCGCCAAACCCCAGCCAGATTCCAGGGTGCATCGTGTCGTGATCCAAGGCGTCAACTCCGTCCACCGGCGGATGATGACGAGTGACTTGCAAAGGGTGCGGATTTGTTTCTACGTATTGCTATTGGAGAAAGGGACCCCCTTCGTCCATGCTGTTAGTCGTTGCTAACGCGATTTCACAGCCTTTTGGAAAGGAGTCCCTTATGTCTGCCAATGCTATCATGGAGGTAGTTGCA
>JAUXWY010000340.1 GCA_030681235.1 Pirellulaceae bacterium | reverse complement strand
ACAAATCCCCTTTCTCAAGATCCAAACAAACATCTTGAATGGCGTAAAAGTCACCAAATTTTTTGGTCAGCTTGTCGACGCGAATCACGGAGCGTTCCTTACTGAATATTGCTAACGGGCTGTTCCGCTTGAACGACCGGGAAAATAATCCGAAACGTCGTCGCTTGGCGATCCCGCTGGTTTTCAACCAGTGGTTGTTGGTTGATGTGCAATTGAGTGAAGGCCCCCTCATGTCGACCGATCAAGACGGCTCGATCCAAACGACTGAGGTGGCTTAAATCGACTCGGCTTTGATAGCCTTGCAAAAGTCGAGTCTGCGCGACACCGCCCGACTGTTCATAGAACATCAACCATTCCAAATTTCGGTGAAGATCGTCCGGATTGGAATTCGGACGCCGCAGCCAATCTTCAAAGGACTCCGGCTTGGCTTGATTTCGTCCCGATTCTAAATCGACGGTTTCACCGGGCCCCAACGGTCGACTCAAACGGTAACCCCAACTGCCATAGATGATCATGCAGTCTTTCAGTTCGACTGGCAAAGGATTTGTAAACGTACCGGACAATCGATCGCGGCCGACCTGTCTCCGAAGATTCGATTGCAAGGGTGGGCAATCGGCCGACCAGATACCCGCCAACACGCGACTCGAAGCAACGTTCATCGGAACGCCGATCACGCGGTTCCGCAATAATGGACGGCCATCTACTAAACTGGAATCCCATTCTCCACGAATCTCGTAGGTGCCCGTGTAGCCCGACAGTTTGTTTTCGGATTGCATCCCACCCAACCCCGAACCTGGTAGTCCCAACCATCCGATCGTCGAATCGCGAATGGTCAGCGGCAGGTGCTCAACGGAGCCGACTTGCATGTCAATCGACCGAGTGGTCGGACTGTAAAGCGACGCCCAGAACCGGCCCGTAGCGACCGCGGCCCCAGCCAAATCAGCCGCGTCTGTGCCGCTCCCTGCCAAAGCATGGTACCCGCCCGTCCCATCGATATCGATCAACTCGGCTTGATTCAATTGGTACATGTCCGGCTTGGCCGAACCATACAAGACCCAAGTTGCGAAACACGCCAACGCGCAACAAATCGGCAAGGTCACCCACGCCCACTTCATGTCCTTCAGAACGTGTTTCAAAAAGAAGTAGTCCGCAATCAAAAGCACTACAAATCCCAAGATGATGAGCGCGACGGCAGTGAAACTGATGACGCGAACGCGAGTGAATTGTTCCAAGGCCGATCGCATTCGGCCCGTCACGTCGCTGTACCCAAACGCGGTTGCCAATCGAGTTGGTTCCGGCTTGCGATAGTCCAACCACTTGATCAACAAAGCGCCCCGCGACGGCCACTTCGCGAAAAGTTCGGAAGCAGGATCAAAACCCAAGAAATCGATTTGCCCCAATCCGCAACTGCGACGCGTCAATACGGGTCTGCCATCGACAACCAGAACCGCCCGTTGCACGTCCGTATCGAACCAGGCATACGACAGGCTTTGCGTCGCCGGGTCTTGAACCAATTGGCTGCGGGACGTGACCAACAATTCGATTTGAGAACTATCCGTTGTGGTCGCCAAATGCGACTGAAGACCGCCCACCCAATTCCGGAAAGGTCCGGCCGCGCCAAACAAGGCCTCCCATGAATTGGAGATCGCTAACGAGATTCGACCGCCGGAGACCAACCACTGCCCCAGCGCTTGACGCTGACCTTGGTTCATTTCCTGAGCCCAGGTTTGTCCGTCCGTGCAACTCACCACTCGCTCGACAGAATCCCACCCCCAAACGGTAACCGGTAAGGACGATGAATTGGCAATGCCCAGCAGATGAAGGGCTCCAGGTGTTTGGTCGTTTTCCACCCAACCCAATGACCGTCGTAGATCCACGTCCGATCCCAAATACAACCACAGGCGATCATTAGCCGCATGGACGTGCACAGCGGGATTGTTCGCAATGTCCGTCCGACGCTGAGCCCACACAACCCCCGCGGCATCTTGGATCGTCACATCAATCGGCTGATCAACACGTCCCAAGCGGAACAATCCCAGGTAAGTCACCTGTTGGGTTGACACAGGTTCGGTCGGCTCGATCTCGACCAACGGCCACCGGTAGTCGACCCAATTGCCGTCCGAATCAAGCGCACGGATAACCATTTCTCCGCCGCTGGGCGCCCCTTCACAACGGACCCGCATTTCGGTCCAGCACCCCAATCGGACTCGTCCATCAATCCCCACAACCGTTTCAAGCGGCTTGGCGTTTACGACCGCGGAGGCTGCGTCATCGCGTGTGCCCGACTGAGCCGCACGGATTTCGCCATTCGCTGAGACCGCTGTGATCAGGGTCAGCACCAGAAAACGGATTACAACCGCCCAAGGATTCCCCCCAGCACGGCTCGAGAAAAGTTCTTCAAATTGCACGTTCACGCAACTGGCTTGTTTCTGATCGGCTAACGGATTGGAATTAGGAAGAAAGCGTCTGAAGTCGTGAAACAGAGGCAAACGCTGACCACTTCTCTAAGATACATCAAACCGAGAACCCCGACTATCTGGAGCGGAAACACGTTGCACAATTGAAACAGTTCCAGATATTCTCGAATCTGCAGCCGCGACTAACAAGTCATCGCTTGGACCGCCGCCAGAATATCCGGCTCCCAAGATTCGGGTTCCGACGCCGGCAGCACCAGATACGGGCCGTCCACAGCACCCTCCGGTGGATGTCGATCGCCCGAAATGACAATCGTCCAAACCGGTTCAGAAAACGCCGAGGACCCGTCGTCCACCTCCGTCCGGATCGTCCATCCCGCGACCTCCAACAACCGCCGAATCGATTCCAGCACTCGGCCACTTTTTTCCGCTTCCTGGCGCACAAACATCACCGTAGCTCGCCGGTCGATCCGATCCAATTGACCGAGAAGTTCCCGCAGTGAACAGTTGGTCAGCGGATGAATCCAATCGCCCGCCACTTCACATGCGGGTTCCAACATGAATCGTCGAAAAGACATGCGCGGATGTGGCACCAAACAGGCAGGGGAATCCCAAATTTCCTGGCCGTAGAGCATCAAGTCGAGATCGACCAATCTCGGGCCCCATCGAGCTTCGCGGACTCGGCCAATTTCACGTTCGACCGCCAACAACTCAGCCACCAACTGATTGGCAGACAAGGCCGTTTGCACCGTCAAAGCCGCGTTGAGAAATATCGCCTGACCCGTCGGACCGCCAATGGGAGAAGTTTCAAACAGGCGACTCGTATTGAGAACCCGCGCCCCACGCGCCGATAACAACGTCAACACTTCTTGCCAACTGGAATTCCGGTCCCCTAAATTGGCTCCAAACGCAATCAAGGCTCGCTGTTCAGGCATGTCTTCGCGGTGACTCATCGAATTGGCGGAACATAAACCGTCTGCTCTTCAACAACACAGAATAACCGCTACAAAGAAAAACAGCCGAGTGCAAGCAAAAAAAGAGCGGGAGCCTCATGCTCCTCGTTTCCGACAGACTGACTCCTACGTCCACACCCTCGCACAGTAATTCCAAATGATACGAGAATCGAGTCCAATCAACCCACGTATTGCCACTCTTTGACACGACCAGAACTACCGCCGAACAACCTCCTGCGTTCGTTTGCGTTGCGAAAGCTCTCACAACTGCGACGTATTCTCCGCGCTCGGCAACCTTTGTCAAGCAAGGGTCAACACCATTTTTTTTGCCTGACGTAGCGAAAGTCGCCAAGACTTTCGGCGGCCGGGAGTTTGTGTCTCGACGTGCCGAAACTCTTGGCGAGTTTCGCTACGTTGCTACGTCCTTAACATTAGGGACAATACTGTTTGAACACGACGCCGTGTTGATCGGTTGTCCGTCGCATCAGAATTCAACAAAACAGAGGCACCTCCTCCATTGCTTGCGAGCGTGTGCGTCGCAGGGTAAAACCTATGGTTCATCCACCGAACCTTCATGGCTGCCAAAATGCTGGGATCGATCGCCTCCAGTGGAACGATCGGCCGCACGCGATTGGTGCTGTTGGCCCAACTACTTGGACTGTCGCCTTCGGAATCCGTAATTTGACTGCTCGAATCGATCGCCATAAATCGATGCTAACCCCCGCACATTGGCACGCCGCGCGCGGCTGGTACTTGCAGAAAATTGATGCCGGCGAGGCAAATACGACATCCGATTACAACGCAGCCGTCAAGCGACTACAAACGGCCCCTTGGGAGTCCTGGCGCGAACCAGGGGCTCGAACCATCGGACTCCCATTCGAAGATTTTCCTTCGCCCTTGCAAGCCGGCCTGTTCGAATTGACGTCCGCGCAGTTGATTTCAGTTGTCGTGCCGGTCTTTAACGAAGAAACCACGATCGTGTCGGTGCTGCGGCGCTTGGCCAGTGTCCCGGCCGTCGCTCAAATCATCGTTGTCAACGATGCCAGTCGCGATCAGACGGGCGGGTGTCTGGCAGATCTAAACAACCAATTGCACGATTCGTTCTGGACCAGTCGACTGTCCGGCGGGCTCCAAATTTTTACGCATCAAGTCAATCAAGGAAAAGGCGCCGCTCTGCGGACGGGCTTCCAACATGTCACCCAGGCCTGGACCGGAGTCCAGGACGCCGATAGCGAATACGACCCCAATGACCTGATGCGCTTGATGGCGGTCGCGGACGCCCAGCAAGCCAACGTCATCTACGGGAGTCGCTTCCTGCTTTCTGAAGCCGGCGCGTCACCCGTTTGGCATCGTCAGGGAAATCGACTCATTACGAAACTGGCCAATCTAAGTTTTGGCCTAAGCCTGACGGATGTCGAGACGTGTTACAAACTAATCGAAACCGAACGACTGAAGACTATCGCCTCGCAATTGCGTGAAAACAGGTTCGGAATTGAAATCGAATTGACCGCTCGGCTGGCGAAGACCCCCGACGTCCGCTTTGCAGAGTGCCCGATCACGTACGATCGACGA
The DNA here is from genome assembly GCA_030681235.1 of Pirellulaceae bacterium. Taxonomy (GTDB): domain Bacteria; phylum Planctomycetota; class Planctomycetia; order Pirellulales; family Pirellulaceae; genus M30B19. The sequence continues at coordinate 4,259 of JAUXWY010000340.1, read as the reverse complement.
ACCTATGCCGAGGGGAAAAAAATTGGTCTGCGAGATGGCTTTCGAGCCTTGTGGTGTATGGCTCGATATCGATAGGAGATTTTCACAGAAGGGGGCGTTGTGTTGAACCAAATAAATCAAATCACCTCGGCGTCTCCTGCCAACTTTCGAACAATTGATCAAAGATTTTGTGGTGTTCGGTGTCCGGTCGTTTGTATCCGGTGGCCGTGGGAACAGGTCCCGTGTAGCTCCCTGTAAGATCGGCAGGAAGGGAGCGGTCTTGATGAGGATCAAGATGGTCAACGTTAACAATTCCACATGTATAAATCCATCGTTTTACGTGATTAGGAAGGTTCTGTGAAAGACTTTTTTCCAACAACGTCCAATAGGATTGCTTGTAGAAGTACGTTCTAACGTTGACGGATTGTAGACTATTCGGCCAGGATGCTAACGGGATCTGACATTTTTCTCAATTCACGGATTCTCTTTTTCGTTAGCACGCTATGGTAAACATGGACTTCTTCCAGTCGTGTACAAGAGGCCAAAAGCGCAGCAAGGTCCACGTTGGTCGGTACATTGCCAACTTCAAGTTCCTTAACGGTCGTTGGAACAACAAGGTGGGTTATTGAACTTGCGTTTAAGCCTGCGTTTTCAAAAAAACCGACTTTAGAAGCGATTTCAAGTTTCGTGACCGAGCCGAAGAGTACACAGTTCCACGGAATGGGCTCGCGGTCCAATACGACTCGATCTTCGCCGTTGTGAAACGTAAAACGCAAGTTATAGAACCTCTGCGAACGCCTGCATTCGTCAACTTCGTTACAGCCGTTATTTTTAGGCTGCGACATCCCCTGGAGGGTACGAAAAACGCGTCCTAGGGGGCGAGAAAGGGCAACAGTTAGCCCCAGCCTCGCTAAAGGGAACCCAGTCGTGCTACATCGAGACTCACCCCAACTCACCCGTGCCGCAGCGACCCGCTTGAGAATCGGCTGATCGACTCATGGAAATCAGTTACAATCACAACTCCCCTGCGAAGGCGGTCTCGCAAAATGCCATTTGGGATAGCCCCCGGCTGGACTCCACCCTGGATCGCACCAATCATTGCGAAGGGCACGAGAATGGGTGATAATTCCCGACGGCCAGGGGATTGGATCGTTTAGGTGGGTCAATGATCGAAAAAGCAACCGAGACATTTTGGAAGAACCTTGCCGGCCTGGGGTTCATTGATTCTGTCCAAATAAGTCGATGGCGCGAAATCGCCAGTGCACCCGGAGCGACTTGGCTCCAACTGTGCCACGCAATTCAACAAGACTCACGTTTGACTTCTAGTCATTTGCAACTGCTCACTTGTGAACATCCCGCAACGCCGGTCTTGGTCGGTAACTTGCTTATTCAGCGGCCGATCCTTCATCGTTTGAATTGGGAAGCGTACGACGCCGTTCACGTCAAATTAGAAAAACAGTGGCGAGTGGTTCTGTTGCCGGACGTGATTGACGGTCAAGCGAGCACTTCGGTCCTCTCGCGGGCTCGCAAGATCGCTCGATTGGACGATCCCCATGTGACGAGGATCGTGGACCTGGAAACATTTGGCTCGCGCTTCGCCATGGTGCTGCCGGTGGCTCGGGGCGAACGGCTCAGCCAGATCTGGGGCACGCCCCAAACCGATGTGGATTGGGAGCGTGTGGCCACTCAGTTGTTCGCGACGCTGCGCCGGGTTCATCAAGCCGGTTTCGACGTCGGTTCGTTAGATCCGATGATCGTCCACTTTGATCGAGACCGACAAGAAGCACTGATCGACGATTTGGTGAGCAGTCCGTGGAACAACGACGAGCTTCTGCCGAACGGGTTATCGACTGGCGAAGAAGCCGTCGTCGTGTCGTATCGAGCGCATTGTGCAAGGTTCCTTAACGCGCAGAATCAAACACGAGCCGATTCAACGGGAGCCGATTCAACGGGCACCGATTCAACGGGAGCGGGCCGCGATTGGCTGGAGTTCGCGGCGTGGTTAGACTTCGTCGCCGATCAATGGCAGTACGCGAACCGTTCCGCCATTTCCGCGAATAGGGAAGGATTGACCCGACGATTCAAGCAGGCCGCAATCGAACTTGCCGCGATTCACCAAGGAACCGATGCGGACTTATCGCAGTGGTGCGTCCGATGGTTCGAATCAGGAGTTGCCTCAGTCGATTCATTCGATTCGGCGAAAGGAATAGCGCCAGGCTCCGATGCGTGGGAAAGCGTCCCGAGAACACGCGGGACTGCAACGACTGATTCGGACGAAGAACCCGTTATTGAACTTGCGGAAGAAGCGATTGAGCTCAACGCCAATGACAGTGCGGCATCTGCGTTTCCCAACATGGTTGTCGCCGCTTCAAAATCAAAAGCGGGCGATCTGACTTCGTTTGAATCGGGTCCTTCACAGGCGCCCAACGAGAAACCAAAACCCGGCACTGTCGCCAACAAACAAGCCACTAAACGGGAAGTTGAAAAACGAAGAAAGGTCGTGATGGCCATTGCGATCATCACTCCATTGCCAATCTGCCTCTTGGTTCTGCTTGTGATGTCTCTCCTTCAATCGAGCGAGGATGGCTTGCCCGATCTAGCGAACCAGTCCTCGAACCAAGCCGAACTGCCCGACGTCGAATTGCCTGACGTCGACCTTTCGTCCAAACCCAACACCGGGTCAAGCTTGTCGAAGTTGGCCGACAACCTCAACTCTGTTACGCCTCCAACTCGAACCGGGCCGAACACGCCAACCAAGAACACGCCAACCAAGGCGAGCCCCATCGAAACAGAAGACGACGAATTGTTGGCCGACCTGACACCGCCGCCAAACAGCGACGTTGCGATGAATTTGGTGGAGCCCCCCAAGACGCTGACAAACGCCGCGACAACTCCTTCGTTGGAAACCAACTCGGTTCCAGCGCCTGCCAGCGCATCTGCGACCGAGCCGGAAGATGATGGATTTATTGCCTACACTCATGTGCCGATCGAGCTGGATGTGGTTGGGGCTTGGCGTGAAGTGTTGCGCGCAGATTCAACCAGCACGACCACGCAAACGGTTCAACTTGGTCAACTAAACCGGCTCACGGCGAAACGAACATTGATCGACATCAACTCCACCGAGCCGACCATTGTGTCGGGCTTTCGCTTCGTTACTATGTCTGCAGAAGATCAAGCCATTGTCCAACAGTGGCAACTGCAACGATTGACGGGTGGGGAACCCAAACCGCTCGCGTTGGTCCAGACGACGACGGATGGCCAACTGCAAATGGTGTTGCAACCAGCCGCGGAAAGCGATTGGGACAATGCCGAAAATCTCCGCATCGAATTGTATTTTGGCGAGCGTGATGTTTCACATTGGCTGGCGTTGGGTAAAGGAAGCCGCCCAACGTTCGCGGCCGCAGGCAACGTCTCGACAAAGGCCGGTTCGCCAATTCCAACAGACTCGAATAGTTCGTCCGGCATACCATCCACAAACCCAAACTCCAACCCTGATCCCTCTGCGAACGACACGAAGGTCGCTGACGCGGCCGCGTCTGAAACACCGATCCCGGACCTCACTTTTGACGCGAAGTCTGCGGCATCTAAGGGTTGGTTCAAAGAAACGCCTGGGTTTCCGCGTGACGGAATCGAATGGCGATTTCAACTTGCGGGCAAACCACTGCGGAAACTGGAAAAAGAACATCCGCTGTGGAAAGCGCTCCGAGTCCGCGCGAAAGAAGACGTCTATTTCATGGACGAAATATTGGATACTGGTTCGGTTGTGTTGATGGTCACGGCCGAATCGGGCAAGAAAACTCGGTTGGAGGGGCGATTGCAACTGTTGACGCCCAACGAATTGCGCCCGCTGAAAAAGGACTGCGCCGCTGACGCTGCCGTCGAGGCCGAACAATTCAAACAAGTCTTGAAACTTCAATTTGACCAATTGAAAAGCACTCGAGCCAAGCCGGGCGAAGGCGACCGCAAACAAGCCGAATTGAATCGACTAGAAGCATTGCTGATAGACATGGACCGATACAAAAAGGCACTCGAGTTTGTCGTTGCCAACAACGACTCACTCTTGGAAAAAGGACTGGCATTTGGTTTGGTGCAGGTCGTCGATGGACAGGAACAAGTCCTGTTGAAGTCACAAAGTTACACGACTGTCGATTCAGTCGAAAAATAGAAAGTCTGAGCAATAAATGGTACGAGTTGGTGTATTGGGCGGGCGTGGCTACACGGCCGGCGAGTTATTACGACTATTGGTTCGACATCCGCAGGTGCAAGTCACGGCGGTCGTG
>JAUXWY010000316.1 GCA_030681235.1 Pirellulaceae bacterium | reverse complement strand
CGACTCGTCCGACTCCATACACTTGATTGTGGTAGCCGCTGCCTTGCATTTCGCTATGGCCGGCTCGGGCAGTGAACGTGTCGTCGCCGACGGAGTCGTACAATCGCACGTTGTCCAAGGCGTGCCCTCGATAGACGATATTCTGCACATTTGTGGCGATTATTTCATAGCCACTACCCACAACGTAGATTTGATTCTTATGGATGTGAGCGGTCTGATTGCCAACATAGTCCTGAACCATATTCAACTGATTCTGGCCACCGTGAGCGAATACTTGAATTCGATTCAGTGAACTTCTTGCGAAGGAATAATCAACGCCATTCACCGTGACGGCCACGTGCGCACCGTCGCGAATCTGAACTTGGTCGGCTTGGTTCGTCCCATTGACTGTCAAGACACCGTTTTGCAACGTCACCAAATTCTGCAGTTGCAACGTGCCGGAGAACTCGCCTTGCAACCGCACAAAGAAGGTCTCGCCCGCTTGAGCCTGAGTTTGAAACACCGCCGAGTTGCCGTTGACCGTCGCGCTACCGAGTAATTGTTGTTGGGCGTTAAACACTTGCAGGGAAGCGTTTTGACCCGCGAGACCCGGCAATTGAAACGCGAAAAGGCCATTCCGGCCGGCCGTCATTTGATACCATTGTTCGCCAACGTTTTGTACGTCGATGGATCGCCCAAAAACCGAGCCCAAATCGGTTGCTTGAATGTTTTGGAGTTGGATCGACGAAGCGATCGAATAATGACCGATGCCCGACGAACTGCTCAAGCCCAGAGTATACGTTTGGCCCGCAACCACAGCAAATGTCAGTGAATTGCCGTTGAGCGTTGCCGCTTGACCATTCAATTGGACCTGCAAGGCTAAATCGTGCGTTTGCTGGAATGTCAACGTCAGGGTTCCCGAGCGACCCGCAGTGAAATTCACAAAATCTTTGTCGCTGAACGTGCCAATGGTACCGGCCAACTGTTCGCCGCCGTTGAGCGTGCCGATGTTGGTAGCCGCAGCCATGGTGTCACCGTGCAGATCAACGACCACGGATTCCATCGCCGCTCGCAGGTTGACGTGATGATAGGTCAACCCGGTGACGCTGTCGAAAACTCGATTAGCCGTTTCACGCAACCGATCATAGATCGCGTCTTGATCGATGTTCTTGTAGCCCATGAACTGCATGGCTTCCCGCAGCAAGACGCTGGCGCCCGCGACATACGGCGCGGCCATGCTGGTTCCAGAGGCGGCTAGAAATTGTGTCGATGGACCAGAGCCAAACAGATGTCCCGGTACGGTGCTGCGAATGCCTTCACCCGGAGCTACCAAAACACGATCGTTTCGCTGCGAAAACGAACTCATGACTCCGCTTTGGCCATGGCTGGACACTGGAACGACATGAGAACTGGCCGCAGGGTAACTGACGCCCACACTCTGGAAGTTCTGAAAACTATTTCCCGCCGCGACGCTGATGAAAACACCTTTGGACTCGAGCTGAGCGAACTCCGACTCCAAATTGGCCCAAAACGGAACTTGATTCGAATTCCAGTTGGTGCCCAACGACAAATTCACGGTCGTGATGGGGTTCTCGAACGTATTGATGTTGTTATTGACCCAGGCCAGAGCTTGCCGCACATGTTCCAAACTGCCGGCGCCGCTGTCGTTGAACACTCGCAATGCCACTAGATCGACACCAGAAGCCACGCCCAAGTTATTGGCGTCACTGCTGCCGATGATCCCCGCCACGTGCGTGCCGTGAAATCCAGCCGAGCCACTGTCAAATGGATTGGCATCGTTTTGTGCAAAGTCCCAACCACCGACCACGCGGAAACCTTGGCCGTAGCCGCCGCCCAACGCATAGTGATCCCACGCAATACCGGAGTCGATAACGACCACGGTTTGGCCATTGCCATGGAAACCGTAATTCTGATGAATGTGATTCACGCCCGTTTGCTGATGAACCTGGTTCAACGAAACGGCCGTCGTTTGAATTTGATCGGTGGAGGTGTGATCGATGTCGAGGGTGGCAAAATTTGTCAACGCATCGGCCGACAACACGATGCGGCTTTCCAGTGTTTCAAACCGAGCGTTTTTTTCGAACGCTTCATTCCATTGGTGGGACATGGGAATGGTTCAACGACAAGTGCGGCGGGGGGCTGCAGCGATGGCTTCGCCAACGGGGCAGTGAACCATCGATGGTTCCAGAAAGCCGACGTCCCGTTCGGCTGAACTTGAGGAGGGACCAACGTCCAGAGTTGTACGGTGGTGGAGTCTCGCGAGTTCTCGCAAAGTAAATATTTCCCGACATGGCGGCGAGGCACACGTCGGGAAACAATGCTCCAAACCAAGCATAGGTTGTGATGAACCCGAGCAAGGACGGAAATTCAAGAAATCAATCAACGCGACAAACTTTTGTTTTCGCTGCGATCCTACGGATTAGCTGAACAACTAGATGAACGTTGCTGCACCACGACAAACGCGGCTAAACCACGACACTCGCTCAAAAAATGCTCGAAAAACCACCGCATGTTGCCAAAAAACAACTACCCCAATGACGTTCGTAGCGAAACTCGACAAGAGGTTCGGCGGGCGACGACTCGACTTCAATCGCCTCGATCAGAACGTCGGGCGTTGATCTTTTCCCACCAACAGAAAGGCCAGCGCCGAACAAATCGTGGCGGTGATATTCAAAGGAAAATAAAGCCCAAGGGGTCCCAACCACGGCTCCGCCAACCAATCCGAGTCCACCAAAAACAAATGCGGAAACCAGACGGCCGTGCCGACCAACATCGAGGCAATCGCCGCGGATGGTGGCCGGCGGGGTAACCACAATCCACCCAATAGCGGGACCAACAAACCAACCAGCATCAAGGAATACGCTTCCTCCAAAAGTTCGTAGGCCGACGACCCCGAAAAAGCCGTCGCCATCGAACATAGTGCGACAAACAACACGGCGCATCGATTGACCGTTACTGTTCCGTATCGCTCGCGAACGCTTGCGGGCACTAAGTTTTGGGCCAACACGCTTGCAGGTGCCAAGATCGCACCGTCAATCGTTGACAAGACAGCGGATACGACCGCCAAGATAAACACAACCATCACGGGGCCGGACATGAGCTTCGTTGCGATTCCGATCACTACTTGAGTCTGGGATTCGGGCAACACCTGCGCGGCGACGACCCCCATAAAAATCGGAAACAATCCAAACAAAAGATACCCACCGCCCGCCCAGTAACACGCTCGGGAGGCCGCCGTCGCGGATCGAACACAAAGAAAACGCTGGACCAAGTCCTGGGCCGGCAAATTTCCCAAGCAGCCGACGACCAACAGATCCATCAGCAAGACGACTTCCAACCAGTCGGGCCCAACCACAGCGGCCTGACTTACCGCGACTTGAGTTTGCTCCCAACCAACTTCGGCGAAAGTCATGGCGGCCAACCACACAACGCCTACCAACACGAGTCCCAATTGAAAGATGTCGGTCCAGACCACCGCTCGCAACCCACCCAACATCGTGTAGCCAGTTCCCGCCACCATGGTCACGAACACGCCCCAAGCGAGATCGAGCCCAAAGAACAATTCCAACAACCTCGCCAGGGCCAAGAACTGCACGGCAATCCAACCGAAGTAGCTGGGAACCAGAATCACAGCCGCCAATTTCTCAGTCGCCACATTGAAACGACGGGCGTAGAAATCGCAAACGGTCAGAATGCCCATGTTCCACAAAGGCCGCGCCAAGCACCAACCGGCCACGAACAAACACAATCCGACCCCGATAGGATCCATCGTCGCTGCTTGGAGGCCCGAGGCAGCGACCTCGTCTGTAACCGTCAGCATCACGCCGGCCCCAAACCAAGTGGCCAACAAGGTGACCACCGCCATCGGCATCGGCAACGTGCGACCCGCCAACAAGAACTCTTCCGCACTGTCACTCGCGCGCCGAGAAGCCAGGGCGCCGATCCCGATCAGTAACCACAGGTACACGACCAAGCTGATCGCGAGAATCAACGTCCAAGTTGCGTCGAGCATGACCGATGCTCCCTACCTTGAAAGGCCTACATCTTTCCGACCACTTGAATTCCCAACAGTGCCAAGCCCGTCTTGATGGTTCGAGCCATCAAATCGCAGATGGCCAAGCGACTGGCTTGCAGTTTTGGTTCAACACCAACCACGCGACAGTCCGTTCGGTTGTAAAACCGGAAGAACTCTTGAGTCAGCTCGAACAAATAGTTGCACAACAGGTTGGGGCGATAATCGACCAAAACCTCTTCCAATGAGTCTTGAAAGCGAATCAATGCCAACAGTAAAGTGCGTTCTGCTTCGTTGGTCAGCTGAATGTCCGTGTTCGCGGATCGAATCGAATCTGGCGTTGTTTCGGCTTTGGCAAAAATTCCATTGGCCCGAGCAAAGCTGTACTGCAAGTACGTCGCTGTGTTGCCGTCCAACGCGACCATCTGATCGAAATCAAACCGATAGTCGCTAGTGCGGTTTTGACTCAAGTCGCCGTACTTGAGTGCGCCGACGCCGACCACTTCGGAAATCTCGCGGCGTTGTGTGGCAGAAAACTCCGGGCCAGCTGGTTTCGCGTCGTCCAACGTCGCGACAACTTCCAGGGCTTTTGCGACGGCGTCGTCGATCAAACCTTCCAGACCCACCGTATCGCCTTCGCGAGTCTTGAACGGCTTGCCATCGTTGCCCATCACGGTGCCGAAATTCACGTGAACCAATTGCACGTGTTGGTAACCCATCCGTTGGGCTACGGCAAACAGTTTATGGAAATGCTCCGATTGTCGGTGATCGACCACGTAAAGCACTCGGTCCGGTCGCCAATGCTCCATACGGTATTGAATGGTCGCCAAATCGGTTGTCGCATAAAGAAACGCCCCATCGCGTTTTTGCACAATCATCGGGGCATCAAAGTTATCCAAGAAGACGCACTGAGCGCCTTCGCTCGTTTTGACCAAGCCTTGGTTTTGGAGCGTCGTCACCAACGGAGCCAGACGATCATGATAGAAGCTCTCGCCGAAACAATGATCGAATTGCACATGCAACCGATGATAGACGCGATCGATCTCGTCGTGGCAGTGGGGCAAGATTTCCTTCCATAAATTCACGTTGTCGGAATCACCCGCATGCAGCTTACTCGTTTCGGCCAACACCGCCTCGTGAAGGTGTGCGTGTTGGACCAAGTCACGGCTGACGGCCTCGTCCTGTGCAGCGCCGCGAAGTTGCTGTTGAGCCTTCGCTATCATTTCCGCCAGTTCCTTGACTTGCTGTTGCGCATCCGCCAAGTTTTTGCGAGCGACCTTGGTCGCGGCTTTGTCAGCGGATGATTCGGCCGCCGCCAATTCCGCCTGGCAGATCGAGATCCGTTCCTGAGCGGTCACCGTTGCCTGTTCCCACTTGGGCAAGTCGCGTAGCTTCTCCAACAAGTCCAACAACCGACGGACGTAGCGATAGATGCGACTGAGTTCCGGGACGGGCGCCGCGTGATACGCCTCCACGTTGCCAAAATGCCGGAAGCCATAAATGATCATGCCAAATTGAGTGCCCCAATCACCGAGGTGGTTGTCCGTCGTGACCCGATGCCCCAGATAGCGGCAGACTTTGGCCAAGGAATCGCCGATCACCGTCGAGCGAATATGACCGACATGCATGGGCTTGGCCACATTGGGCGAGGAAAAATCCACGACAATGTTTTCGCTGATGGTGGGCGTCGATACACCCAAGCGATCAACCGCGACCATTCCCGCTCGATCCAACGCGATCGAAGCTGTATCTTTGAAAGCCTGATTGGCCTGTTGGCAGAGAAAATCGTCGGCCAACTTCAGGTTGATGAATCCAGGGCCGGCGACGGAGACCTCCGAACAGAGCCCACTCAAATCGACTGCGGCGATCACGCGCTGAGCAATCTCTGGTGGCTTTAGCCCAAGCGGCTTCGCCAGCGGCATGGCGAAGTTGGCTTGATAATCGCCGAACTGCGCGCTCTGTGCGGGGCGGATCATGGCCAACGCCGAATCGACTTGCTGCTTGGTCGCGGTTAAACCTTGCGCCGTAAACAAGGATTCCACAACCGGCGCAAACCGTTGACGAATTTGAGCTAATATTTGCATGATGCCTGTACTATTGGATTGAACCGCTCACTCGACCATCTTTTTGGCAAGCGGCAGATGGAATCTCGTCCGATGGAAGACTGCTCGTCTTAGTATGGACTTCCGATCCGTTGTCGCGGTGGACGTCCATCAAAGAGGAATCCATTGTCAAGAACTGGCCGGGCCGGATCCCGGTTTGGGTGCCAAATGTGCCACATCGAGTTTCGGGGCGTCACTATGCAACACTTCCAAGCCGTAGTACTGACGAGTCTCCTCGTCAAACAGATGAATCACGACATTGCCGTAGTCCAATACGATCCAACGACTCTCGTCGTAGCCTTCACGGCTGATCCGTTTATCGTTCAGCTGCTTTTGCAGCATGTGGTCAATCTCTTCACTGAGCGCGTGCAAGTGGCGGCGGCTCGTGCCGGTCGCAATCACGAAGTAATCGAACAACGCAGTCTTTTGCGTCATATCCAAGATCATGACATCGGTTGCAAAATTATCGAAGCAAACTTTTGCGGCCGCCATCGCCAAAGCCAACGATTGCTCGGGATGGCTACGATGGCCGGCTGGACCGGATGGGTTGTTCTCGATCGGTTGAGAAGCGGACGGTTGAGGCTTGGTGTCTGACAACGGGATTCCTTGAGTTGAAAGGTTCGGACTCGACCGGGCCAACCGAGCGACTTCCGCTCCGGGTGAGGGTGCCCACGCCGAGGCCTGCTGATTGTAGTCGATTTGGGGAGATTTCTTCAACCACAACCCCAAAGATCCGGCCCCCCGGCACCCCCAGCACCGGAATCGGCGGACTTTACGAGCCCCAGCGGATGCCCCCGTCCGACAAGCCTTCGCTATGGTAAGATGTGTCCGCTCGCCAAATGGTTCGTTTCTAAGAAAACCCGAGGAACCGCCCATGTCCCCTCATTCGACATTTGCAGAGCGTCGAGAGTTTTTGCAACGGTCCGCGACCGCTGGAGCCTTAGCATTGGTGTCACCTGCCTTCCTACCAGCCGCGCTGAACTTGCCGGCCCAGGTTCGAATTGGCCTGATTGGTTGCGGCAGTGTTTCGGGCATCTATCTCCCGCATTTGGCCAAGACCCCGCACGTGCAGGTGGTCAGCCTGTGCGACATCAAGCCCGAACGAGCCGAAAAACGCGGCCAAGAATTCAACGTTTCCGCACGGTATCCCAACATCGAGCAAATGCTGGCTGGAGAGCCCTTCGATCTGTTGGTCAACCTGACGAACATGCAAGAACATGGCAAGCTCAACCGAGCGGCGCTGCTTGCGGATCGTCACGTTTGGAGCGAAAAGCCGCTGGCCAACAGCTACGCCGAGGGCAAGGCTTTGCTGGAACTGGCTGGAAAACGAGAGCGACGACTGTGGGGTGCACCGGCGGTGGTCAATAGCCCACAATTCGCCGAGATGGCTCGGATCCTGCGGGACGGCCAGTTAGGCCGCGTCGCAGCCGCGCACGCTCATTACGGACATACCGGTCCCTTGTGGTCCGCTTTTTTCTACGAGGAACTGGGTGGCAGCTTGCCCGACCTGGGCGTGTACAACTTGGCCACTTTGACCGGATTGCTCGGGCCCGCCAAGTCGGTCATGGCGATGACCAGCATCATCACAGCACAGCGCACCGTGGATGACAAAGGCACGATTGATGTCCAGGCCGAAGACAATGCCATGGTCCTAATGGAACACAACAACGGCACGCTTTCGCATGTCCAATGCGGCTTCAATTACTTCGACCCCTTTGGGCACGAAGGCGAAGGCCAAGAGCGACCGACGATTTCCGTTTGGGGCAGTCACGGCGCCATGCACTTGATCGGCTACGATTGGGCCCCGCAGGCGGTTGAACTTTCCACCATCGCTCACCCGGTGCCCAAGCGATTGGTGACCGATGCCCAAAGCTATGTTTGGGAACAAGGCGCAGCGGTTGTGTCTCGGTCGTTGCTCAGTAACGAGGAACCGACCATCTCGGTTCAACATGCGCTGCATGTATTGGAAGTGATCGAAGCCGCGCGCCAGTCGCAAAAAACTGGGCAACGTGTGGCCTTAGAATCCACCTTCACATGGCCGATGGTTTAGGAATTATCCGTAATTGAATTCCCGACTTGGGAGAGC
>JAUXWY010000193.1 GCA_030681235.1 Pirellulaceae bacterium | reverse complement strand
TGCGATGACATCATTTGGGGGGAAGAATAGGCCCGTGTCAACAATGGTGGGCGGTTATATCCACAAAATTCGCCAAAAATGTTTTTTGGAGGTAGAAACGGGGAAATGGAGCTATCGATGGGCTCGGATGGGCACTTTTGGGCAGGAAAACAGGACGAAATTGGGACAAGGGAATTGGGGACAGAGGAATGAAGAAGTACGGGTTCGGGCAGAATTAGAAGCCGGGACGGAAGCGGCTAATTTGGTAGAGCGCGATGTTGGATGATGGGATCGTTGGGGAGTGGCGTCTGGCGGGGTACCAGTTCACGACCCAAGCGCGGGCCGCCGCAAATTTGGCAGCTTGAGCTGGCTTTTAGCGTTAAATTGAAATCGCCAAATTCGCTTTGGCCACGCGGTTAACGTTTGAGGCTTGGCTTGTTTGTTGGCGGTGACGGCGCTGGTGTATCGGCTTTAACGGGCGGGAGAAAAGAAAACGCTCTGTTCGGCTAGCGCACGGGACCGGCACCGGCGCCTGCAACATTCTGTGGACCGGACTCGTCCAAGGCGAACGCCGCCCAGATCGGCAAATGGTCGCTGATCTGCAAAGCCTCGTCCAACGTGATGTTAAAACGGGCTTCCAAATCAATGACTCCTTGTCGCCGCAAGAATTCGCTGGTGTTATCCACATGATACAAGATATTGTCGTAGGCTTGATTTTTTCTTGTGTTGGTCATCACTCGATCATCCAGCACGGGTTTCCATTCGGGTCGTGCGGAGAACTTGGTTTCCTTAAACATCTTGCCTGGACTCAAGTTAAAATCACCGACGAACAGAAAGTCATCTTCCTGCCCTTGAAACATGCTTTGCAGAGCATTGAGCAGGTCCGAGATATGATCCAACTCGGCAGCTGCATCTTTCGGATCCAGATGGACATTGACCATCACAAATGAAAACGGGTTGTTCGACAATTCCTCACGAACTTGAAATCTGGCGACGAATGGTTCGCGATGCAACTTGTCGTCGGGGTCGGCTAAAATGAACGGTTGTTCGACAAGCTTGACCCGACTGGTGTCGTAGATATAGGCCGCGCGTTCGACGTAGGTTGTACGGCCGACGAAGGGACCAACGGCATAGTTGAATTTTGCTCCGTATTTGGCATTGAGGCTCGCGACGAATTTTTGCACGACAGCTTCGTCCTTCGAAACCACTTCTTGAATCGCCAATACGTCGAATGGATACGTGATCTCCATCAACTGATTCATCACGTGTGCTAGTTCGGATTTCGTTTTCCCAAAACGCTGAATGTTGAAACTGCCGATCATGAGAGGACGGGTCGTTACAGAAGTCAGGGCACCTCGGGTCGGCGGCAAGGCTGTGGGAATCGACGTTGGAGTTAAAGGGTTAACCGTCGCGGGTGGAGCAGCCGCTGTGCCCTCGGGCGTCTCGGAGTTTTTGGCCTTTGAACCTTCTTCAGGCGCTTGGCCACTCGTTTCTTCGGCGGTGCTATCAGTGGGCGTCGCCGAAAAATAGCCACAACCCGAAGCCAATGGCAGGCAGAAAACAACCAGCCCCAGCCACCAAGCAATGGAGCCGGACCCAAAAAAGCGACAAACTTGCGGACAGCGCAGCATGGGAAGCATCCTTGCAACCGATGAAAGGCGAGAGGCGAATTTTTGCGTCCGAGCGGAGGAACCTTCCTGGGTCCGCCGCCGGATCGGCACGAGTGATTCAGTGACGTGGCCCTCGAAAACGAGCCCATGCCAACTTCCAACCAAGTGCCGCGCGACCTTAGACAATCGCGGAGGCCGCGTCGAGAGCAATTGCCTTGGGCGTGGTTTTGAGCTATTCTCCCGCGCGAGAGGAAACCCCCACGTGAATACGAAACCACCTACCGCGATTATTATTCCAGCCCGATTGGAATCGACACGGCTCGCGAGAAAAATGCTCTTGCACGAGACGGGCAAACCGCTGTTGCAACATACCTATGAAGCCGCCCGCCGTTCTCGACAGGCGGATCACGTGATCGTGGCCACCGATTCCGTCGAGATCTTTGACACGGTTCGGAAATTCGGGGGGGACGCCCGGATGACCTCACCGGCTCACCAAAGCGGAACCGATCGGATAGCCGAAGTAGCGGCTACGTTGTCCGAATTCGAAATCGTGGTCAATGTCCAGGGTGATGAACCCGACATGACCGCCGAAGTGATCGACCAAGTGATCCAGCAATTGCATGTTCAACCGGCCGTCCCGGTCGCGACGGCCGCGTGTCCGATTCGGTCGGAGGCCTTGATTCATGACCCGAGTTGCGTGAAGGTCGTCATGGATCATCGAGGACGAGCGTTGTACTTCAGTCGCAGTCCAATCCCTTTTCCCAGAAATTGGCAGACCCACTGGTTGACCGAAGATCCACCGCGTTATTTCCAACACTTGGGAATCTACGCGTACCGCCGCCCGTTTCTGTTGGGATTTGCCGCGCTGCCCATGTCCCTGGCCGAACAGACCGAGTCCTTGGAACAGCTACGCGTGCTGCAAGCGGGTTATCCGATCGCCGTGGCACGTGTCGAATACCATTTCAAAGGTATCGACACTGCCGAAGATTACGCCGCCTTTGTGAAGCGAATCAGATCCACCAGCGTTTGACCGCGACGACTATTGCTTATCATCGTCCATCGGTATCTCTGGGGAATCACCTTCGTCACCCGCAACTCCCAACTTGGGCATGTCTGGCGATGAATGATTGAAGATGCGACTGATATGCCAATGAGCACCCGAGGTGTATTGAATCCGTCGGGCAGACGCACTGACGGTCTGCGCTCGGCGTCGAAAACCACCTTGGCCGTCTTCCAATAAGAATTCCACTTCAAAAAACACCTCGACGTCAAATATCCCTTGCTGTTCCGAAAACTTGGTACGCTCCGGCAACAAACGGATTGTCGTATTGGAGCCGCTCACTAGAAAGCTGCGCACGGTTTTCGAATCCAGAAATCCTTCTTTCATTTCCAGTGGCGGAGGTATGGACTCCGAAGAATCGGGGGGACGTACGGCCTGTTCAAAATACTCCGCCAGATCGACGCCTTCCAACGGTCGATCCATGTAATCCATTCGCAAGCAAATGGCTTCGTGAATTTGACCCTTGATCAACAGTTGAACCCATTCCTCGGCAAATTTTTCTCCGAGGGCGACCATATGATTGTGATACATGGTGCGCGTCGTCAGGCTCCAAACCGTGCCCACCGTCGCGACAAAAACTCCCACGTACGCCAACCACACGAGCAGCTTTGGCTCGCGACGATTCGAAAAAATCGCCGCCACAGCCGCCGCGAAGGATACGATAAACAGAAATCCAAGCGCCGGCAGGATGTACGCGAGGCCCGCCAATAAACCCGAGACGACCGAAACAATCGCCAACAATGAAATGGGGCGACCGTCATACCCCGAGAGTTCGTCCTCCGAACCGTCCCAACGTGATTCCGCTTTGTTCATGATCGTGTTGAATATCCTTAT
This sequence comes from Pirellulaceae bacterium, assembly GCA_030681235.1. Classification (GTDB taxonomy): domain Bacteria; phylum Planctomycetota; class Planctomycetia; order Pirellulales; family Pirellulaceae; genus M30B19. The sequence goes on along the minus strand of JAUXWY010000193.1, from coordinate 3,514 downwards.
TTCCGCGCCATTGGAGAGGCCCGCTTCTGAGTGCATCTACCGATAGACGCGTGCGAGTTCTTGCTGCGAAAAACGCGACTTGCGTTCCGCATACTTGGCCTGAAAAGTAGTCAGTGGGTCAAATTCTCGAATCTCCGAGTCACCCTGAATCAAAACGTGCTTCTCTTTATAAGGTTGAGCAAACTGCGTTTCCCGCGATTCCGCCAACGAACCTCGCGACAAGCCCCGCGTCAGGTTCATCCAAATTTGATGCGGGGTGGTGAAGTTGGTTGTGGTTTCGCTGCCATTCAAGGGCAAGGGGGCGACCAAGAACGTGAAGTGTGCAAAACAAACAAAGAGGAACCCGGCACTCAACGCGACAATGGTTCGACCGATCATCTCGGAAAAGATATCAAATCGCACCCGAACCGCACTGAACGAGTCGGTCAGGATCCGAATCAAAATTGCGGAGCCCACGAACAGCAGCCAAATCGCCGCAAAATCGCACATGTAGGTAAACTGTTTGCCCGTTGCCCCGCTGCCGTATTCGATTTGGTCCGCGATGGGCTCGAAGAATGCCGTGGCTACCAGGGCAGCCAAGAGAATGTTCACCAGCGAGATAAACCCGCTCCAGAGTCCCACTAACCAAATCAAACCGGTGACCGCCAAAAAAGCCATCGCCAGGATCAACGTTTCCAACATCGCATTCGCCGCTTTCGTTTATTGGGGGTCGGTTCGCTCGCCGACCCTCCCGATCCATTGTAACGCCCGCCAACCATTCCACCGATTCGGTTCGTTTACCAAGTTACGATTTCAAGACACGCTGCAATTCTTCGACACTGGTCAGGCCCAAGGCCAACATTGCCAAACCTTCCTCGCGAAAGGTGGGATTGCCGGCCGCTCGCCATGTCTGTTGGGCCTCGGAAAGCTTCTTGCGGGACTGGAGAATCGACTTCAAGGTCGCGTCGTTTTCCAAAACCTCGAACAACCCCACTCGAGCGAAGAAACCCGTGCCGCCACAGGTCGGGCAAGTTGGCGGCGGAATGGGATTGCCTTTGTTGTCCATCGTGGTGTACGCGGCGGGATCAAACTGCTTGTAGAATTGTCGAACTCGGCCGGGCTGAATACCCAATTTCGACAACAAATTGGCGTCCGGCTCGAAGGCTTCGCGACATTTGACGCACAGACGGCGGAGCGTCTTATGAGCGACGACCCCGATCAAGTGTTGTTGGATTTCGTCGCTGGTCATCCCCAGAACTTGGAGTCGGAACACTGCCTCCATCGCGGATCGGGCATCGATCTGCACGACCATGAGTCGCTTGGAAGTCAAGCCTTTCTCCACGATGAGGCGCATGATTTTGGGACTGCGAACCTGCGAGAAGAACACGGTATCGGGTTCTTTCAATAGCATGACACGGAATCCGTCCTCGAATTCCTCTTCGGAGTCGTATTGGACCGAACCGACATTGATGACATCATCTTCGATGCAACCCCGCTGCTCGAAGGTCACAAAGTCGGCGGTGAAGCGATCGCCGGCAGCCCGCAATCCCTTCCAACTCATGCTGGCCCCGTCGCCTGGCAACGCCGCCGAAACCAATAGGCCCTGGCCTCGTTTGAGCATCTGCTTGACTCGCTCGAACGCCTTATCCCGCATGCCCATTTCCACCAACTGCGCGGGCTGCGGACGCGGTAATTCGACACGGATCTGAACTCGTTCACCCGTCGATACCGGTTGGCAACGAACATGGAACTTGTATTTGAAGGGATCCAGTTGTCCGCTGAAGGTGGCCTCTTGCCGGACTTCACGTTCGCGGAAATCCAAGTTGCATAGCTGTTTGAGTGTGGCCAACATGAAGTCGCCGGTGGGACGGTCCATGGGAGGCAGGTCCACCCAGATGCCATCCACTTGTTGTCGCACACCGACATGTTGGGCGGTGAAATCCAAAATCACTCGATCAGCCCACTTGCCGACGGTGTCCGCCAAGAGGAGCACCAAAGTGGGAAAGCCCGGCGACCGCAGGACTTTCGCCAAATTGACGTCGCGCTGCGATTCGGAATCCCCGGCAGCCTTTAAAGCCAACGGTGGCAGGACAATTTCGGGGGTGGTCGTTGCCATATGACACTAGCCTATCTCGGGAAATTAGTGACCGGAAGAATTCAGCGATTGCTTCACGACCCACACACACGTTTGAGCTCATCGACGCCTGTGATGCCTTGCAACAACAACGGATAACCCGCCTGCATCAAGGACAGCGCGCCTGTCTTGCGAGCCGCTTCGGCGACAGCCTCGACTTTGGGCTGAGTCAGCAGCACTTGGCGGATGGTGTCGTTCATTTCGATGACCTCGAATACACCAATCCGCCCCACGTAGCACAAATCACTACAGGTTGGACATGGTTTGTAGTTCTTCGGCAACTCTTGGGGAATCGTTTTGGGCACATACAAGAAGTCGACCATCCGTGGATCGCCTCCTAGTTTCCTGATCATTTCCGGCGCGACTTTTTGTTTGACCCGACAAGACAGGCACAGGCGCCGAACCAGTCGCTCGTAGATGACCCCACTCAATTGTTCAGCCATGGCTTTGCGATCACCCGCCGTCGCAAAAGCTCGTAGCAAGCCTTCCGCCGCCGATTTGGCCGACACTCGCGTTAAGATTTTCTGTTTGCCTTCGCGGCTGCAACGAACCAATTCGCCCACCAGTTTCGGATCAAACAATTGCGGCACGACAAACGCGCCGGCTTGCTTGAGGTTCGCGTGGTTGATCCGCTCGATCGCCGCGTTGACGTCCCCGTCTGCGTGTACCAAACGATGAATGTTTTCCATTCGGGATTCGGTGTCAGAATTTGGCACAATCGCGAACCAGTCCCTGGTCCAGCGATCCGTGGCACCCAAGCAGGACTTCCACAGCGTCGTCGAGCCTTGAGTTGGCGTGCCGGCCACGACAAAAAAGCCCCGCCCACTCATACAGCGCCGCACAATTTGCGCTTGAGCATCTTGCAAACCCAGTTCCGCCAAACTGAGGACTTTGTCCGATGGAGCTTCGATTCGCAACTGCGCGCGGTACTCGGTCTTGGTCGGCGTCACGGACACGCGAAGCACGGCTTTTTCCTTGTCCTTCTTGATTCCCAACTGACCCGCGAGGGGACGATTGGAAGTTTCCGGGCCGGCACCAATGAGCACCTGAGCGACTCCAATCACTCCCTGCCCTTGCGCCGAATTCATTTCAGCCAACGTATGCCATTGCCCGTCGACCTGAACCTGAACGGTCGCCTTTTCTCGGGTGCAGACAATCACGAGGTTTTCGCCACGCCGCCGCATCATGTCGTCGCAAATGGCGGCAAAGGTAAAGAACGTGGGCAAGCGCCGAGCCTGAAAAACAATCTCCGCCGAACTCTTGCCGTCGACCTTGGGCTGAAACTCGATTGGCGAATTATCCACTTCGACCAATTTGATCGGCTGAGAGACTCGGCCGGACGCGGTGATCGACCGGCGCAGTTCCCGATCCACTTGCTGGTTCCGAGTGATAAAAAATACA